>NZ_VSZO01000009.1:0-300000 GCF_008312935.1 Roseiconus lacunae | reverse complement strand
CGCGCAACAGCTCGAGCAGCTACGGGAAGGCGTTCAAGAAGAACTCCGACGTGAAGCGGGAATCGAAAACCCGGATGCACAAGATCGTAACCTCGATGGTTCACGCCAGACGCCGCAAACGGGGACTCAGCCGGCAAAGTCACAGCCAGATCAGTCACAGCCAGAGAACGCGGCGCAAAACGGAGATTCGCAGTCCGGTCGGCCTTCGGGAAGTGCTTCCAATCAGCCCGCCGGTGAACAACAGCCCAACGGACAGGAAAACTCAGACGCTCAGGAAGGTGGTGGCCAACGCTCTGAACAACAGCAAGGCCAACCACAAGCAGATCAACCCCAACCAGGCCAAGCCGAATCTCAGCAGGGAGACCCACAAAATGGTCAAGGCCAGCAATCGGGCCAGCAACAGGGTCAGGGCCAGCAACAGGGGCAGCAAGCTAGCCAAAGCGGTCAATCGCGACCACGCCCTGGATTGCGACAACCTGGTCAGGCATCGGGACAGCAACCCGGGCAACAAAAGGGCGAGCAGCCGAGCCAACAACCGGGTGGCCAACAACCGGGAGACCAACCGCAGGGTGGCGGCAGCCAATACGCCGCCGAATCGCCCGCAAACAATGGTCCGCTGGGACCACTAACGGGAGATTTTCGGGCTTGGTCGGATCGAATGCGTGACGTCGAAGAGATGGTTGACGACGCTGATCTACGTGCCCAAGCAACGACGATCCGTGATCGTGTTCGTCAAATGCGGAGTGACATGAAACGGCACGGGGAGCCACCCCAGTGGGAATTGGTCGACGACATGGTCGCCAAACCACTTCGTGAACTTGAGCGGGAGGTCCGGGCCGAACTTCTGCGACGAACCGCGGGCAAAAATGAATTGGTTCCGATCGATCGTGATCCTGTTCCGGCCGAGTTTGCCGACGCGGTTCGGCGTTACTACGAAAATTTGGGTAGCGCAAAAGTCGGTCGCAGTCAGACGGAGTCGCGGTGATGGAGTTGAATGTGCATTCGTTTGTGGAATCATCACCGCTGATGTTCGCCGAGTTCGTCGTCGGATCACCAAAGTGGGTCTTCCCTGCGATCGTCGGTGGGACGCTGTTAACGTTCTTGGTGTTGTTCAATTATGCCAAAACGAATCGGCGTGACAGTCTTGCGGTTGTCGGTGTCATCCTCAAGTTGACCGCGATCGCGCTGCTCGCCGTCTGTTTGCTCGAACCGATGCGACGGGACCAGCGTCCGCGACCGCGTGCGAATCTACTGCCGGTCGTGGTGGATACGAGTCAGAGCATGGGGCTGAAAATTGGCAGAGAGTCCCAGTCCTGGCGGGATCGGATTGACGAAAACTTCGCCGGCAATGCACCACTGTTTGCCGATTTGTCGCAATCATTTGAAACGCGGATTTACGGATTCGACAAGCGGCTATCAAGTGCCGGCGAGGTTGCCGATTTGCGTCGCGATGGTAAGGCGACCCACTTGCTAAAGAACCTTGAAGAACTTAACCAACGGTTGCAAGGTCGCCCCGTCGCCGGCGTACTATTGCTGAGCGATGGCAACGGGTTGGCCGACGGGATTGACTACGATGATTTGCCCGAACTGGACTTCCCTGTCTATCCCGTTGTCCCCGAAAAATTGAGCGGCTTGAATGACCTCAGAATCACCGGGACCTCCATTCGGCAGACCAATTTTGAAGTTTCACCGATCACATTGACGGTGCAGTTTGCGATCGATGGTGTTTTGACAGGTGACGTGATCGTTCGCTTGACCGATTCGCAGGACAACATCATCGTCGAAGAACAGACGTTGTCTCTGAAGGCAGACGAATCGAGCTACTACACTTCGTTCCAGTTCCGCCCCGATCAGGTTGGACTGCGGTTCTATCGTGTCGATGTGTTTCGCACGACGGATCAATCGGCGTTTGAATCGTCCGAATCGCTGATGGAGGCTAATTCATCCGAAACGACATTGATCAACAACACAAAATTAGTGACGGTCGATCGGCGGTCGGGACCCTATCGGGTGTTGTATTTGGCAGGACGTCCCAACTGGGAATTTAAGTTTCTGCGTCGCGCGGTCGACGAGGATGCCGAAGTCGAATTGACCGGTTTGTTGCGAATGGCGAATAAGGAGCCAAAATTCAGTTTTCGTGATCAAGCCGTCTCAGGCACAAATCCTTTGTTTCAGGGCCTTGGTGACGATGCCGAAGAGACAGCCGAGCAATACGATGAACCGGTATTGGTTCCGATCGGGGTCAAGCAAGCTGACGAGCTTGCTTCTGGATTCCCGAAAACGGAGGATCAACTGTTTTACTTTGACGCGATGATCGTCGACGACATTGAGCCAGAGTTCTTTTCACAGGACCAGCTTAAATTGATCCGCCGCTTCGTATCATTGAGAGGCGGTGGTCTGATGTTTCTCGGCGGCCAGGAGATGTGGGCCGGACGGGCATTTGACGACTCCGTTCTCGGTGACCTTTCGCCGGTGTACGTCGCCGGTCGTACGATGGATGGACCGTCGAATCAATCGCTCGGGTTGACTCGCGAAGGGATGTTGGAACCATGGATGAGGTTGCGATCAACAGTCAGCGAGGAAAACAAACGCTTACGGTCGATGACGCATTTCACTTCGGTCAACGAAGTCGGCAGCCTCAAGCCGGGGGCGTACCGACTTGCTACGGTGACTGATTCTGTTGGCAAAGAACGAACCGCGGTGGCCGTGCAACGATTCGGGCGCGGAAAGGTCGGCGCGCTATTGATAGCCGATTATTGGCGTTGGGCGATGAATGCCGAACCCGGTCAGGCCGACGATTCTTATCAATCATGGCGTCAGATGGTGCGATGGCTAGTCGGTGACGTTCCTCGTCGTACCGAGATCGTTACTAGGGATGATCCAGAAACGGGGGCCGTCATTCTGGAAATTGAATCGTTCGATGAAGCCTACGCGCCTCTTGAAAACGGTGATGTGAAGCTCACTGTTCGCCAGCCAAACGGCGCGGTCGTACCATTGTCCGTGCAACCGGTACCCGAGCGACCGGGAGTCGTTCGCACATCGTTTTTCGATGACTCGGCCGGTGCCTACGTTGCCAACGCCGAGGTGAGATCCGCCGACGGTGAAGTGGTTGGTACTCCGTCGAGCGGTTGGACGCGTCAGATCGCCGGACGTGAATTTGATCACATCGGATTCAATCGCGGTTTAATGGAAAAGATTGCTCAGAAGAGTGGCGGTAAACTGATCGACGAATCCAATCTTGATCGGTTCGCACAACAACTGAATTCGGAAAAGGTTCCCGTGATGGAAACGTGGGTTTATCCCATTTGGCATCGAGGTTGGGTGCTGTCGCTCGCCCTCGGTTGTCTCTGTGCCGAGTGGGGCCTTCGACGCTACCGAGGTTTAGCTTAGTTCGATGAGAGAGAAACGATTCGACTGTTCAGAACCCGCCCACGACCTCTTATCGCATACGAGAGAGGTACTTCCACGTTCGCGTAAGGATCGGAGATTTCGATTGGTAAGCTTCGACAGGGGGCTTTGTTGCCTACTGATTCTATGCATGATGGCTCCGTTGCGAGCGGGGGAGTCTGCAGCCCCGGCAAGTTCTGATCCGGCAATCGAACAGCAATTGCTTGATGTGATCGTTGTCGTCGGAGCCGGTGGGACGGCTGAGTACGCAACGATTTTTGAGGTTTGGGCAAAGAAGTGGCAGCAGAATTGCGAGCGCGCGGGGTTGTCGATACGACAAATTGGTCCGGAGCCAAGTGATCAATTCGAGTCCACGAAAGACGAATTACAATCCGTGCTGGCTGCAAACATCGGGGGACCAACTGAAACCGAAAAGGAAACCGATTTCGATACTCCGCTTTGGATCGTTCTGATCGGTCATGGGACCTGGGATGGGCGTGTGGCGAAATTCAATTTGGTCGGACCCGATGCCAGCGGCAGTGAATTTGATGCGTGGTTGGATCCAATGAAGCGATCACTGGTGGTCGCCAATTGCACGTCTTCGAGTGCACCGTTTATCAACCGGTTGAGCCAACCGGGGCGCGTGGTGATCACCGCAACTCGGAACGGCGGTGAGCATAATTTCGCGATGTTTGGTCAGTTTCTTGCCCAGGCTTTTGCTTCGGCCGATGCGGATCTCGATCACGATGACGAAGTCAGTGCCAAGGAAGCATTCATTCGTGCATCGATCGAAACGCAACGATACTATGACGAAAAAGGACGCTTGGCGAGCGAACATGCGCTGATCGACGACAACGCCGACAAAAAAGGATCTGCCGCCGAGTTACTGCAAGGACAAGCCAAAGTCAAAGACGGTGTCGTCGATGGAGACTTTGCTTCGCAGTTTTCAATTTTGGTTAATCCGGATCTTCGTCCGCTGACAACCGAGCAACGTCAGAAACGTGATCGACTGGAAGCGGAGTTGCAGCGTCTTAAACAAGAGTTCGCCGACCGACCCAAAGAAGAACTTCGTGAAGCGGCAATCCCCGTCCTTCTCGAACTCGCCTCGATCTACGCAGGTCCATCCGAGTAGGTCCAAGTTTCGCCAGACTGTTTGGATGGCGTCAAAACCTATTCGACCACGGTCCATTGCATCAGGATCGCGACGTGTGGCAGTGCCTGTCCTGATTGAACGATACTGGTCGCATCGGTGATCGCGACGGTCCCGGCCATCGTCCACTTGTCGGCATCCACCGAAACGGTTGTCTCTAATGTGGCCGTTTCAATTTCGACACGGTCGGTGGTCTGACCGGTACCAAAGGTTGCCGAGAGAACTTCTTCGGGAGCCGATGCCATTTGGATGCCTAGTTGGATACGACCTTGTTTTCCATCGGCAGCGATTGCCGGTTTGACGCGGCCGAAGAGTCCTAGCAACGTCGTCTGGATTTCGGGACGGTAAGCGCTTGATCGAGACGCAATGTGAACGTCATTGCTGCCGACTACGGGCGTCAATGACATGACATAGCTGCGGCGCAAGCCCGATGCAATTTCTGCAATTCTGTGATTGTCACATCGCAGTGAAATGCGAGCCGCATGAGCTTCGTTGGCGAGCTTTACGAGGTTTTCTGTCGTCGCGTTGGAGAGTGCTTTCGTTTGTCCGGCTTCGATTTGAACGAGGCGAATCTCCAACTGAATGGTCGGCGAAGGATTGCTGCCCGCTTTTAATAGATCCAACAAGGCAGCGATCTTTTGGTGAGCTTCTTCCGATTGCGTCACAATCATCAATGGCCCAACGATACTCAGGTCGCCGCCTTCACCGGACGTTTCCATCCATTTGAACGTGTCACCGCTGACGTGTGTGATGATGACATCTTTGAGTGCTTCTCGGGTCATTTGCTGAGGATGCTGATGAACGAACTGCCCTCCTCCCATGCCTCCCATGCCACCGCCCATTCCACCCATTCCACCACCGAATTGAGGAAGGATGCTATCGGGAATGCGAAACATACCTCCGCCTCCCACCGGAGCTTGACCACCACCATAAGCCCCCATGTTGTTTCCCTGTGTCGCTGGGTTCGTTGACTGGGATTGATCGGGGGATAGAAGTCGAGGTGATTCCAGTAAGTTCGAAATGTCGTAAACCTTCGTCACTAATTTCTTACTAGCGGCCGTCGGATTGGAACCTGCAACTTGTGCGTTAACTGGTCCCGCCAGATACGTGAGCATTGCGAACGAGACGAATGTCATGGACCATCGAGTCTTGACGTTCTGAAGTGTTTGCCGGTTCATCATGATCACCTTGAAGTTGAGTGAGCCAGAAGTGGAGACGAGGTTTGATATTCACGAAGTGGGCGTGAGCGGAGTAAAGTGAAGCAGCAAGGTGGGGTTGCGCCGCGGCATGGCTGAGAAATGTTTGTGCCTGAGGCGTCTTTCGTGACAATAACGCGATGTAAGCTGCTTGCTGATGGCGTCCTTGCAGAACCAAACCCGCCAGTTGTTGGTCAATCTGTTGGTTGGGAGTGGTTGCAATCACAAAGACGGCTCCGGTACGCAGTTCGCGGTTGTCTGATCGGATTATTTCAATCAAACCTTGCAAATGCTCTGGTCTGATCCCTTTTGTGCTTGCACTCAATGCGGCGTGCCACGATCGATCTTCTGCCAACGTCACCAGTTGCCGAACCGCCAAAGGGTCTGGATGGTTGACGATCGCATTGCAAATTTGCAGCCTTTCGGAATCCGATTGCGCGAGTTCGACCATCTGCAATCGTTCATCCGGCGTGGCTGAATCATAGAGACGTTGCCACGCAATTGGTCGGACGGTGGAGTTGTCGAGCCAACGTATCAGAAGCGATCGCGCGTCCGTTCCGGCTGCAGCGACAACCAAGTCCACCGAACGTTGTCGCTTATCAACATTCGAAATGTGTTCAACAGCACGAATGGCGATTCGTTGAACTTGCGGATGACTGGCTGCGAGTTTGCGAGCGGCGTTGTTCCAGGACAGACTGCCGGGAACACCCGCGTGATCGACATACCGTTCAAAGGAGAAGGTAGTCGTGGCATTCGGTCGAGCTGGATCGGTTGGCAACGGATGATTTGAAGCCGCTCGAATACCCGAACGGGGTGGCTGGGGGATGGGCTCATCGTCGCGTTTGCTGTCGAGTGGAGTGGCGGTGACCGAGAACTCCTTTTTATCGAGCGGTTCAACATTGACCACGGACCGCTGCAACAGTGCCGCTTGGTGATTGTCCGAGCCGGTTTCGGAACGGAGCAGCAAAGCAAGGGAAACAAAGCTGGCGATTGCTAGACCGCCCGCGACTTTACAAGCCGATCGGATTCGGCGACGTACTTGTCGTCGACGGTCTGCCAATCGGGTCCATTGTGATCGACATTGGTCAACCTGCGATGGTTCATTGCCGTGATGTGGATCGGCTTGCCGAAGCATCGATTCAAGAGGATCGTTTTCCATCGCGTTCTATTTGCTCCCAACGAGGTCGCTTCGCAGATTTAAGTAGCGGAACTTGCCGACGGTTTGTTGACCTAATCGAATTGAGCGACTCAACAATCAGCCGACGGGAACTAGCCAAGATTGGCGCTGAAGAACCGCACGCTATCGCGATTGCGGCTGATTAAATCAACAAGCCGCCAAGAGTTTCGGATTGTTTCATTGCCGAACGCCGTGGCGGTTTCCGTTGCCGCATCAGATCTCAGTCGGGATCGCGTCCTCCATCGAGATGACGTTTCAACTCGGCTTTCAATCGTTGCCTCGCCGCGTGTAGGTTGGCGTAGACAGTCTGGGAACGTATCCCCAAGATCTCGACGACTTGGTCATGACTCATCCCTTGCCAAATGACCAACGAGAACACTTCGCGTTGACGGTGTGGCAGATTCATCACCGCTTTGCGAATCATCGCATCTGTTTCGGCGTCACACGCCTGCTCGGTTGGGCCACGACCAGGGTCGGTTGCACTGGCTAGTGAATCGTTTGATTCGAGCGTTTCCTGCATCAAACGCTCGCGGCGGATGATCGCGTCACCGATTGAATCGCGGACGCAGTGAATCAGAATCCGAATGAGCCATGTTTCCAACGAGGCGCGACCTTCAAAACGACGCCACGATTTGGACGCTTTCAGCAGTGCATTTTGCAGGGCATCGGCGGCCAGATCTTCGTCGCCGGCGAGACGACGAGCCGTCGCAACCAATCGAGGCATACACGCATCGACGCACTGTGCAAACTCGCGTTCACTCAGTTTGCTTCCCATCGCGTAGGTCCCGGCGTGTTCACGCCCCAGCCCGCGATGGGTATCGATCGGTTTTTCGAATGCGGATTCCATGAATCAACCCGGTGTTGCTTGGCGCTTGTCATGTTAGACCACGCCCACCGATGGAATCTCAAAAAGAAAACCTGTGCTAGCGAAAATTATTTATTGAGCATCAGGTAGCGTTCTCGTTTGTGGCCATCTTTTCACGCAGTTCGCGGCAGGCATCCGATGGGTTGCTGCACAGCGAACAGCTCGTACTGCCATCGGAATTTGTTTGATTATTCAAACCGCCACAAGATCCGCTGATCTGTTTTCGGCCAAAAATCACGCCCAAAGCCATCGCAAACAAAAGGATCGAAAAGACCCCGAACGACAGGATCGCGATCGGAAGTACGTCTTGGAGCAAGCTTTTTTCCTTTTTCGATGATGAAGTTGAGGTGGCTGATTGGTCCGTCGCTTCACCGTCTTCGGCGTAGCCAGCGAGATTGCCAGTTCCCTGGATCGCGAACGTGTCGTCCTGGCGTTCGGCAAGCAAGACATTCAGTTGATGCTCGTTCGCCAGTGTCACGGCGACTTTCGTTCCAACCACGCTGAGTGCCGTCGCCCAAGCGTCGGCTGCCATGCAAGTCGGCGCGACGACGGTGATCGAGGCGAGGTTGTGCTCGATCGGCTTTGCCGTGCGTGGGTCGATCGTATGTGAGTAGCGTTTGCCTTCGGCGGTAAAGAAATTGCGATAGTCACCTGATGTTGCCATCGCATTTCCCGCTTTGTCGTCGACGTTCATCGCATGAGCAATCATCACGGTATCGCGGGTCGCATCGGGGAGTTGGATTCCAACCCGCCAAGCGCCATCCGGCTTCTTTCCCATCGTCCGAACTTCGCCCCCGATTTCAACGAAGGCAGCTTCGACGCCAAGCATCTGCAGGCGTTCGATCACACGGTCGACACCATGACCTTTGGCAATCGAGGAGAGGTCGACGCGTAATTCGGGGACCGACTTTCGTAGTGCCGGTGGATCCAGACGGACATCAAGTTTGTCGAAGCCGACGATTTGCCGAAGCTTCTCTATTTCGCCATCACCGGGGACCGTGTTGGTACGTTCGGTTGGGCCGAAACTCCATGCGTTCACGAGTGGGCCGACAGTGACATCAAAGGCACCATCCGTTTTCCGCGAAACTTGCTGGGCAAAGTCGACGACTTCGGCGAAGGGGGCGCTTACCGAGAACCAATCGGTGCTCGAGGACTCGTTAAATCGCGTGATCTCGGACGATTCCAAGTAGGTCGACATCTCGTCGTTGACTTGCCGTAGCTCCGCGTCGATCGAAATTTTCAAGGTATTGTCGTCGACATCGTCGGCGCCGACGACCTTGACCATGTAGCTCGTACCCATGGTCGATCCATTGAACTGGCGGAGGTCAGCGTTTGATTGCGCCGACACCGTCGCTCCAGAATCGAGTGCGGTGAGTAAGAACGCCGCGATGTAAAAAAACGCGGCGAGTGCAAAGCTTCGCCGCGCGTGATGGATTGTCATGTGACAGTTATCGTGTGGTGGGGAAACTTGCGGTTCCTATCCGCCGAAGTCATCGTACATGATGTTTTCCGGCTCGACACCCAAGTCGTCCAACATCTTAAAGACGGCGGCGTTCATCATCGGGGGGCCGCAGATGTAGTACTCGATGTCTTCCGGAGCCGGGTGCTTGCTCAGGTAGTTTTCCAGTAGTACTTGGTGGATGAACCCTTGGTATCCGTCCCAGTTGTCTTCTGGCAACGGATCGGACAACGCGATATTGAACTTGAAGTTCGGGAACTCTTCTTCGATTTCACGGAAGTGATCGATGTAGAACAATTCACGAAGACTTCGACCACCGTACCAGTAGCTGACTTTACGGTTCGTCTTACGGCGTTTGAACAGTTCGAAGATATGGCTTCGCAAAGGAGCCATCCCCGCACCACCACCGATGTATACCATTTCAGCATCGGTGTCTTTGATAAAGAACTCACCGTACGGACCGCTGATGGTCGCCTTGTCACCGGGTTTAAGCCCGAAGATGTAGCTACTCATTTTACCGGGCGGCAACTCGGGATTCCGAGGCGGCGGGGTGGCGATCCGGACGTTTAGCATGATGATGCCTTTTTCGCCCGGATAGTTTGCCATCGAATAAGCGCGAATGACTGGCTCATCGACCTTCGAAACAAACCGCCAAATGTCGTACTTATCCCAGTCCTCGTGGTATTCCTCTTGGACCTCAAAATCTTTGTAGTTGACGACGTGAGGAGGGCATTCGATCTGAATGTAACCACCGGCCTTAAAGTTAACGTCTTCGCCTTCTGGCAGTTCGAGGACGAACTCTTTAATGAAGGTCGCGACGTTATCGTTGCTGCGAACGGTGCATTCCCACTTCTTGGTTTCGAACGCTTCGGCCGGGACTTCGACAAGCATGTCTTGCTTGACGGCGACCTGACACGAAAGACGATCACCCTCGGCAGCTTCCTTCTTGTTGATGTGATCTTTTTCAGTTGCCAAGATCTCACCACCGCCTTCGGTGACTTTCACGCGGCACTGCGCACAGGTTCCACCGCCACCGCAGGCACTGGAAACAAAGATCCCAGCGTCGGCGAGTGCGCCGAGAAGTTTACCGCCGGCTGGTACTTCGATCTCTTTCTGATCGTTGATCAGAATTTTGACCGGGCCGGAAGCAACAAGTTGCTTTTTGGCGAGCAAAATGACGACCACGAGTGCCACCACCACCGCGGTGAACATCAGGACGCCAAGAAAGATGGTGGCCATTTTCGTCTCTTTGACTGATTAAATATTTAGGAATTCAAGGAGGGGCTGGCGGCGGATTACAACTGGATTCCGCTGAAGGACATAAACGCAAGCGCCATTAACCCAACCGTGATAAATGTGATGCCCAAACCGCGAAGCGGGGGTGGAACATCGCTATATTTCATTTTTTCTCGGATACCGGCCAGTGCCGCGATCGCGAGGGCCCAGCCGATCCCGCAGCCGACACCATAAGTGCACGATTGGGCAAAGGTGTAGCTGCGTTCCTGCATGAACAGTGACGCACCTAAGATCGCACAGTTCACCGTGATAAGCGGCAAAAAGATTCCCAGCGTGTTGTAAAGCGATGGGACGAACTTGTCCAAGAACATTTCCAGGATTTGGACCATCGCCGCGATCACGCCGATGAAGCTAATGAATCCCAGAAAGCTCAGATCGACGGTGGCAAAGTCAATCGTTTCCGTCGACACGAATCCGTTCAGCCAAGTCAGCGCGCCTTTCTTGAGCAGCAACGAGTAGATCAACTGGTTCGCCGGGACGGTGATCGCTTCGATCACGATCACGGCGATGCCGAGGCCGATGGCTGTCTTGACGTTCTTGCTGATTGCCAAGAACGTGCACATTCCGAGAAAGAATGCGAGTGCCAAGTTTTCGACGAAGATGGCTTTCAGCAAAATGCTGAGGTGTGTTTCGATCACATTTTCCATGATTTCGTTCCCTTACGCCTCTTCGATTTGTTCGGGTTTGTACGCGCGGATGATCCAGATCAAAAGTCCGATCAAGAAAAACGCGCTCGGCGGCAAGAGCATCAGGTTGTTGGGGTTGTACCAACCACCGTTACGATCGAGTGCCAGGATTTCGTAGCCGAACAGCGTGCCGCTGCCGAACAATTCACGGAAGACCGCGACGAACAGCAAGACCAAGCCGTAACCTAGGCCATTGCCGACACCGTCGAGGAAACTGACGCCCGGTTTGTTTTTCATCGCGAAGCCTTCGGCACGTCCCATCACAATACAGTTGGTGATGATCAAACCGACGAAGACGCTAAGCTGTTTGCTGATGTCGAACAAGAACGCCTTGAGGACTTGGTCGACGACGATTACCAGCGACGCGATCACGGTCATCTGGACGATAATCCGGATGCTGCTGGGGATGAATGATCGGATGGCACTGACAGCCAAGTTGCTGAATGCCGTGACCAGGATCACGGCGATCGCCATCACGATTGAGGTTTCTAACTTGGTCGTGACCGCCAAGGCACTACAAATCCCGAGGATCTGTAGGGCGATCGGATTGTTGTCGATCAACGGATCGAGCACGACCTTTTTCGCTTGTGGTTCTGCCATGTCTTAAGATCCCGACTGGTCGGATTGTTTGTCTTTGAGTTGCGAGATGAATGGGCCATAGCCATTCTCACTCGCCCAATAGCGAAGCAGGTTCGTCACGCCTCGGCTGGTAATCGTTGCACCCGATAGGCCGTCGACGGCATAGACGCTTCCCGACGGGGCGGGGCCCTTTGCGACGATCGCGGCTGGCTGGCCTTCGTCGTCGTAAAGTTGTTGGCCTTCCCACTGGGCTTTCCATGCCGGATTGTCGACTTCACCGCCAAGACCCGGCGTTTCGGCGTGTTGGTAGAATGTCAGACCCTGGATCGTCTGCAAGTCACTTCGCAACGCCAAGTAGCCGTACAGGGTCGACCACAATCCTTTGCCATAAACCGGCAATACGATCTGCTGAAAGTCACCTTCGGAACCGGGCTTTTTTACCACGTAGACCTTGGCAATCTTTTCGCGGCGATCGACACCGGGATCGTAGACGACGTCGGTGATCGCGATGCTGCTGTCCGGTTTCTCGGCGGCTTCACGCGGATCGTAGTCGGCCGGATCCATGTCGGTGACGTACTCACCGGTTTCCAAGTCCACCAGCTTTTCGCTAATCCAGCCGGTCAACTCTTCGATCTGTTCTTTTGACAGCTCGGCCGCCGGCAGACCATATTCGCCGCGAGCCAAACCGGTCGCGTCCAAAATGTTCTTTTGGCGGTCGAGGACTTTATTCTGTTCCTGCCGGTCACGCAGGCCGACAGCGGCGACGCTGACGACGGCGGAGCAGACCACACACAAGATCGTTGCGGTCAGCAGGGTTCCGAGCATTGAATCACGTTGCGGCATAACGAGCCATCCTCCGGCGAACATTCATGGAGACAACGAAGTAATCGATCAGTGGGGCGAAGACGTTGCCGAACAGAATCGCCAGCATGATACCTTCGGGGAACGCCGGGTTGATGCAGCGGATCAGCACCGTCATGAACCCGATCAAACCGCCATAGATCCATTTTCCAGTTTCAGTCATCGAGGCGCTGACAGGGTCAGTCGCCATAAAGACCAGTCCAAAGGCCAGACCGCCGACGGCAAAGTGCCAGTAAAACGGAACGTCCATCATCGGGTTGGTGTGGCCACTGACGCCATTAAGGAACAGTGCCGTTGCGGTCACGCCGCCGAGGACGCCGGCCATGATTTTCCACGAGCCGATGCCGGTTCCGATCAGGATCGCCGCACCGATGAAGCACATCAGCGTGCTGGTTTCGCCGACGCAGCCTTGAATGGTCCCAAGAAACGCGCTGGTCAGGGTGATCGGCTCGGTCCAGGTGACCGGGTCGGCTTGGCCGAGGGCATAGGGAACACTTTGCAACGACGCGATCGCGGCGTTCGTTTCGCCACTCGGGTCGGGCGTAGCCGCGGCCATTTGGCCGAGGGCCGTCGCACCGCTGAAACCGTCCACCGCCGTCCAGACTTTGTCACCACTGATTTGGCCGGCGTAGGCAAAGTACAAGAACGCACGACTGGTCAATGCCACGTTCAAGAAGTTCCGCCCCGTGCCGCCGAACACTTCCTTAGCGACGATCACCCCGAACGAGATCCCCACGGCGACTTGCCACAGCGGAATCGACGCGGGCAACGTCAGGGGAAACAGCAGACCGGTTACCAAAAAGCCTTCGTTGATCTCGTGCCCGCGTAGAACACTGAAAACCAACTCGATGTGTCCCCCGACGAACATGCAAACGATGTACATCGGAAGAAAGTGGATCGCCCCCAAGAAGAAGCAATCCGTGATGTTGCTCGGATCGTTGGCGAAGCCGAGCCAGTGGTGGAAGTCGTAGTAAAGTCCGCCTTGGTAAAGCTCTCCGGCTTCGGCGGCTTGTTGGATCGCCAAGTTTGCTTGGTAACCGACGTTCCACATACCGAATAAGGTCGCTGGCACGAGTGCCATGACCACTGTGATCATCATTCGCTTCAGATCGATCGTGTCGCGCACGTGCGTTTTGCCATGCGCGACTTCGCCCGGTGTGTACAAGAACGTGTCGAGCGCCTCGTACATTGGATACGCGATCTGCAGCGGTCCGCCCTTGGCAAAGAGCGGATGGACTTTGTCCAGAGCATCGCGAAGTGCTTTCATTGGTTACTCAGTGTCCAAAAAATTTCGGGTGATTTGGATCGATTCAGAATTGCCGAAATCAAATGCTGGAATCGATGGCGGCGGGCGCCAATCGTTGAACGGGGGAATGATTGCGTGGTTAGCCTTCACGCTCGATCGTTGTCAGGTTCTCGCGAAGCAGGGATCCGTATTCATACTTCCCGGGACAAACGAACGTGCACAACGCCAAGTCTTCTTCTTCAAGTTCGAGGGCGCCGAGCTGTTGGGCTTGATCGGTGTCGCGGACAATCAACGCCCGCAGCAATTGCGTCGGCAGGATGTCCAGTGGCATGACCTTTTCGTACGTCCCCAATGGGACCATGGCACGCTCGCTGCCGCCGGTCGAGGTCGTGAAGGCAAATTTTTTCCCGGGCAACATCGCCGACGCGAACACTCGCGTGGTGCTGTACTTATCAAACCCGGGCATTTGCCAGCCGAGGAATTCCCGCACGTCGCCTTCGGCAAGCACGGAAATCTGCGTGTGGAATCGGCCCAGGAACTGATGCGGGGCGATGGCGGTGTGCCCGTTGAGCACCGAACCGGAGATCGGGCGAACTTTAACATCGCTGTCATACTCCCCGTCGATCAACTCGGTCACCGAAGCGCCGAGACGGGTTTCTAGCAAACGCGGTTTGTCGATGACCGGGCCCGCCAGCGAAATCACGCGGCGAACGTCCAGCTTGCCGGTTGTGATCAACGCCCCGATTGCGATCACGTCTTGGTAGCCGAGGTACCAAGCCATTTTGTTCGGACCGACCGGGTCGAGTTCGTGGATGTGCGTGCCCACGAGCCCCGCGGGGTGTGGACCGCCAAACTCGGTGACTTGAACGCCGTTGACCCCGTCACCGGGGATTTCGGATCCCGGAGCTTTACAAACATGTACGGTGCCTTCGGTCAGCTTAGTGAGGGCTCGAAGGCCGACGATGAATTGGTCCTTTCGGTCCGCCATCGCCGTTGCGGGGCAAGCCGCAAGTGGGTTGGTGTCGATCGCTTGGACAAAGATCGAACTCGGCGTCGTTCCGGGCGCGGGGATCTTTCCAAACGGGCGTGTCCGCAGTGCCGTCCATAGACCGCTTTCGGTCAGCAGGGACGTCAACGCTTCACCGCTCATCGAGTCCAAATCGCCGACGTCAAAGGTGACGCTGTCACTTTCGGCGGGCGAGGGATCAACGTCGATGATGATCGCTTCAAATTTTCGTTTCTTTCCGCGGATGACGTCCGCGACCGTACCGGCGGCCGGCGACGTGTAGGTCACGCCCTCGGTTTTCTTGTCCGTGAACAACGGTTGACCGAGTTTGACCTTGTCACCGGGCGACACCAACATGGTTGGCTTCATTCCGATGTAATCGTCGCCAAGTAATGCGACCTGTTTGACAGGCTTGGCAACTTCAATGTGCTGGGCGGGATTGCCGAGAATCGGAAGATCCAGTCCCTCTTTGATCGTGATCATATGCCTAGGGAGAAGCGGTGGGTGTGCATCCGTCGTCGACACAACAAATCACCGAAGAGCCGGTGGATTCACGCTCGAACGTTGTACAAATGCAGGAGGACTTTGTGATTTATTTCACAAAGTTGGTGCTAGTCAAAGCCCGCGACGACGAATCGCAGGCGTTTCGGACTCTTCACGTGGTTGCTGTGCGGAATATTACAACTCTTTAGTGAACCCGCAAAGGGCAGGTGCTCGATGTTCAGACACTCGTCGATCAATCCTGGCTTTTAGGGTAAGTAAGTTTCCGGTGCCCGCGGGTTAGCGATGCGATCTTCCGCAAGATCAAGTTTTGCAAGATCTCGTCGTTTATCCCTAGGGGCACAATTGATCTGATACGTGTCGTTCCGCCCAGCCAAACTCTCTTCGACTTTGGCGCAAAGTCTTCACCAACACGTTTTTGTTACCTTGTCTCAGTCCGAACCACTTGCAGTTTCCGAACAAGACGGCGCATCCGAACGACGTGCCGATATTCGGAATGTCGTCATTATCGCCCACGTCGACCATGGCAAGACGACCATGGTTGACTGCTTGCTGCGACAGAGCGGCCAGTTCCGTGACACGGAATTGAAAGGCGAGCAGATTTTGGACTCCAACGACTTAGAGCGAGAGCGTGGGATCACGATTCTGTCGAAGAACATCGCGATCAGTTATCGGGACGTCAAAATCAACTTGATCGACACGCCTGGTCACGCCGACTTTGGCGGTGAGGTCGAGCGAGTGGTGCGAATGGCTGACGGTTGTTTGGTGTTGGTCGATGCCGCCGAAGGCCCGATGCCGCAGACGCGCTATGTTCTGGAAAAGGCCCTCAACGCGGGCGTCAAACCGATTATCG
Organism: Roseiconus lacunae; assembly: GCF_008312935.1. NCBI lineage: Bacteria > Pseudomonadati > Planctomycetota > Planctomycetia > Pirellulales > Pirellulaceae > Roseiconus > Roseiconus lacunae. The sequence continues at coordinate 283,738 of NZ_VSZO01000009.1, read as the reverse complement.
TGGTGAACAAAATCGATCGGCCCGACGCACGGTCTGCCGAGGCGCTCGATGAGGCCCTCGAATTACTCGCCGAACTCGGTGGGGAAGATCAACTCGACTCGGTCGCTTATGTGTTCGCGAGTGCGAAAGCTGGGTTTGCGACCGACGATCCGGAGACGCCGAGTGAAGACATGCGGCCGCTACTCGATCTATTGGTCGATCACCTTCCGGGGCCCGTCGTCGATACCAAGTCTTCCCTGCGGATGATGGCGACGACGTTGGACTGGAGCAAATATGTTGGCCGAATCGCGATCGGCCGAATCGGTGCGGGAGAGATCACCGAGGGGCAAACGATCGATTTGCACCAAAAAGAGGGCGTGGTCAAGCACAAAGTTGCTGGCTTGTATGTGTTTGATAAGCTCGGGCGAACGAAGACCGAGACGGCCACTGCCGGTGACATCGTCGCGATCGAAGGTCTTGAGGGTGTCGAGATCGGTGACACGATTTCGAAGGTCGACGCGAATAATCCCTACCCGCGGTTGGAAGTCGATGAGCCGACGCTGGAAATGGTGTTCGCGGTCAATTCGTCACCACTGGCCGGACGCGAAGGCAAGTACGTGACGACGCGTCAGATTAAGGGCCGGTTGGAAAAGGAGTTGGAGCGGAATGTCGCCCTGCGGGTCGAAATGATCCCGGGTACCGAGGCCTACGCGGTGAAGGGGCGCGGCGTATTGCACCTGGCGGTCTTGATCGAAACGATGCGGCGCGAGGGATACGAGCTGAGCATTGGTAAGCCACGTGTGATTAACCGCGAAATCGACGGCAAGCTTCATGAGCCGTTTGAGCAACTTCGGGTTGAGGTTCCGACCGAGGCAATGGGGCCGGTCATGGAGTTGGTCGGCCTGCGACGTGGCGCGCTCGAGGAAATGAAGCAGCGTGGCGAGTACAGCTTGCTGCGTTTCACCATTCCATCGCGGGGGTTGATCGGGTTGCGAACGCGATTGCTTAATGCGACTCGTGGGACCGCAGTGATTCACAACCGTTTCGATAGCTACCGTCCGCTAGAAGCCGAGGTTCCCCGTCGATCCAACGGTGTGTTGATTTCGATGGTCAGTGGGAAGACGATGCCGTTTGCCCTGTTCGGGTTGCAGGATCGTGGCGAATTTTTCGTGCCCGCCGGGATCGATGTCTATGAAGGCATGATTGTAGGCGAGAATGCTCGTGACAATGACATCACGGTGAATCCTTGCCGCGAGAAAAAGCTGACCAATATGCGTGCCTCTGGTAGCGACGAAAATGTAATTTTAAAGCCGCCGCGCGATATGTCGCTCGAAATGGCACTCGAATACATCGAAGATGACGAACTGGTCGAAGTGACACCGGAAAGCATTCGGTTGCGGAAGATCCTGTTGAAGGAATCCGAACGCCGTCGCGAGCGGCGAAGCTAGGGAATTCCGGATCGATTTCAGGGTTAACCGCATGGCGTTCGCCACGGTTTCGGTGCGTTAACCGGGGTTAACACCCGCGGCTAATGACTCGAACCCGTATTTTCAAATGGAACGAAGTGCTGGGGTGTTCCAAACGGTTTGAACCAAGCCGTTGCCGCGTGCGTAATCGTGAGGGATAATTGTCGTCAGAATCCCGTCGGCGTTTCAAGCTGCCGTGGGCCTTCGGCTGCGTTTTCCCTTCCGTCGCGTGATTGAAGGCTGTCGATTTTTCCCTACCGCCTGGCGCCTTGCCACCGACTGTTTTTCGCCACCGACTGTTTTCTGCCATCGGCCGGTCTGGCCGCCGGTTGGGAGACGTGGTGTGGAATGGACGGTGTCATGCCTGTGCCGGAGTCCCGATAAAATACGGGGACGCGTCAATCGTCATCATCGTATCCCCTGGAATATCTCGCCCGTATCAACGCAACTTCAAGCCTCGGTCGTAGGGTGCCGATTGTCACCCCCACCTTCCTTCTACCCACACAAACACTCGATGACCAAGACAACTTTTACATTTTGCCTCGGTATTTTGGCCGCCTTTTCGTTGGCAATCGTTCCCGGCTGTGGCCAGTCGTCGACGACGACCGTCAGCGAGACCGAAACGGCTGAGCACGATCATGAAGATGGTCATGACCATGGTGATCACGCCGGTCACGACCACGGCGATCATGACGATGACCATAGCCATGACTTTAAGTCGATTGACGAAGTTGTCGCCGAGGTCACCGAGCTGAACAAGGAAATCGCCAAGCATATGAGCGATTCGAACCCCAGCTACGCCCACGGAGCATTGCACCACGTTGGCGAGGTGTTGATCGCCGGCGAAGAGATGGTCGCAAAAATGGATGACTCGGAGACCAAGGCTGCGGCAAAAGCGTCGCTCGAGTCATTGATCAATGACTTCACCGCGGTCGACGATACTTTGCATACATCGGATGAAAATGTTGATCCGGTGGGTAAGTACAACGAAGTGAAGGAATCGATCCAGAAATCGATCGACGAATTGAGCGGCGTGGAATAATCACGTTTGGCCATTGCTTCTAGGGGCAAGTTTATCCGGCGCGGTGTAAGCCGTGATGGGCTTACGCCGTTCCCCGCTGATTGCTTCAAGGATAACGGGCGCCGTTGACCCTTCGTTATCCGCAGAGCGTTAGCGGAAATTCGGCGGGAGCGACAACGCTTCTTGTCAGGTGTTCAACGGTGGCTGAAACGCTGTGTCTGTTAACGCCGTCCGCTGTAGTGGCAATCCAGTGTTGGTACGCTGGATTATTAAAGCTGAGTCGCTGTTATCTGAGGGGCGATGGTAGATGAAGATGTTTATTGGTTTGATTCGATTCACATTTGTCGCCGTGCTCGGCTGCGTTGTCTTGGTCGGGTGTGATTCGGCCGAGCTGGCAACGACCGATGCCAGTCAGGATCGACCTCAGGCGACGGCGCCGGAGTTGTTGCTTTCCGAAGCCCCTGAAGGAGAGGCAAAGACGCCGACGGAAATCAAAGAAGCTGAGATGGAAAACGAAGTCGTCGTGATCGCAGGACGGATCGACGCGGGGGACAGCGATCCGTTTCAGCCAGGCGAGGTCGCGTTTATGATTTCGCAACTTCCCGACGAAGATCACGCCGGTGGCGATCCCGAACACGCTGATAATTGTCCGTTCTGTAAGCGGAAGTTGGCGATGGCTCCCAAGGCGATTGTTCGATTTGTCGGTGCCGACGGAAATGTGATTCCGGGCGATGCACGTACTGCACTGGGGATTAAAAAAGGCGACGTGGTGTTGGTAACCGGTTCGGCGACATTCAATGCCGACATCGACACGGTGATGGTCGACGCGACGAAGCTTCATCTGCGTTAGTCGGCTGTTTCACATCGGCGAGGTCTGCTTTCTGCGGTCGGCAATAATTGCCGGGCTTTCCCAATGGGAGAAGGCTTCCTAGTCGGGGGAACGATCCGCCGAGAATCTCGTCCCGAGAAGGGCCGCCGAATTGCCCTGGGCCGTTCGGGCTGGTACTCTGTTGGGATCGAAAGGGGATGTGTTTTGAGCATCCATGAACTTTCGCTGGCCCCTTCATCTACTCATAGCAGCATTGTCAATGTCGGCCACCACAACGGAAAATAACGGCGAAGTCTTGGTTGTCGGGTTTATGGACAGCAAGATTCTCGATAGCCAACGAATTGAGCAGGTCGGCCGGGAATTGCAGGAGGCCGTACCGCAAGCGATCAACAAGAAACTGTTGTTGAACTTTCGAGGCGTCTCATTCATGTCGTCGGCGATGATCACGAAGTTGGTCATGCTGAATAAGACTTGCAAGGCTCAGAGCGTGAACCTGAAGTTTTGCGAGGTCTCTCCGAACGTCCTCGAGGTCTTCAAAATCACCAACCTCAATAAGCTGTTTGACATCCAAGCATCTGAGGAAAAGGCGATCTCTAGCTTCGAAAAGAAAGGTTGGTTTAGCTGAGGATGCCACCCTCACAGCCCCCCGGTGGTGGCCTTCCGGCCGCGTCAGAGCTACTCGATCTGGAACGTTCGCAAATCGCGCATGACTTGCACGACTTACTGCTTCCGTTGATCTTTGGTGCCTCGGCGACGGTGCAATCGTTGGCGGCGAAAGCAGAGTCGGCAAACGCCGATAGCGACGTCGTTTTGAGTGATAGCGCTAGGCAGCAACTTGGCCAAGTCAACGATTGGTTGCGTGAGGCACTGTCGCTGGGCCGAAATCTACTGACCGAGATCTACCCACCAGAACTCGAGAGTCTCCCCTGGTTGATGGCAGCCAGGGACACCGTGGCGAAGATATGCGGTGCCAACCGCGATGTCACTTGGCAGGTCAGCGAGGGGACACCGCTGGCGGATCCCGATTTGGATCGCAGTGTGGCGACGTCGGCGTATCGGATTCTGGTCGAAGCGGTTCGCAATGCGGTCCGGCATGGCGAAGCGTCAGCGATCACCATCAAATGCGACGACGCGAGGATGGTGGTTCAGGATCATGGTAAAGGATTTGATCCGGAAAGCGTGCCGACCGGTCACTTCGGAATTCGTGCGATGAAGGGGCGAGCCGCCTTGGTCGGGAATCGCGTGGTCGTGGATTCGTCTGTTGGCGGCCCAACCACGGTCACGCTGCACTTTGATTGCGCTCCCGTTGATTGATCGGCGAGTTAGCGAGTGCTTCGTCAACTTTCGAAATTTGGATTAGCCGTATGGAGTTCGCCACGGTCTTGGTGCAATCACCGCGGCTAAATCCCATCGGCTGATGAGCCGACGGGCGGAGATTTAAGATGGTCGGCGCACTAGTTGCTGGCGTTGAACGGGCCGAAGTTGGCGTACGGTTCTCGCCCGCTTTTGACGACGCCCCAGGGTTGAATTTCCTTCGTCCAGACGTCTCGGTATTCACCGTCGCGGTCGCGGTACTCGGCAACAAATTTGACGCTGTTCATGCGGGCGAACGCGTAGTGCCAGCGGTCTTTGCCGTTTAGCTTAATCGATTCGATCAGCAAGAAGACTTCTGGGTCTGTGCCCTGCACAAACGTGTAAATTGCACCGTCGACGATGTCGGAATCCTGATCGCCGTAGCGATAAATTGGTTGGGCGAGCAGTCGAAGTTGGCGAGTGACTGATTCACGATCTGTTTTGGTGATCTGAAACCGTCGTGCGATTGAGCTGAGCTGTCGCGTTCGGCGGGGTTTCGTTTCGGCGACTTCCGGTTGTTCGGGGACTTGTTGCCAGGAAAGACCCGGATCCTGGGAACGCATGACGGTGCGGCCTTGTCGTTGTCCTTCGATTGCTTCGGCGCAGAGTGAATGAAACTCGTGTGATCCGTGTGTCATCGGTGAATACCACTGATAGATCGATCCGATTACTTGTGGTCTCCCATTGTCGGTCCAAAGGTAAACGTTTCCGTAGATCTCACCCGCGACCGGGTTGGACCATCGCAGGACCGAGCGGGGCTGGAATGCGAACTGCCGAGCCGGATTGCTAGTGGGATAGAATTCGTAATTCTTTGCCGCCTCGGTCGTGATTCGCAGGGCGTGATCGGCGTTGCTGTGCGACCGATCGTTGGATGACTGATCGTTGGATGACTGATCGTTGGATGACTGATCGTTGGATGACTGATCGTTGGATGACTGATCGTTGGATGACTGATCGGTGCGTGTCGGGGGTTCGTCGGCGGTTCCTTTTAAAGCGAACGTGGTCACGGCGAACATGATCACGACGCCGATGGATCCACGGCGTGAAGGAGATGCAATCACCATCGTAATGTCGTCCTTTGTTTCGCTGTCACGGTCCGGTTTTCGACTCGCGATTTCGGTCGAGTGTTTCGGTACGGCTAAAAATCGGGTGTGGCCCATCAGCCGTATTTCGTTGGCTAGTGCTTCGTCAACCTTCGAAATTAGGATTAGCCGCATGGCGTTCGCCACGGTTTCGGTGCAATCACCGAGGCGAACGCCCATCGGCCGATGAGCCGAACTCGAACATTTGATCTAGACGGAGCACTAGGTTTGTTGCGGCAGGATGCTTTTCCAATACGTTCTAAGTGACCGCGGACTCGAAAACAAGACAAAAGGTCTAATTTGTAGTGTGTGGCCAGTCGCGATTGATCGCAGGCCGGGGCGTCTTACCAACCTTTGGCGACCAATGCTGGCCGGCGATGAGCGACCGCGTCGACATAGACCGCCGTTGTGGTCCCTTTGATTTCCCCTCTTTGTCGGGTCGTGCGGTCCGGGGTTGATTGTCTGTGTCGATCAACGGAAACTCTTCTCTGGCCTTGATTTCGGTTTGCCGATGTGGCAAACGCCGGCACTGGATTCCCTTTCGCAATTGGCGGTGCACCATGCCTGACTTCTTTCAGCACGAACTGATCACAACCATTCACGACTTGCGGACTGGCGGGTTGGATCAGATGGAAGAGATGTTGGTGGCCGCGACACAGGAGTCCAAGGTCGGCTTAGTTTTGCCGGTGACGGCATCGGACATGCGCGCCGAACCCTTTGACAAGATCGTCGCAGAGCTCGCCGGTGCCGACTACGTCGACACGATTGTGGTGACGCTTGGGGTTGCTCCCGATGAATCCGACTACCAGGAAACGCTACAGAAAGTCGCCTCATTGGGGTCAAGGTGCAAAGTGTTATGGACCGACGGTCCAAAAGTGCAGGGGATGTATGACGAATTGATCGATGCCGGGATTCCGGTCAACACACCCGGCAAAGGGCGTAGCGTGTGGACGGCGTTCGGATACCTGCTTGCAGATCCGTCGATCGAAGTCTTCGCACTCCACGACTGTGACATTGTGGACTACGATCGGACGCTGTTGTCACGATTGTGTCTACCGATGGTGCATCCGGCGCTCGACTTTGAATTCTGCAAAGCGTATTACGCTCGCGTGACCGATCGAATGCACGGCCGAGTGGTTCGGTTGTTGGTAGCGCCGCTGCTGCGGGCGTTGATGAAGATTTACCCCAGTAACCGATTTGTTCATTTCCTAGCGAACTTTCGATATCCGCTCTCAGGTGAATTCTCACTGACGCGAAATCTGGCGAGAACCAATCGGATTCCCAGCGATTGGGGGCTGGAAGTCGGAACGTTGGCAGAAGTGTTCCGCAACACCTCTTTGAAGCGTGTCTGCCAAGCGGACTTGTGTCGTTTGTATGAGCATAAGCATCAGGACGCTTCGTTGCACAACAAGCAGGCGGGACTGATGAAAATGGCGACCGACATTTTGACAACGATCTACCGAACGCTTGCCAGCCAAGGCGTAATTTTGGGCGACGGTGCGTTCATCACCTTGCGGAGCTTGTTTTTGCGCACCGCTCAGGACTGTATTCGACAGTATGCCGCCGATGCACGCGTCAATGGCTTGGATTACGATCGCCATGGCGAAGAAACGATGATTGACGCGTTTGCAACTTGCATCACGACGGCCGCCGAAGTCTTTCGCGCCGACCCTAACGGGGCGGAAGCGATTCCGAACTGGAGTCGGGTGCGAGCCGCGTTTCCAGATTTTGTCGATCGTCTCCGCGACGCGACGTAATGCATCGGCATCGTTGGATTTACCGGAGCGCGGCGGGCAGCGGGACCTCAACGATAGCGGAATCTCATGCGTGCATCGCGATTCACCTTGCTTGCCGCGTGCTGTTTGATCGGGACGTTGACGCTTTGTTCGGAGCCGTTGCGCGGTAGAACCGTAAAAACCAGCACGAGTTGCCCCGAATCTGTGCGATGGCATCGGCGTCTTGCTGGACAGCTCGTTGGACCGGTGAACAATGGACCGGTGATTGTAAGCAGTGGGCCTGTGAACAATCGGCCGCAAAGCATTGGGAGCGGTCGTCGTTGTAAATCTGGACGAACGGACGTTGCTAGGTCACAATGTGTCTTGTGAATCCGTGTCTCCTGAGAACCTCTCCGAAATCCGATGCGTGCCGACTTGTGAGCCGACGGTGTTTAGCCGTGGCGGCGGTTTAGCTGACGTCGCCCGATGCGAACGCGTTCGGCTGAAAAAGCTTCGGATCGGTTGTTCCTAGCCCTCCTGCATTACTCACGCTGGGCCTGGATTGGTCAGGTTGAGTGCACTCAGGCGGATTGCGCCGATCTCTCCCCCACTTTCTCTCGTCAGAATCCATGCCGATCTCGATTCGTTGCCAATGCGGTCAGTCCCTCTCGGTCAAAGAGCAGTTTGCCGGTCGCACCGTTTCCTGCCCAAAGTGCAAGGCGCCAATCCAGGTTCCCGCCGCTCCGGCGGCACAGAGCGTGGGGACGACGGCGGCGGGTAATCCGCTGAACGATCTGTTTGACGAGGAGGGATTCAGCAACAACATCGGTGCGTTGTGTCCGAACTGCAACGCGGAAATGGCTGCCGAAGCGGTGTTGTGCACCAAATGCGGTTTTAATAAGGCCACCGGGCAACTCGTTCGCGGACACATGACCGCAGGCTTGGATATTTCGCCTGGGGCATTGGCACTTGAGCGTGCCGCGGATGACATGAAGCGGGCAGACAAACTGCAACGCGACATGACTGACAAAGCCGGAATGCCGTGGTGGATGCTGGGGTTGATCCTGTTCATCCTGGGGAGCGCGACCGCACTTGCGGTGATGGCATTGATGTCGGCGAACCGTGTGACCGGAGAAAGCTCGTTCAATGCCATGCGTACTTTCTTGCAGCTTTCGGGAACCGCTTGCGCGTTGGTCTCCTTTGGTGCCTTCGTCAAACTTGTCACCGAGGGGTTCCGGCAAGATCGTAACACAGGACTGCTTTGTTTGACGGTGGTTTATTTGTTCGTTTTCGTGTTCCAGCAACCGAAAGGTCGTATCGGTGCCCTGATCGTCATGTTAGTCCTCGGTGGGGTTTCGGCGGGACTGTTGGTGCAAAGTCAGAGTGCCTAGCGAATGCAAGTTCGTAAAATCAGAATCGTGTTTTCGTGAGTGCGGACGACAGAACATCAACCGCAGAGACATGATAGACCACAAGATCTTTTTCTAGTGTCTCAGTCGTCCCCTTACGACGAGGCGAATCAACATGCCTGACTTAGTTGGAACGCCAGAACGTAGTACCGAGCGACGTCCGCAGCTTTCGATTGTGATCCCGGCTTATAACGAGCAGGAAAACATCGGTCCCTGCCTGGATGACCTGATGGCGTTCTTGCTTGATGAGCATCACATTGCAACCGAAGTCATTGTCGTAAATGACAACAGCCAGGATCAGACCGAGGCGGTGGTGCTGGAACGCAAGCAGCGGTGGCCATCGATTCGGCTGGTTCGAAGGCAACCGCCCGGCGGATTTGGGCGTGCGATTCGGACCGGTTTGCAGTATGTCCGTGGAGAGGTCGTGATCGTCTACATGGGTGATCGATCGGATCATCCGGTTGATGCCAAGCGGTATTACGACACCATTCAGGAAGGGTATGATTGCGTTTTCGGTTCGCGCTTCGTCCGCGGTGCCGAGGTCAAGCGTTATCCGCGAGTTAAATTGATCGTCAATCGGCTTGTAAATAAAGCCATTGAGTGGATGTTTTGGACGTCGATGAATGACTTGACCAATGCGTTTAAAGCGTACCGAGCCGACGTCATCGAACGGTGTGGTCCATACCGTGCGTGCCACTTCAATATCACGCTTGAAATGTCGTTGAGTGCGTTGATCAGTGGTTACCGGATCAAGGAGATTCCGATCGGCTGGGAAGGTCGGACTTGGGGATCGACCAACCTACGGATGCGAGAAATGGGGCGGCGGTATCTCTGTACGTTGTTGATGCTGTTCTTTCAGCGAGTCTTGATGTCAGATGACGTCGTCGCCGAAGGCAATCGTGAAATGCAAAACAGTATCGAAGTTTCGCTACCGGAGAAGATCCGTCCTCGTCCGGTTGCTCGTACTTCGATCGGATCAGACCAATCCCAGCGTGCCGAGGAGCAAGACCACGATTCCGGCGGGAATACACCAGGCGGCGAACCAATGTAAGCGATCAAGGCGGCTCCAATTGATCAGCCACTTGAGTGCAAAAATCCCGACGACGAAGGAAATCGCCGCGCCGGCGACCAACTCAATCGCCCCATGGGAAGGCGTCGCTTCTTCGAGCACGTCTTTGATCGCCAGGACCGTCGCGCCGGAAATCGCGGGGATCGCGAGCAGGAATGAAAATGTGACGGCGTCGTCAGTCTTCAGGCCAAGAAACCGTCCGCCTAGGATGGTCGATCCGCTGCGGCTAATCCCGGGAAGAATTGCGAACGCTTGGAAACAGCCGATGATGAAAGCGTTCAGAAACGTCATTTCCTGGTAGTGTCCCTCGCGTTTGGGAAGTTTGCCGAGGACGATCAGCATGGCTCCCGTGACAAGTAGCATCGCGCCGGCGAGGAGCGGATTCTTAAGGACACCTGGGAACTGAGATTTGATCGTCAAGCCGATGATCACAGCCGGGATGGTTCCGACGATCAACAAGGGGATGACACGGCGATCACTGGTGAGCAAGTTAAGGATTCGCTGCCAGTAAATGACCAAAATAGAACCCAGAGTTCCGGCATGCAAAATGATCTCCATCGTGGGCGACTCACTTTGTACCGCCCCGGTGATTTGGTGAAAGATCGCCCCCAAAATGACCAAGTGTCCGGATGAACTGATGGGCAGGAATTCGGCGATCCCCTGGACAATCGCTAGGACGATCGTTTGGATTATGTTCTCGACCACGAGCTGATTCTTGTTTTTTAGGACTTTCGTGGGATGGGCCTGTGAGCGATCCAGATCAAACTCAGTGCCCAAGTATTTCAGTGCCCAAGTATTTCTGACACCGATAAAAATGGGAACCACCCGATGACCGCCTCCGATCACCAAGACACGTCGGCCGACAAAGTCGATCCGAACGGGGTTGATCCGGGTGAAGTTAATCCGAGTCCGCTTGACCCCCACCCGTCGGTCACCTCGCCGCTCGACCTCGCGTCCGAACCGGATTCGTCGGTACCGCCTCGGCCCCCGATGCATCCCACCGTGGTCGGAGACGCGATCAATGTCGCCCGCGGATTTTGCATGGGTGCCGCAGACACAGTGCCCGGTGTCAGCGGTGGCACCGTTGCTCTGATTCTAGGTCACTATGAGCGTTTGGTGACCGCGATCAGTCGAGTCGATCGAGATGCGATCGGTTTGGTGACATCGGGAAGGTTTCGACAAGCATTCGATCATGTCGACGGTCGTTTCTTGGCCGCAATTGGAATGGGGGTTGGCACCGGAATTGTTACCCTAGCGGGCGTGATGCATTGGCTGCTCGATCATCATATGCCAGAAACATTCGCGGTCTTTTTTGGATTGATCATAGCCAGCGTCTTGATCGTCGGCAAAACGATCACGCGTTGGTCGGTCAGTAGTGTCGTCGCATTGGCGTTCGGCGTGGGCGTAGCCATCATGATCGGGCGACTGTCGCCGACCGACGGCGGTGATTCACTGGTGTATTTGTTTGGCTCGGCCGCGATCGCGATTTGTGCGATGATCTTGCCTGGCATCAGCGGTGCGTTCATTTTGTTGTTGCTCGGCGTCTACCATCCGATCACCGGAATGGTCAAAGACTTTGCGAAAGGAAATGTCGACACCCAGGCGTTTCTGTCTTTGACGGTGTTCGCGTGCGGGTGCCTGTTCGGGCTGCTTGCCTTTTCGCGATTGCTTCACTGGATGCTCGACCACCACAAAAATCTTTCGATGGCTGCATTGATCGGGCTGATGCTAGGCAGCGTGGAAAAACTGTGGCCGTTGCAAATTCCGACACCCGAAACGGCATCGCTTAAGATGAAGGAGCGAGTGATGCAAACGATTCATCCAAGCGATTGGGAAGGCAATCTCTGGTCGTTGCTTGCTTTGGCGATCGTTTCCGCGGTCGCGATTTTGGTGCTCGAGCGGATCGCCGGCGCTGCTACTGAGGCGGCTGAGAATGGAATCGCCGGTTGAAGATGTCCGGGTCAAAGGGGTTCTTGACTTCAGGCATTCGCCGGACGTGTTCCGTCGATGATTCGGGCTGATCGCGAGTTTGTTCTCCAGGAAACCACGTCGGTGATTCGTCGGAAGAATTTGCGATTGGGTCCGATTGAAAGTCGCCCGGTTCGGACCAGGGCGTGACCTTGGGGGCCGATTGAGCGAATGGAATTTGCGCGGTGGCAACGCGGTGCGAAGCGGTTTCGGAGGACAACGGTTGCGCGTCAGAAAACGTCGTCGGCGAATTCGTTTGTTCGGTCTGTGGTAGGCTGGCTAACCATCGGTCGAGTTGCAGCATCATGGGCGAGTTTTCTTGACCGAAGGTCCGTTTCGCCCCACCGTGTCCGTCCATCGCTCGAACTCTGATTTCGCTGGCGGCAAGGTGATCACGGTCAACGAATTTCAGGATCTCGACCAAGTTCTCACGGGCGGTCGAAGACGGCGCCCAGCGAGCTCGCGAGGAGGGGTGGATTTGGAATGTTCGCTCGTTGTTCTCTTGTTTGGTGTGGCAACCGCTACATCGATTGAAAAAGATCGGTTGGACGCGCGCTTGGTACCAATAAATTGCCTCTTCGGGCAGCGCCAATGACTCCGAGGTCGGTTCGGTGACGTCGTTCGTCGGTTGGTTTTCGATCGGCGTTTCGTGGGAGACCGTTTGAATCGTCGATGCAGCAGGGGCGGGCCGTTCCATGTCGGCACGCAACCGACCGGCGATCTGTCTTAGCAGGCGATTGGTTTCACTACCGCGTGGATCGACTTCGCGTGCCAGCAGGGCGTCACGAGCCGCTTGACGTAGCATGTCGTTTCGCAAATACCAGCGAGCATCGGCATGGATCGCCGCAACATCACCGGCGAATCGGTTGCTTTTACGGTACTCGTACAAATCTGCCGCCGAGGGCGCGACGAGCGACACTTGTGCGGAGGCGACGCGGATCGCGGAACCATCGCCACGTTTAATTTCGACGGTGTTACCAAGACGCAGTACCTGACCGACAAGTAGGTTGTCGTTGCGGAGCAAGACATAGGAATCGGACACCGCCGTTATTTCGGCTGGTCGGCCGCTTGGCTGATTTGTCGATTGATCGATCGCGTTCTTGTCCGTTTCGTCGGCGATAGGAAAAGGAAACGCGTTGGGTGGTTCCGCACTCGTGTGACCGCCCATGATCGCTGCGCCGCCGATGGCGAAACCGGCGGCCAACAAACTGGCTCGGGCGCGACGATGGAGGTGACGGAGGACGATTGTCATAGGAATTGCCAAGGTCAACGTTCTGTGTGGGAACCATTGGCGGAACAAAACGACCGCCTCACAGAACGAGCTAGCAAGAACGTCTTGGTTAGGTCAAGATCGATCCTGCACATACGCGAATGGCAACGAGCCGTGGCGATCGACAAAGTCGACATTTGAATGCGTCAATCACGCGTTTGACATTGGATTTTGTCGCAAAGCTAACGTGGACCCCAGGCGCCGTATTTGCTAAGACTTTCGAGTGCCGGTCTTCCGTCCCGGAAGGCCGTGCAGTTTTTAAGCACAGTTGTCGCCATGACTTGCGAAATCGTGTCGGTTGCGGAGTTCGTATTCGTTTTGGAGAACGCTCCTTGATCGATGACTCCTTTTTGGTGCACTGACAGCATTGGGCGAAGGACTCGCATTTGCCAGGTTCTGCCCACGAAGGCCCGACGCGAGCGCGTCCGGTCGGTGGTTGCCGTTTGATGAAATAATCTGCTTCACGTCTCGACTCGAAGGATCGAATGTCGACCAACGCCGCTCAGCCGAGTCGTACGCGGGTACGCGAATCCAACACGCCAACGCCTGAGAAGTTGCGAAGTGATTCTCCGTGTGATTGGCAGTCAAGAATTCTGTTTGTCGATGACAATGTACGGTCGATCGGCGGGCATTACTTAGAACTCGCCAGTCTGCTCGCCGAAGGAGCGTCCGAACTGGGGTACGGCGCGGTACTTGCCAGTCATCGCAGCTTTGGATCGGTAGTGGCGAGGCATACGGATGATCCGCGATTGTCGATGTTCCAGGTCGATTCACGTTTCACTGTTCGGCGAATGGAAAATTGGTCCCTGGGAATCGACGGCCCATCGCGTTGCAAGCGAGACTTGACGGGGCGACCGGTGGGGAGCTCCCCCGAGCGGCTGCGTCAAAAAATCGCCGATTGGTTTTGCCGTCCGGGACGACGCCCAAGCCGGATGATTGAGCAATGGTCCGACCAGTTTTATGCATCGTTGGTTGACTTTCGCCCGAGGCGAGGTGATGTGGTAGTGGTCAACACGGCGGGTGACTTCCAGATGTTAGCGTTGGCTCGTGCGATGAAGCGTTTCGAAAGCCACAAAACATTTCAACGATGCCAGATCCATGCGGTCTTCCATTTCGCCGTTTACGAGGGCCGTCCCGATTGGCGTTCGATTCAGTTTGGTGATCAAGTCAACGCATCGGTTGCGGCCATACGTAATTCGGGCGGTCATCGAATCCAGATTCATGCGACGACCGAACCGCTAAGAAACCAGCTGCGTCGCGTCGGCATCAGTGCCACCGCAATCGACTACCCGACTCGGCCACGGGCGGTCCCGCCAAAGACCCGCGAAACACCCGTCAAGGTCTTGTTGGCAGGCTTGCCACGAGCGGAGAAAGGACGCGATGAGATCAGGCGGTTGCTGCAGGCGATCGAGCCTGAAATGCTTCGTAGCGGTCGCATGCAAGTCTCTTTGCAATGTGATCCCAGACGTTGGCAGCGAGTCATCCCGAAGAGTTTACAAGATGTCTATCACACCGCCGTGAGCGGTATCGGTGACGATGAGACTGCCGGGAATCTCGCCCTGGAAATAAAGCTCGGCAATCTTTCCAGCGATGACTATCACCGATGGCTGGACACCGCCGACATCGGGTTGTTCTTGTACGACGCAAAACGCTACGTCGCCAGATGCAGCGGAGTCTTACTGGAAATGCTCATCCGTGGATCTGCCGTGATCGTTCCCGAGGGATGTTGGTTAGCCGACCAGGTTCGCCTGGCGGAGACGCATCCTGAAGGCGGGAAAATAGGTTGGGTCTATCGTTCGATCGATGAGTTGCCTTCGTTGATGCGTCAGGCAACCGACGAGATCGCGGAAGTCCGTGAGTCCTGCAAGCGTTATGCCGCCCGAATCACGCGGCGTCATTCGGGGACACAATCGCTGCTTGCGATGGGCGTTCGAGACCTGCGTGAAACGACGGTCGAACGAGCCGCATAGGGAAAGTTGATCGATGAAATTAAAGCACTTGCTTCGGTACCCTTCGCAGATTCGGCTCGCGAAATCGCTGCTCCGTTCTCGGAAGCCGCTCGAAACGGAACCTCGAGGGATTTTAGGCATCGATCTCTACACCGATCATCTGCTGTTTGATTGTGCTCGCCACCTGACCTGTATCGCGGCGGTCGCCCAGCAATCGGGCTATGCGGTGAACCTTCGTTGCACGAAATCGATGTTGGCGGCGTTAGCTCATAAACCGCTGGGGCGATCGTTTCTTGGAATGCAACACGTTCGCTGGTTAGGATCTCGTCAGATTTTTCCGGCGCATGCGGTCGTCTTGACCGATGTGCTTGAGTATCACGCCAACCGAGTGCACGCCGGGCAGCACCTAATCAGTATGCTGATCGGAAACGATGTGGTGCCCGGGACAACTGTGATGCCGTACCCAATGCATCCTAATCAAATCTCGGTGCGAACCCTCGCTGATCGAAATCGATTGCGAAGCCGAGAAAAACGGGGCATTTTCTTTGCCGGAAATCAAAAGCAACGCTACGGCCGGGCCAAAATGCAGAATCACTTTGGGGTCCTTTCAAGGCTGGAGATCGTTGCCACCTTACGAGAGGCGTTTCCTGAATTGCTTGACGCCCAACGCGAAGACCGATTGGTGCTCGTGGATACGTCGGTCGAAAAGATCGAACAGCAAAAATGGATTTCGAAGCTCGCCGAGCATCAGTTCTTTGTGTGCTGCCCTGGGGCTTCGCAGCCGATGTGCCATAACGTGATCGAAGCAATGAGTGTGGGGGTGATTCCGATCATCGAATACGACGATCGATTCTATCCATCGCTGCAAGACGGCGAAAACTGTATCGCTTTTCGAGGACGCAGGGGATTAGTCCATGCGGTGAAACGCATCCAGTCGATGACGCGATTGGAACGAGACCGAATGTCTGCGAACGTCTGCCGATACTTTGATCGGAATCTTGACGGATGTGAATTCCTCGGCAAGCTTTTTCGCGCCGGCCGGTCTCGAGAGATTCGTTTTGTTTCGATGCCATTTCATGACAAGAATTTCTTCGATCCAGCCGCTGTCGAAGCATCGGATCCTTCCGAGCCGCGGAAAGCGGAATTGCCAGTGTCGCGGCGCGTGGCATAGTACGGGAGTCGATCGGCGTCGCGATTGATCAGTCTGCTTGTTGCGACGTCTTGGATCTGTTCAACTTGGGTGGCCCGAAAGTCCCACTTGCCTTTCGTCGCCGAATGATTGGTGTTGGTATGTGATTGCCCGCCCCGCTCCCCACTGTTTTGTTTTTGTTGACCATCCATGCGTGTACTTGTCACCGGCCCGGCTGGGTTTCTTGGCAACGAAATCGTCCAGCAACTACTTGAGCGAGGCGACGAAGTGGTGGGCGTCTCCCGTGGTGACTACCCGGGGTTGGAAAGTCGGATCGACTATCGTCGTGGAGATCTTTCCAATGCGGAGTTCAGCCGACAAGCGATTCGTGATGTTGACGTTGTCGTTCATACCGCCGCGGTCGCAGGAGTGTGGGGGCCGGACGAAATGTTTCACCGGATCAACACGCTTGCGACGGAGAATGTCATCAAGAGTTGTCGGGACAATGGGATACGAAACTTGGTGTTTACCAGCAGTCCCAGTGTGACGTTCGCCGGTGACGATCAATGTGACACCAACGAATCGGTCGGCTATCCGGAACGCTTTTTGTGCGCTTATCCGCGGACCAAGGCGGCGGCCGAACAAGCCGTGCTCAAGGCTCATCGATTGGGCGAACTGAATACCTGCGCGCTGCGTCCCCATTTGATCTGGGGTGAAGATGACCCTCACTTGCTAGCCCGAGTGATCGAACGCGCAAAATCAGGAAAGCTGAAGATCGTCGGCGATGGCAAGAATTTGATCGATACGGTTCACGTGATCAACGCAGCGGGTGCGCACTTGGATGCGATCGATGCGTTGAATCAGCAGCCCGAACTTGCCGGTGGCAGGGCGTATTTCATCGCACAAGATGAACCGGTCAACTGCTGGCACTGGATCCAGTCGATCTGCGAGGTCGCGGGGGTGCCGGGGCCTACCAAACGGGTTTCTTTTCCGGCAGCCTATGCGGCGGGGGCGATGTTGGAGACGATTTATCGGGTGTTGGGCCGGCAACAGGAGCCACCGATGACGCGATTTGTTGCTGCTCAATTGGCCAAACACCACTACTTTGACATCTCTTCGGCTAAGCAACGACTAGGGTATCACGTGCGGATCTCGATGGCGGAGGGGCTGCAACGGTTACGCGATGCGTGGGCAGCGCGTTAGACTGATGCCGTCGCGGAAGCCGCCGAGGCTTTCGGGAATTTGAAGAGGGAATCCGTCGGGGCGAACCGAAACTCTCGGCGAGTTCCGTTACCTGCTTTATCCCCCACGAGTTGATGTCGACCAGCGACGTTCGCAATATCGAAGCGTTAGAACAGTTTCGGCAGGGGATCTTAAAACTTGCCGACGACTGGGACAAAACGCTGCAAGAAATTCGCATCAGCGTTCACCGTGCGCAGCGTTACTACACCGACGATGTGCCTCGTTATTGGCGGCGTCAGGTCGAATTGGCCGAGCAGGAATTGACCGAATCAAAAGACGAGCTTCAGCGAAAACAGTCTGCGGCGCGGGCATCGGATCGCGTCAGTGCCCTTGAAGCTCAGAAACGTGTTGCGCGAGCCAAGCAGCGACTTGAGTTTTGCCGGCAACGGCAGCGCAACGCAAAATCGTTGTCGATCGAAATCAGTCACCAGTGTGACGAGATGCTCGGTCCCTTGGCAGACATGACCGATCACAGCGAAAATCAGTTACCGGCTGCCGCCGCGAAGCTACAGACCATGCTCGAAGCATTGCACCGCTATTCCGATGCGTCCGCGATTCCACGACTCGACACGGCAGCCCCCGAACCCGACGCACCCGCATCCAAGCCGAACGATCAAGACCCGACGACCTAACTGACTATGTCTTCCGAATCCTCATCTATTTCCGATCCCACCACGTCCATTATTAGCGCACTGCGAGATGCCGACGGCAGCCGAACAGAAATGCTGGAGCAACTCGTCGAGTTCTATCGCCAACAGCAGCTTCCGATGGAATTGTTCGAAGCGAGAAAGTTACTCGTCCGAGATCGCATCGGGTTGTCGCTGGTGGCCGACAGCAATGAACCGATTCGTAGCGACGAAATAGAGCGGCAGTTAGAGACTGGGCTATTGGAGGCGTGC
Organism: Roseiconus lacunae; assembly: GCF_008312935.1. NCBI lineage: Bacteria > Pseudomonadati > Planctomycetota > Planctomycetia > Pirellulales > Pirellulaceae > Roseiconus > Roseiconus lacunae. The sequence goes on along the minus strand of NZ_VSZO01000009.1, from coordinate 265,358 downwards.
CGCGAGTCGGGGGAGATGTTGCTGCGGCAAGGACGCGTGTTTGAAGGTTGGACGTATTTACGACCGGTCGGCGACAACGAACTGGTGCGCTCGCTTCTTGCCGACGTTCCGATCACCGAAGACAACTGTGAAGAAATGCAACGCGTCTTGCTGCATGAAGGCGTTGACGTCGCGCGTGGGTATCAGTCGGTATTGGATTTCCAGGGGACTTGCAACAGCATCACCGTTTACGATCAGTTCTTGAGTCAACGTAGCAAGGCGGATCGGCAAGCCGCGGGGGCGTGTTTGCTCGATCACTTTTACGGCGAGTTGACCGGCTTGGTTCGCGAAGACATTACGTCACGCGATAAGGCACCCGGGCCAGACGAATCGTTACACGACATGATCCATCAGCGTCCGTGGGTGTTGAAGGAAGGCGGCTACCATCTTGATACCACGCACCTGTCGGCGACCGTGCGAATCGCGTCCGTTTTGACGGAACCCGATCAGCTTCGAAAAGCTTGGGAACTGACCCAGTATGGTCGACAGCTTCATCATCAGTTCCAGTATCCCGGTGATGAACCGTTTGTCGATTTCTATCCCGCCTATGCGGCGTATTATTCGATCTTACTGGGCGAAAACGTTGATGCCGGTTTGAAGCTGTTCCAGCGAAAGGCGATGTCGGTCGATACGCAGCAACACGGTACGGGCGCGATCGAAACCTACGTCGACTTGTTGCACCGCGTCGGGCGTCCGATCGAAGCGATCGAGTTTGCGATCCGGTCGGTTCCCGAGGATGTGCCCCCCTCGACGCTCGTTCCGCAATTGTTGGAGATCGCGGAAACGGCCAAGCAAATGGGCGATTCGTCCGGTTATGACAAAATCATTGACTACTGTACCGATCGCAACGATGCGTTGTCGCTAGCGATCGCGAAGTACGCAACGCTGCAAGCCTGACCACACTTCGACTTGCAGCGTCTTTGCCGGGGTCACGCGGTCATTGAACACTTCTTGGTTAGCGAATGCCTCGGGGGCGACCGGCCACGGTTTGCTGTTCTTGCATGTGACCGATCGACATTCCGATCCAGCCGTCACGCAATTCGAACTGTGTGATCTTTGTGTCTTCGCTGACTCGTTCTTGCAGCAGTTCGTCGGACGTCAGTTGCAGCGGACGCGAGTGGGCGAGGACTTTGTTGAACACCGCTCGAACTGGCAAACGAGTTCGCATCGACATTCCGGGGCCGCTGATGCTCAGATGCCCATCGCGGACTAAGGACGCCCCTAAGCCATCGATTTGCGGAACATAGGTCGCTCGCACGATGAAGTTACGCAGTTTCAAGTGGTCGTTGTCTTGAAGCCGGATGATTCGCATCGTCACCCAGACCTTGCCGTCTTCGATTTCAACGGTGATCGGGCGATGTTTGGCGAATTGGATTTGGATGTCTTCCGGGATGTCTTCGGGGACCGTTTTATCTTGCATCCCCAGCAGGTCGAAACACTGTGATAGCACATCGCGGATCGGCATCACCTCGTCTTGCGGGACCAGTTGCTCGAGTGTGTTGTTGAGTGCCGATTGGTGAATTTGAAGACTCATCAAGCTGCCAGTCAACGCACGCGGTCGCGGGGTCATCGCGGCGAGTTGCCAATCGCCAGCCATGCGATAGCGTGCGATCAGACGATTGTTGGTCGATTGCATGTCGACCACTTGTGGCTTCAGTTGCAATCGGGTGAGCGGTCCAAAGATTGATTGCGCGAACCGTTCGCTGGACTGGTCGACTTTTTCGCGAACCGTCGCCGTGATTTCTTCGCCGACTTCGGTTTGGATTCGTTCCCGAGCCATGCGGTTGGACAACGATGCTTTTTCGAGGTATTCCATTTCGGCAAATGCTCGGACCAAGCTACCGACAAGCGGCCAATCGTCGTAGTGCGTATTGATGCCCCGCAGTCGCGATGCGCCACCGACAGAAACATCCACCGCTCCCAATTCAACATTGGAGGGCTTAATGGAGATGGGCGTCGACGCAGAGAATGGGTTGTTGCTAGACGTTCGGACGGCGGCGGGGCCACGACGCCCGATGCTGCGTGTGGAAACGCTCCCGTTGGTTCGCAAGTCGATTTCCCAAGCCCCGTAGGCCGGACGCAAGGCTAGGCCTAGCTGGCTTTCAATCGTACTGACGCCTGTCACTCGGCTGCCCAGCATGGTTGTTCGAACCGGGACGTGACGCGATGGAATTTCTGGCAGCAGTTGGTTCAGCATCTCGTCGGTGATCGAAAACCGTACGTTCGCATTTCGGTAGTACAGGTCGATGTTGTCTGCCAATTGTTTGACGCTTTGATGACGGGCGTACCGGAGCGCCTGCATCGACTGGGCGACTTCGGCGGTGACCAAGTCAATGGCGTTTGATTCGGCCTTTTCGATTTGATGCAAGAACGCAGAGTAGTCGATCGGTCCGGTGGCCCATGGGCGGACCGCTACGGCCACGGCTTCCACGGCTTCACTATCAAGCCAGTTGCGATGGGATGCTTCGAGATTTGGCCATTGGATCCGAGAAAGAAACTTTTGTGATAGTTCCTGGCGATCCCCGTCGGTGCCACTGGTGAAGGCCAATCCGAGATCACTGAGCAATAGGAATTGGTCCCAGCCGTCGGCATCCCCAGTTTCTGGCAAGGCTGATTTCAATGTGTCGATCGCTTCGATTGCGCCAACCAAGTCGTCGCCCACGTATTGCGTTTGTGGGTAGTCCCCAGAGTTGATCTGGTAGATCGGATACCACACCAGCAGTCGTCGCTGAACCGAATAGGCCGCTTGAAGCCAAGCGACTTGCTCGCTGCGGTAGGCGATCGCTTCGGCGTGACTGAACGCGAAGTGGCAAGCCTGCTGAAGTTGATCCAACATTGCCGGAACCTGGTCATCGCCCAGTCGTTTCGTTTGCGGTAGCTGTTCGAGAATGCCGCGGACGGTCGAAGACCAATCTAGCAAGTCACTCGACGAAACCACCATCTGTGGCCCCACGGGCACATTGACCGTACGGATCAAGTTTTCGCGAGGTTGTGTGGCAGCGACACGATCGAGTTGATCGAGTTGCTCCAACAGCTTTGCGGCGACCGGCCAAGTTTTTGAACGAGCTTTGGCGAGCGGACGCGATGGTTCGGCATTGCTTTCTTCGCTGGCCTCGTCAGCCAGGTCAACGATCGCCGGTGATGCTTGTTGCAACTCGGTACGCTGTGGTGTTTCGTGTTCACCAAGTGCCGGGATCGCTTTCGCAGAGAGGTCGGATTCTAGCTCAGGCGACAATCGCGATGGCGGACGAGACTCTTTGGCGATCCGTTCGACTTGGAAATCGTCAGTCGTCGGTCGTTCAGCCAATCGCGGTGGGATCAGTTCGACCGATTGCGACGCATCATGATCGACCAACGGCAGGTCAAGCGATTCGTCATGAGTCAAAACCGAAGCTCCCACGGTAAGATCGAGCAGCTCGGAAGAAAGATCGATCACCGGTGATTCCGGAGTCGACTCGGCGATCTCGGTCGCCTGACGTTGTGGCTGCCGCTGACGCGAAGAGGCTGGCTCGGCAACGACATCGAAACCAAACAGATCGCTCTGGCTGTTCAGTGTCGGTGCAGGGATCCCGGCAACGACCGGTTGCTTCACATTAATCGGGGCATCAAGCCAAGATTCGATCGCCGAAAGATCGCTCGTGGACTCGGACTCCTCACGGTCGGAGGTGACTTCGGGAGTCACGCTCGGATTTGCGATCGCGATTTCAAACGCGTCGGATCTCGTCGGCAGTTCAGGAGCGGAAGTGGCGGTGGGCACGGTCGACAATTGAGCCGGCGAACGATGCTCGCTGGATTCCGAAGCGAGGGGCGATTCGGTCTTGGCCGAGTCGCGACTTGCCAGTTCAGCGATGCCCGGGGTTTCCTTTTGCACCGCGACCGTTTTTTGGTCAACGTCGGGTAGTGAGATTTCGCCATCGGGGTGGACGATCGAAAACCACAAACCGGCAGTTCGGCCTGCTAATGCCCTCGTAAAAGCATTCCGCTGGAGGGCAACGCCACCGAGTAGAATGACAAGTGTGGCCGCCGTTAGAGGCCAAACGAAGAGAGAGCGTTTTACGTCCTTGCGCATTGCGTGACCATCGGTCTTGGGGAATAGGAGGTGGCAATCCAAACCGCCTTGCCTACCAAAATCGGCTAGATCATGATCTCGGTTCAGCGATGATCGGTGGGCGTCGGTAAATCTCGGCGGAGTCGGTACGACATGCTCCGGCAGGATTTGCCCCTTCAGTAAGATTCCGTCAACTTTTGCTCACGTCGCTTCAAGTTGAGGGAAATGCCGCTCGCTGCGAAGCAAAAAAACGAGTGTCTTCGGACGCAGGAAAGGTGTGTTGTCCCCCCGCTGGTTCCCGAATGCTTTGCTGCTGCGATGCCGGGTGTACGGAACCGCCGGCGTTGACAAAACTATGGGGCTGGCTGAGAAAAGCCATGGCGCGAAACGAGTGAAGTGTCCTGGAGAGGAAATGGCGAAGAAGAAATCAAATACGGGGTTCGAATACGTCGAGCCGATTGGTGACCGAGTCTTGGTCCGCAAGGATGAACCCAAGCGTGAAACCCGTGGTGGGATCGCGCTTCCCGATGCGGCGGAGATTCCGACGATCACCGGTCGAATCGTTACGATCAGCGCCGTCGTAGAAAACGATGAAGAATTGCCGCTTCGCCAGTACGACAAAATCCTCTTCCATCCCAAGAACGCGATCCCAGTTGACCTAGAACATGACAATCAATTGTTCGTCGTTCCGGTCGACGACATCGTGGCCGTCTTTCGACGCGAAAAACCAGAAGACACTTGAACAGTCGCCGCAGAAACCTCACTAAGACTTTTTCCACTTTGCGGTGAGAGTCGTTACACTAAAGTTCCGTTCCAGTTTTGATTTCTGGGTTAGCCGAATGGCGTTCGCCACGGTTTCCAAGCAGTCAGCGGGGCGAACGCCCATCGGCTGAGAAGACGGACCCAAACATTTCGTCTAGACGAAGCACTGGAGCGTAATCCGCAGTCTGTCAATGTCGTCGTTTTTCTCGTCGACAAGATTTGTGGAGTTGCAACTGGGGTGCAATAACGAGTGACAACCGCGATTGAATTCGAGTCGAAACTATGACCTCCGTTACCGAATTGATCAATCGAAGTCAGGATGGCGGTAGCGAAGGCGAAACCGACAAGCTGTTCTCGGCGATGTACGATGACCTTCGACGTCTCGCCGGGCGCTTCCTGCAAAACGAACCGCTACGCAATCGCTTGAGCAGTTCATCGCTCGTTCACCAAGCGTACATGCGGATGGTCGATCATTCGCGAATCAATTGGCAGGGGAAGACGCACTTCTTCGCCATCGGCGCGACAGTGATGCGCCGGATTTTGGTCGATCATGCGCGAAAAGTGCAGTCATTGAAACGAGGCGGTGATTGGGAACGGCGTCAACTCCATGACGACGTGACGTTCCAACTCAACCGCGACGAAGACGTCGTGGCCCTCGACGATCTGTTGGAGCAACTGGCGACACTAAATCCGCGTCAGGCCAAAATTGTCGAATTGCGTTTCTTTGGCGGGATGACGATGCGCGAGATTGCCGCAGAAATGAAGCTTGGCTTGCGAACCGTAGAAAAAGAATGGGCGATGAGCCGAGCTTGGATGCGCCGTGAGCTACGGCGTGACGAAGAACCCAACGATGACTCAGCAGCGGATTCCGAGACCGCTTGATGGATGCCGAACGTTACGCGAAAGTCCGATCGCTGTTTTTAGCGGTCGAGGAACTTTCGTCTGATCAACAACAAGACTACTTGGCGGACCGGTGTGGTGACGATCGAGAGCTGATTGAAGAGGTCCTCTCGCTACTCGATGAGCACGATAGCGAGTCTGCGTTGGTCGAAGGCAACGCAGCCAAGCCCCCGACGCTCCCGGGGGATGTCGAAAGTTCCGAGACGACAAGCTCGGGGACCGTTTCCTCCGCTGCTATCGATTCCGGTATCGCACCCTTCATGCCGTCCGCGCTTGGTCAACAGAGTACCGCGACTGGAAATAGCCCGGCCGAAAAATCACACCGGCAATTCAGCCGACGCAAACGAGAACTCCCCAGCAAGTCGGGAACGGGAAAAAACAGCGGAGCAAAGTCCTCAGCAAAGCCCAAATCCGCGGCGGGCCAAGCGACGATGCAAGGTTCCCAGCGGACGCATGCTTCCCCCCGTTACGCCGTCGACAGTTCGCCGCCACGACGTCCTCCTTCGCCCGGTCTTTGGCAATCGAGAGCCAAACGGCATCGACGGATTAATTCGGGATGGCTTCTTCTTGCGGCAATCTTACCAACCGTGTTCGTCGGGTTTTGGACTTACACCACCGTCGTCGAAGGCTTGCGGCAATCGACCGCCAGTGAACTGGCCGGGATCGCTGATAGCGTTCAACTGAATATTCAGCGTTATCTCGACGATCAGTCGCGACTGACACGATCGTGGAGTCAGCAAGTCGACTTACGCAAATCAATCTTGGCGCTGATCGAAACCGCCAAAGACGATGACTCCGCCGATCAGCTTCGCGATAGTCCGCACGCGACCGAAATTCGTTCCCAACTGCGCTCACTGTCTCAACTTGACGACATCAAATATGTCGTCTGGGACCGGACCGGCCAGATCATCGCCAGCTGGCTCGAAGGAGGCGAAGACATCGGGGGACGCGTCCCTCCGGAAGGAGCGGCGAATTTGGCCCGGGCGATGCGCGGCGAAACAGTGTTATTCGGGCCGGAAATTCTGCAACCGCAAGAAAGCGGCTTCGAGCCCGAAACGACGCTGCCGGTCATGGCGGAGATCTTGCCAATTCACGACGAAGACGGGCGGATTGTAGCGACGATTTTGATCCGCGGTTTCGGGATGTTCCAGACGTTCGACGAGCTTTTTCATCAAACGTCCGAAGCCGGCGGCTTGGATGTGTACGCGGTCAATAGTTCCGGGATGATGATCACTAACAGCCCCGATGCGATCGAGCGATTGTGCGCCGCGGTGGTGCCGACGACCATGGAGGGGCAGCAAGCAAGTGAGGTGAAAACGGTGGCCTGCAAGCTGCGTGTCTCTGATCCGGATGATTCGATTGCCACCAGCAGCCTCGCCTTGGATTTGCGGCGATCTCAACCGTTGACCTATTCCGTTGCCGGGGTTTCCAACGGCGCGAGTGGGTCAATGTTGACGCCTTATCCGAACTATGCAGGAATCCCGGTTGTGGGATCATGGCGTTGGATCGATGGATACGACATCGGTATCGTTGTCGAACGAACCAGCGACCTCGCATTCGCCACCGCGCGAACGGTTCGGTATGGGTTCATCACGCTCGGATGTCTTTTGACACTAACGGCACTGGTCGCTGCCAGCCGAATCGCTAAACGCACCGCCCTCGCCCAAGCAGCGGTACATCCGCTCAGTCGCTATGAAGTCATGTCAGAACTGGGAAGCGGCGGAATGGGAGTTGTGTATCGGGCCAAGCACAACCAACTCGGTCGCGACACGGCACTGAAAGTCTTGCGGGCCGATCGCGATAACTTGGAAGATCGGTTGCGGTTTGATCGCGAGGCTAAGTTAGCCGCATCGCTGAGCAGTGCGCATACGGTGACGATCTACGATTATGGACGTGGTGAAGAGGGCGAGGCTTACTGTGTGATGGAGTACCTGCGTGGAATCACGTTGTACGACGCGGTCGCTCGCAGCGGGTATCTTGACATCGGTCGGACGCTGTTCATCTTGCGACAGGTTTGTGAATCGTTGGGAGAGGCCCATCACTTAGGTTTGGTTCATCGCGACATGAAACCTCAAAATGTGATGCTTTCGATGGATCCATCGGTCGGCGATTGGGCGGTGGTATTCGATTTCGGTTTGGCAAAACCGCTGTTGCCGGACGCCAATTCGTATCAAACTTCGGAAACCATTTGGGCGGGGACACCCATGTACATGGCTCCGGAGCGTTATCGTGATCCGAACAAGATTGATCCTCGTTCGGACATCTATTCAGTTGGCTGCATCGCCTACTTTTTGCTTTCGGGGCGTCCACCATTTCTCGAGTGTGACCCCGAGTCGTTGTTTGCGTTGGTGTTGACCGAACAGCCGATCGGAATCGGGGTACATCGCGACGAGGAGATTCCCGAAGAAATCAGTGGGCTTGTGAAACGGTGCATGGCGAAGAACGTCGACGATCGCTTTCGGTCCATCGATGAACTGGCCAAGCACCTTGACGAGTTGATCCCCAAGTATCCTTGGTCGGTCGAACAGGCGCGAGCATGGTGGCGCGTCCACGGTGAAGATCTCGGCTGATTCGATCATCGTGGGAGCCGCCGAATCGAGGTGGCTTCGGCGATCCATTCCGAACCAGCCAAGACGGCAACACTACGATCGAGACCTGCTTCGGTAAAGATGCGCTGCATTCCAATCATCAAGGTATGCCACTGTTGGATGGTGTCAGGAACAGGGATCACCTGGGCATCTCGTCCGCCCATTCCGATTTCGCTGATGCCGATTTCTGTTGGCAGGTGCAGCAGGGCCTCTAGCATCAGGTGTTCCAAGCAATCGCGTTCCGATAGGCCCGGATCGTCGTAGACCCACAGGTGCGGGGCCAGCAGCCGATCCATCATCGCCAACGCCGCAGATTCTGCCGAATCCGAATTGAGAACCAATTCCGTTTTTCCGCACCAAATGTAAAACTTTGCCACCGTGCCGCTCCTTCTTGCGGGATGCTCCCATCGCGATTGGTCGTCAAGCTATCGTGAGACAACGTCGCGAGAGAAAACTGATCGTTCGATTTGCCGCGGACAATCGAGGTTGTTTGCCGGCGACAGGAGAACTATCGAAAGTCCGTTGACACGTCCGGTCACGCCGCTTCTGGAGCTAGAAAATTGGTCGATTAACAATGTTTTTCTGACGAGAGGTGGTGACCAGCGGGGAATACTAGGTCACCCATTCCCGCTATACTCTCGGGCTACTCAAGCGTCCTTCATTCGGCCCCGATTTACTGCTGCTAATGTTTCGATTCATTGCCCTAACGGTTGTCTTCTTCCTCGCATTCGCCGCCGCGATCGTGTTTTATTTTTCGAAACCGGCGGGTGCGCCGACGGACGGCGGAGAGGGTTCAGTCGCGACCGTTGCTGCTGATCAGGTTGGGACGTCGGTCTCCGAACCGGATGGGAAAGCGGCGACAGATTCTGCCGATAGCGACCCGAAAAAAACGACACTCTCGTACACGCCCGAAGCGTTTCGCAAAGCTGCCTTGGAAGGCAAGTTGGAACTCGTGAAAACGTGTGTCGAAGAGGGGATGGATGTGAATGAGTCCGATCCGCAAGGTCGGACACCGTTGGCGATGGCAGCCTACAATGGGCATGAAAAGGTTTGCCGTTACCTAATTGATGCGGGGGCAGAAGTTAATGTGCTCGATCGCGAAGGTCGTGGGCCCTTGTATCATGCTTCTAGTCTGGAAGCTCCAAAAACCGTGTCGCTGTTACTCGACGCGGGCGCCGAAATCAATTCGGTTGATAAAGTCGAGCAATTTACGGCACTGATGGTCGCCGCCGCCGAAGGGAATTTGGAAGTCGCGAAGGTCTTACTTCGTAAAGGGGCTGACCCGACGATGAAAGACATTGACGGCGATACCGCGCTCGATTTCGCTCAAGAAAAAGGCAAGCCGGAATTGGTCCAGCTCCTCTCAGAAGCATCCGCAAACTAGGGCGACGTTACAATTCAAGGTTCGGCGGCGATCAATGAGCCAACCTGCGTTCGATTATAAAACTATGTGCTAAGTCATGTTTGGCCAGGGTTGCCCGACGCGGTCGCGATTGGATGGAGGTTTATTTTCCGTCGGCTGATGAGTCGAACCCGAGCATCTGGTCTCGGCGGAGCACGAACCGTGGGCCACGCCTATAAGGGTGGTTGGTGAAGCACGCTTAGCGAAAGTTCGTTCGGCTCGTCTTTTCCAGATTCCGAACACGCGCCGGTGTAGCGATCGAATTGGAAAAAATCGCAAGCGTATGGCAGTCGCGGTTTTCTGATGTGATAGACGTGAACCAAACAATTCGTGTCGGCGACGCATTCAAAACATTGCTTTTTGCGACAAACATGCCGCCCCGTCGCCGCCGTTTGGCGGCCTACTACGCTAACCTGTGTTTCCCATCACAACACTCTTTACCGACGAGAAGAAGACGTGCAGCAAGTTAAGATTTTCAAGTCGACCGATACCGAATTGGAAGACATGGAAAAACAAATCAATCGTTTCATTCGCAAAAATGATATCCGTGTGCTCTCGATCAGTGGAAACCATTCATCGGCATCATCGGCTTCCAACGGGCCAATGAATACCTTTGCCGGAGGCGACGTGACGGTGATCTTGTTGTACGAAATCGACGTGCCCAAGCGATAACCCGGACGGCGAGGCGAGTCGGATGATCGAAATTTCAAATTTCATCAAACACTACGGTGACTTCCAGGCCGTCCGAGGAGCGACGTTTCATGTGCCAGCAGGGAGTGTCGCCGCGTTAGTCGGTCCCAACGGGGCCGGAAAAACAACTACGATTCGCACGATGAGTGGCATCTTGCGTCCGACCGGCGGCACGCTGCGAATCGCCGGGTTTGACCTTCAACGTGAACCGTTGGAAGTCAAACGTCGCGTCGCCTATGTGCCCGATGATCCACCGTTGTTCGAATCGTTGACGGTGTTTGAGCACCTGCAATTTGTCGCATCGTCCTATCAATTGATCGACTGGAAAGACGAAGCCGAACATTGGCTCTCGTTGTTCGAACTTCAAGAGAAACGCCAAACACTGGCATCGGAACTTTCACGTGGCATGCGGCAAAAGGTTGCGATCGCATGTGCATACCTACGCCGACCGGATGTGCTGCTACTGGATGAACCGATGACGGGGTTGGATCCGCCTAGCATTCGTCGGCTGAAAGAGACGATCGGTCAACAGTCGCAACGCGGGGCAACGGTCTTGGTCAGTTCTCACCTGCTGTCGCTGGTCGAAGATCTGTGCGACGAATTGGTTTTGATTCGACGTGGCCAAGTGCTTTACTGCGGTGGCTTGGAAAAGGCGCGCGTAGAGTATGGCGGTCCGCGGCAGTCACTCGAGGAGGTCTTTTTTCATCTGACCGGGCTGCCGGAATCAGAAGAAGCGACCTCGACCGAACGAGAACTCGAGTGATGTCGATCGCACTGCTTCAGTTGACGTGGTTATTGGCCAAAGGCAGCGTGCGTCGCGTTTGGCGGATGTGCCGAACGCCGGCCGGCTTGATCTCGATGGTGCTGGTTCTCGGTTGTTTTGTCGCCGGTGTCGCCCCTTCGCTGGCTGTCTATTTTTTAAAGCCTCCTGAGCCTGACGCGGTCCCAGGGTTTTCCAAGCATGTCGGGCCGTTGCTGCCGCTGCTTTTATTCGTGACGACGGCAGTGTTGATTGTTTGTGAAGGCGGCAAATCGATGTTGGAACTACGGCCGGCGGAACTGCAATTTGTTTTGGCCGGTCCGTTTACTTCGGCTCAGATTCTGACCTATCGCTTGTTGACGGTTGCCATCAGCTTACTGCCACTGTGCGTTTTACTGACGTTTTTCATGCGCGTCTATTTTGTTAGTTGGCTGGGCGGTGTGATTGGGATCACATTCGCCGTCGGCTTCATCATCATGCTGGGGTTCCAGTACACGCTGTTGCAACCACGGTTGTCACCACGACAGATCAGCCTCATCCGGCTAGGGTTGCTCGCCGCGCTCCTGAGCGTCGTTGTAGAGGCAAGCTATCGGTTGGTGAACGTATTTTCGGCGGCCACGTCGCTTTCAGAGCTTGGCGCCGAGTCGATCGTGGCTTGCATCACCAAGTCGAATACCGCGATCATCGTCGGATTTCCGTTCGTGCCCTTCGCTAAAACGATTTCGGCTCCGGCGGACGTAAGCTTGGCAACCAACGCCGCATTATCGTTGGCAATCCTGGGCTTGATCACGGCCTGTTGTTATCGCACGAGCGCCGGATTTGCGGAACTTGCCGTCGAAGGTGTCGCGCGACGCATCAAGAAACTTGAGCGTCTGCGCGATGGAAACACGTACCAATCCCAACGTGGACGATCAGGTTCGGTTCGTTATGGGATCCCGACGTTCCCATTCCTTAGCGGCATTGGGCCAATTGTCTGGTTGGAGATCACGATCGCTCTGCGAAGAAACGGGCGTTTTCTGATCCCCTGTTTGTTATTGGGAGCGATTGCGGCACTGGTCGGCGGAATCACCGTTAGAAGTCGACCGGACTGGATGAATAGCACGGTTCAGTATTACGCCCCCTCGATTGCATTTGCGATCGCTTCCTATGTGGGTGGACTGATTGCGATCGCCAGCGCGCTAGGGTTGGCGAAGCCGCCGCGGACACTGGATTGGTATCGAACCCTTCCTGTGGGTCCCACCGCGATTGCTATTGGGGCGATGTCGGGGACTGCTGCGGCTGTATCCTGTCTTTTTGTGGCGATTCAGCTACCTGCGATTGCAATCAGTACACAGCCGCTATCGGATTCTCTGTCGACGCTGGTCCTGGGTGTTGCTTTCGCCATCTTACTTGGGACGATGATCAATTTCGTGACAGCGGTTAGCGGGTTGCGAGCCACCCCCACCGGGACGCCAGACATCTTGCAAGGTGCTCGATCATTGTTCTACATGTTGCTATTCGCAATCAGCTTGATACCGCCAATCCTATTCGCCCTTGCTTCGGCGGCATTCGCCGGGGTGTTGTTCGAAATTCGTCCGATGTCATTTGCGTTGGGCGGATCGATTGGATTACTTGTGGGACTTCCTGCGATTTGGTGGTACACCGGTCAGCGATTTCGCGACCGGGAATCGATTGGCACAGAATAAGAGCAACATTGAAATTGGATGCTTGCCGGCGGCACGGATAGATCGTCTGGATTGACAGTTGTCACAAAGGTCGACAAGTTCCTACAGTTGTCGTGCCAATACTAATGCCTCACTACCGGCCCTCGTGACGGGAACGATTGCCGCCACTGGACTGAGAATGGACCCTGCAAATAACGAAAACCAGCCTCCGAATCAAACTGCGGCACGGTCGATCGAGAAAGCCGTTGAAGCGATCGCCGTTGCCCTTGATTTAAGGTTGGATAAGCGGCCGCTCCGCCGCGTTTCCGACCAGCCGCGTTCCTCAAAGGAATTGATCGACCACCTTGTCGAAGTGGCGATGGAATCGGGAATCATCCTGCGACCGACCGAGTACGTCTCAAGTGCGGAGACGTTCGCGGCCGTCCGTCAGGGTTATGCGATCGCATTTTTAATCGATGGCAGGCGTTGGCTGGTCGCGCAGCATCGCGTCGGCAAGCGATTGGATGTGATCGTGATTGATGATGATCAAGTGCACGAAGAGGTCTCCCAGGAACAGCTCGATCGGATGCTTGGGAAGGCAGAGACCTTTCAAATGTTGGTCGCGAAGAAAGAAATGGAATGTGAAACACTCTCGGTAACCAATCCAGACCTGCCATCGAAGCACCATCACCCTTCGCCGCTTCAGCGATTTATTGCGTTGCTCAAGCTCGATCGACATGACATTGGACTGGTCGTCTTGTTTGCCGGCGTGGCCGGGGTTCTTGGATTGGCCACCCCTTTGGTCATTGAAAGTTTGGTAAACGTCGTGAGCTGGGGGATTTATTTCCAGCCGTTGTTGGTGCTGTCGGCGATGTTATTGGTTTGTCTTGGCATCGCTGGAATTCTGAAAGTGTTGCAAACCTGGGTGGTCGAGCTGATTCAGCGTCGCCAATTCGTGCGGATTGTCGGTGATTTAGCGCACCGTTTTCCCCGCGCCGGGCGGGCTCAAATGCAGGGGATTTACCCGCGAGAGTTAGCCAATCGGGTGTTCGACATTATGACGATTCAGAAAGCGAGTGCGATATTGCTGCTCGATGGAATCACGATCGTCTTGACGACGATTCTAGGGCTGATTCTGTTAGCGTTTTACCATCCGTTCTTATTGGGGTTCGACCTCGTCCTGATCGTGACGATGGTCATCCTGACTTGGGTATTGGGTCGTGGGGGGATCAGCACCGCGATCGAGGAATCAAAGACTAAGTATGCGGTCGCCCACTGGCTTCAGGATGTGATTTCGATGCCAACGGCATTCAAGATCGGTGGTGGGGAACAGCTCGCGGTCTTGCGTGCGAATCAACTGACCAGCGAATACGTGAAGGCTCGCAAGCGACAGTTCGGTGTTGTCATTCGCCAAGTTATTTTCGCGGTCAGTTTACAAGTACTCGCTTCAACCGCACTGCTCGGACTTGGCGGTTGGTTGGTCATCGAAGGCGAGTTGACTCTCGGGCAATTGATCGCCAGTGAATTGGTGGTGACGGTCGTCGTCGGCGCGTTCGCGAAGGCGGGCAAGTCATTGGAAAAGTTTTATGACTTGATGGCCGGGATCGACAAAGTCGGGCACATGCTGGACCTCAACTACGATCCTCGCGGGGACATCGGGCAATTCCCCGAAGGGCCATTGGCGGTCAGTTGGACAGATGTGGTTTTCAAGTCAGCGACCTCGCAATCCAAGTTGTCAGCTACGCAAATCGATGCGGGGAAAATTGTTGCCCTCAATGGCGAACATCCATTCGGTGCGTCGGAATTGCTCAAAGCGATCGCGGGACTGACGAGACCCCAGCAAGGAGCGGCGCAAATCGATAGTTTTGATGCCTTCGAATCCGCACTAGCCTACCCCGGTGAACTGGTCGGATTTGTCAACGGCGATCCGGAAATCTTCCATGGTACGATCGGCGAAAACGTAGCGTTGGGCCGACCGACGATTTCGCCGAACGCGATCCGCGAAGCGCTGAAAGCGGTTGGTTTGCACGAATTGATCTTAGGGTTGCCAGCCGGTATCGACACGCGTTTGCAAACAACCGGAATGCCGTTCAACTCCGTGCAGGTGTTGAAGCTTGCCATCGCTCGAGCGATCGTGGGACGCCCTCCGGTCCTGTTGTTCGATCATGTGTTCGAACGATTGCCACTGGACGATCGCCAATCCATTCTCGACTACCTAAAAAGTGATGCGGTGCGGGCAACCATTTTGATCGCAACCCAGGCGTCCGAAGTCGCTGACCGATGTGATAGTCGCGTTTCCGTTCATCGCTAAACACATGGATGGCGTCTGAGAACGTCCGCGTCTTTTCCAACAACGATTCAAGCACAATCGACCATGCTACCAACCATTTTTTCCGCCGATGACTTTCCTGCGCTGCAGATGGTCCGGACAGGACGCTATGTTCGAATCGCGGGCCGCCTGACGTTTTGGGTTTTGATTTTTTCGATCGCCGCGATGATCTTCGTCCCTTGGCGTCAGACGGCTCGCGGTACCGGTGTCGTTGTCGCACTCGATCCCCAACAACGGCCTCAACCGATGCTCGCCCAAGCGAAAGGTGTGATCAGCTACGTCAAACCGGGCTTGCGCGAAGGAAGTTATGTCGAGCAGGGTGAATTGTTACTTCGGATGACTCCGTTTGCCGCCGACGGGGTGTCGCAAGTCGACAACCAGATCATCGCACTCGAGTCGAAAGAAGAGGCGTTGAAAGCGAGTGTAGAAGTCGCCAAGCAAAATGAAACCTTGCAAAATTCCAGCGGGCGAAGCTTACGACTGGCGCTCGAGCAAGAATTCGAAGCCGCAAAGCAAAAATGGGAACAGGCGAAGAACGAGGTCGTTGAAGTTCAAGCCGAATTGGCGAGTAAGGAAAACCAACTCCAGGTCGCCGAACGTGTTTTTCCCGAAGGCTTGATCTCGCAAGAGGAATTGATCAACAAACGCCAAGCCGTTCAAGCTCAACGAGCGAAAGTTCTCAAGGCAGAGAATAAAGTCCAAGAAGTCTACGCGACACTCTCTTCGAAAGAGGAAGAGATCGAATCAAAGAAACAAGAGATTTCGATCAAAAATCAAGACGCGGCGAATAAGGTACTCGATGCGATGAGCAAGCTGAATACGATCGAAAAAGAGATCTTGGATTTGCGAAACAAGCGACAGGAATACGATCGCTTGTCGATTCGAGCGCCGCGGTCCGGCTACATCCAGGAGTGGTACGGACGCACCGGGAGTGACACGATCAAAGAAGGTGAGCGGTTGTTTGTCATCGTTCCCGTTGCCGATCAATTGGCCGTTGAGATGAGTGTCAACGGAAACGACATGCCACTGATCAAGGAAAATGACCGGGTACGATTGCAATTTGAAGGCTGGCCAGCGGTTCAATTCGTAGGCTGGCCCTCGGTCGCCGTCGGAACCTTCGGCGGTAAAGTCAACCGAGTTTTCCCCACTGATGATGGCAAAGGGAATTTTCGTGTGATCGTCGTGCCTGATAACCACTTCGAGCGGGAGAACGGTTGGCCGGATAGCCGATACCTTCGTCAAGGTGTACGCGCTACCGGATGGGTGTTGCTGCGTCGAGTTCCACTTGGTTATGAGATATGGCGTCAACTAAACGGATTCCCGCCCGTCGTGTCAGACGAAGCTCCCAAAGACTCAAAGGGTGGCAAGCTCAAGTTGCCGAAACCCTAAAGGCTCGTTGGTTGGCCATCGCCTGCGCATCGCTGACGTTAACAACCGGCGCGGGACTGGCAGATGAACCGCCCCGACAGCCAGAGTCGTTTGCGGCGTTCTTGTCGCTGGTCGAAGCCGACTCGCTGACGGAAAACGATGGGGCAACCCGTGGCGGCGACCGAAGCGAACGCGTCGTCGAATCTGGTCGTTCCGCCGCCGGAGCGATTGAGTCGGCAGCGGAGAAATTGACGCTGGCCGACGTCGTCGCCAGCTTGTATCGGTCTTATCCGGAAATCGCGCAAGCACGTGAGATCTCGACCATTGCCGCCGGAGACCGTCTGTCAGCGTTTGGTGCCTACGACACCAAGTTCCAGGCTCATTCGCTTTCCGAGCCAACGGGGTTTTACGAAAACTATCGCAACGGATTAGGCGTCGCGCGGCAACTTTGGTGGGGTGGCTACCTATCCGCTGGTTACCGTATCGGGCGTGGTTATTTCCAGCCTTGGTACAAAGAACGTTCGACCGACGAAGGTGGTGAAGGAAAACTTACCTGGATCCAGCCCTTGTTGCGCGGACGTGCACTCGATGCCGAACGGGTGGCTGTTTTTCAAGCCACACTCGCTCAGCAGGCCGCGCAGCCTCAGCTATTACTGCAGATCTTGCAATCATCCGGCGACGCCGTGAACGCCTATTGGGACTGGGTTGCGTCGGGGGCAACCCTGCAAGCCCAGCGAGAGTTGCTAAATTTGGCCGAAGTTCGCGCCAAACAAATCCAGGTCGGTGTCGAGGCTGGAAAATACAAACGTGTCGACTTGATTTTTAATCAGCAGTTGATTGCCGAACGCCGGGCCGACGCACTCAAGGCGGAGCAGAAGTTTCGAGCTTCGTCGATCAAGCTCGGTTTGTACCTGCGAAATGAATCTGGAGATCCATTGATTCCCGATGATGGGTGGCTACCGATGCGGTTCCCACAGATTCAATCGAACTTGCAAGTCAATCTACAAGATGAATTGGCCGGCGCATTTTCGCGGCGACCAGAGCCAGAAATCCTGATGCTGGACTTGCAGTCGGTTCATTGGGATCGGCGTTTGGCATGCAACGATATGCTGCCGACTTTGGATTTCTATTCACAAGGAAGTCAGGACATCGGTCCGGCCGCGACGAAGGACGATGACAAAGGCGAGTTTGAACTGATCATTGGCGTTCAGAGCGAGGTGCCGATTCAGCGTCGCAAAGCACGCGGAAAGATTCAGTCGACCTCCGCAAAGATGCGTCAAATCAATCAGAAGCTTCGATTGGTGCGTGACAAAATCGCGACCGAAATCGCGGTGGCCAACAATCGCTTGACGCTCGCCGAGCAAGTCGTCCAGCAGCGTCAAACTGCGTTTCGATCCGCGCTCGATACCTTGACGCGTTACCGGATCGGGTTCGAACAAGGCTACATTGACTTGATCTATCTGAACCTGCTTGAAACAAAAGCGAACGAAACGGAAATCAAGCTGGTCGAGGCCCAACAAGATTGGTTCATCGCTCTCTCACAACTTCAGCAGGCATTGGGGCTGGACCCACTTGAGCAAGCGATGATCGTTGGCTCGCTTCCGGAAAGTGAGATGATCGGTCCCGGAAACGTTCCAGAAATCAAGATCGAAAATCCACAAGAGATCGAAGACGATTTCGGCAACTGATAGGCGACCGCATCGCGGTGGGGACCGTTGAGGGGCAGTCGCCGTGTTGAATGCTCGCCGTTCGGTTGATCATGTTCAGATTGATGACCGTCACTGTGTATCAGTGCTTTATCAACGTCTGGATTTAGGATTAGCCGCATGGTGTTAGCCACGGTTTCGGGGCAATAACCGGGGCTGACGCTCGTCGGCTGTTGCGTCGAACGCATCACTTGGACTAGACGGAGCACTAGATGCGATTGGGTGTGAATCCGTCCGGATCCCCGGTCAACGACACGTGGGTGTAGTCGATCACCTTCCATTGGCCATCGCTTTGTTTTTGCATCGTCAAAATGACTCGACGTGGGATGGTCATTCCTTGCACGCGCCCGCTGGCAAGCCCACCGCGAACGGTCGCATCCAAGTCGACCGTTGCTTCGAGTGGCAAACTTCCTTCGACGAATTGAATTTTGATGTTACCAACTCGGACTCGTTCGAATTCGTAACTTGATAGTTCATTCAGTGCCCGTTGCCGGGTCTCTCGGTCGGCGATAACAACGACGACGGATTCACGATCGTTTTGCTCGGCAGCTGCCGCGGTTGTTTCGATGGTGCGCAAGATTGCCTCGCGGTCCGTTTCGATTGCGTTGGCAACGATGAATGCACCAGGGATCAGCAGAGCGATCACAATGCCACTGATCGCAAGATTTTTCTCGCCAGTGTTTGTCCATGCCACGAAAAGACCGACGACCAGAAGTGCGATCATCCCTGAGATGAGCCAAGGTTGTTCGGCAAGAATGGTCATCATGATTCGTTGACTCCCGAGTGTTTCGTTCCAACTCGATTTTAGGATCAGCCGCATGGCGTTCGCCACGGTTTTGGTGCAATCACCCGGCTAACGCCCGTCGGCTGATGAGCCGAACTCGAACATTTGGTCTCGACCGAGCACTAGGATGTCGCGTCGCCGATCTTGATTAAGCGGATCAGATCTTCGGTATCCATTTTCGCCGCCCGGTCGGTTCCGTCCAGGACGCCGGCAACCAGTTCGCGTTTGTCCGCGTGCATTTCTAAGATCTGTTCCTCGATCGTTCCTGCCGCAACCAATCGATAGACGGTGACCGGTCGCTCTTGCCCGATACGGTGCGCTCGGTCGGTCGCCTGATCTTCGACCGCAGGGTTCCACCAAGGATCTAGATGTATAACGTAATCGGCGGCAGTAAGGTTCAACCCGGTTCCTCCGGCTTTGAGAGAAATCAAAAACAATTCTCCCTCGCCGGCTTGGAACGCATCGACTCGACGGGCGCGTTCTTTTGCGGGGGTGGCGCCATCGAGGTATTGGTATTTGATTCCTCGTTCGTCCAACAGCTCACGAACCAAAGACAGGTGTTTGACGAATTGACTGAAGATCAACGCACGGTGTTCGCCATCGCGTAGTTCGTCGATCAAGGTCGCTAACAAGTCTAACTTTGCCGATCCCTGGTCCCACAAACGATCGACCAATCGCGGATGACAGGCAAGCTGCCGGAGCTTGGTTAGCCAAGCCAGTGTGCGCATCCGATACTCACCTGGTTTTTCGTTCGCCGCACCGGAAAGCTCTGCCAACGCGGCGACACGCGCGTCATCATAACGTTGCCGTTCTTCACCGCTAAGTTGTGCACGGAGCGTGATTTCTGTTCGTGGTGGCAATTCCTTCAAGACGTTTTCTTTGGTCCGTCGAAGGATGAACGGGCGGACCAACGATGCCAGCGACTCCCGTCGCTCCTGGTCTTTGTGGCGTTCAATTGGGTCGGCAAAACGGTTGCGAAAACGATCCCAAGATCCCAGCAAGCCGGGGCTGATCGTTCGCATCAAACTCCACAATTCACCGAGATGGTTTTCGAGCGGCGTACCCGAAAGCGCGATACGCCATTGGGCATTGAGGTCACGGATCGCACGTGAGGTTTTCGTTTGAGCGTTCTTGATAAACTGGGCTTCGTCAAGCACCAGCGTCGCCCACTGGCGTGACGCAAACCGCTTGGCATCGCGTTGGACCAATTGGTAGCTGACGACGACGACATCGCCGGGGCCAGCCGACTGAATCAATTCTTGGCGGTTTGACTCGCGATAAAGCAACGGATTAAGTTCCGGTGCGAATCGTTCGGTCTCACGCACCCAGTTGTCGCCAACGCTTGTCGGGGCGACCACTAACGCGGGACCGTCGTGTGATCGGTCGACCAAGATGCCCAGTGTCTGAACGGTTTTTCCGAGACCCATGTCGTCGGCCAAAATCCCGCCGACACCCCAGCGGCTGAGTCTGGCCAACCAGCGATAGCCTTCGTGTTGATAGTCGCGATAGTCGACGTCCAATGACTCGGGCTTGTCAGGATTGAAATCTTTCAGCGATGCAAGGTTTTCGATCGTCTGAGTCCAACGGGCCGCAGCTTCGATCGGGACGTCGGTCCCCAGAAGATCCTGGACGACGGGGACGGCCGCATCCGCGACACGTAGCTTTCCACGGTCATCGACCAAAGTATCGCCCAGTTGTTCGAGTCGTCGCCGAAACGATTCGCTGATTTTCGCAAATTCGCGGTCACCGACTCGAACCAGGGCACGACGCTGCGTCACCGCCCGAAGCAGGTCGGCCAAATTGACGTCGCGTCCGGCGACCGAGACCGTTCCGGACAGTCCGAACCAATCCTTGGAATCATCGATCTGAACTCGTAACGCCGAAGGGGATATCTCACCACGGACGCGGATCGTTTCTCCTTCGGGCCAGATCATCCGCGGAGCAAGGTCGCCGGCTTCGTAAAGTTTCGAGAGCAAATCCAGGGCCTGCTCGTCACTTTGAGCGACCCAGTGATAAGCGTCTTCCGGGGCGAGTTCTTGAAGGTTGAACCGATGAATGATTTCGGCTGCTCGTTTTCGCTCGTCCGCGAGGTCTCGCTTCAATCGGATCGGGCCGTCATCGGTGAACGCCGGCACGATCGCGGGATCCTCACCGGGCGTCAGTGTTTGGTGAAGGCGGGCGTCCAACATTGCCAGCCGAATAAACATGCCCGCGCCACCGCGAGGACGAAGTTCGATCACCAGTTCCGCCGAGACGTCCTCGATCGGTCCGGCCAACTGCCCGGGCAGGTCGACGCGCACCAGTTGCCCAAGCACGCCCGCTTTGAGTGACAATTTCGACGCGGCTTCGTCATCGACCAAGATCTCTTTGAGTTCGCTTCGCAATAAATAAGAGATCAGTCGTGTCGCGCGGCGATCGCGCAGTCGGGCCAGGATCAGTCGGCTGCCGTTGGTTTCGGCAATCAACACGACCGGTTGCGCCGGGTGTAGGTTCCCCAGTACCAACTCGCATTGATCAATTTGGATATCGATTCCTGGAACGGAAAAACCGACGCGGTAAAGTGTCTTATGACGGGTGGGGTCGGACTCCGTCGCGGTCACGATTTCGCCGGAACGTTCGTCATCGTCGAGCGCATCGATTTCGATCGGTTGCAGAGAGATTCCTAATTCGCCACGGATGATTTCAATCGGGGTTCCATTGGCATCGTCCCAGCCTAGGTTGGGGTGGCCGACCAATAAATCGACTGCCTGAAACAGGTTGTAATACTCACGATTGACGTCGTAGTTACCTTGTGACACCAACGCAGCTACTTGGCAATCAAGCGAGATCAGCCCTGGTTGTGGCCGGACCAAATCGAACGGGGTTGCTTGCCGGCCACGTGACCACCCCTTGCCGTTCTTTTTCTGTTTTTGGATGTAAGGATTGATCGCTACGGGACCGTAAAGCTGGTTACCGGAGATCTTCAGTCGCCACTGAACTCGGGTGTCTGATTGCGATTCCTCCTCACGTGCTTCTTCGGTGAGTTTCAAAATCTGTGCGACGACCTCACGTCCGGCGGCGACGTTGTCGGCTTTCAGATCACTGAGAAACAGCAAGACTTCTTCGCTGTTGCGGCGGGCAATCTGCTCATGCAACCACCAAGCACACGCCAAAGTGCAACTGCAACGACCATCACCGGTCATTTCAGAAGAACGCTTGAAGTCACGGCAAACACATGTCGCGTCAACGGCCAGTGAAAGATCAAGTGGCGAATCAGCCTCGTCGTCATCGGATTCCGGCGCGATGTCAAGTTGAACGACATACGGGGGACTGCGATCGGGGCGCATCCGAAACTCGAATGACAACTTGCCATCGCTTTGAGAGAACTTTGGCTGCTCAACCTTCAGCATCGCCGCTCGCTTGTCCAACGACTCGTGATGATCATCGACGAGCCTGGAGACCGCTTCGCCTAACAGCAATCCGAACGCCGCAGGCAAATTCTCCGTCATCAAATCCATGCTTCAATCAATTCCTGTTCGTCAATCTCTCAAGATGGGCGACGCCTTCGAAAGTTCTCGTGCGTCGCGGGGCGACCGATCGCTTCGGGCGGACTGTGGCCAACCGCCGGTGGCCAACACGCTATTCTACCGATGCCGGGACAGGATGCGATGCCTGCTGGCGTTAGAATCCTGTTCACCTAAAACTTCATCATTCTCAAACAACGATTTTTGTCCCCAATCAAAGGCACCAACCGAAGGAATACATCATGCCGAAACTAGTGATCGACAACCGAGACGCCATCGAAGTCCCGCACGGAAAACGTCTGGTGAAAGCCCTGGTCGAAGAAGGGGGGACCGACCAACTGCATGCTTGCGGCGGAGTGTCCAGGTGCACGACCTGTCGAGTTCGCTTCGTTGACGGCGAGCCTGAGAAAATGACCGAGGCGGAGAAAGAAACCTTGCGAGTCCGTGAGGTCACCGAATCCGGCGTTCGACTGAGTTGTCAAATCACCTGCGACGAGGATATGTCCGTCGAGCTTATCAGTCGCCTGGAAGGTAGCGGACGCAAGGACCAAGGCTCCGCCGTCGCGGAGGAGATTCAACCACCGCCGGTTTGGACCACCAAGTAAGCTAGCCCCTACCCTGGCATTGCGATTCGGTCAGCGGCCGGAACCGATCGAATCATCGAACAACGCCCCAACGTGCGCCTCCAGAGCCGTTGAATTACCGAGAAGGCCCCACGCTTTCGCGTGTATCGCGGGGGCCTTTAATACGTGCCCATTGGCCGGCGCTCTGTTCCGGCCAATACCTTCATCAAACCGGCGCGGAGTTCGCGGACCTTCAACGGCAACGCTAACAGTTGTCGCCGGGGGCCCCGCTTCGCTTCGGAGAGAATTTTGACCTGTCTTCGATCAACCAATAGGATCGACGGGATCTCACAAGTGTGCTCATCGGTCGCAAATCGGTTGAACGCCTCGAGTGCCAAAGTTCCCATTTCTGCGGCACTGAAAATCACGCAGTCGGCGGCGGGTTCGTCGTCCTGTTCGAATCTCGCGAGTGCGCGGTTGGGGTCTTGGATGATCAAGACGCGATAGCCACGGGCCTTTAAGCGTTCGCGAATCGCATTTTGCAAGTTGGCCTTCGATTCGACTAGCATCACGACATAGCCTTCACCCTCGTTGGTAGGGGCTTCATCGTCTTCATAGCCATTCGTCGAGTTCTCGTCGCCTTTGTCTTTCGGCGAAGTTACCCCGCGGGCAAGTTGTTCACTGACACGTTTGACTTCGGCTGTCAGGGCGGCAGCAGATTGAATTCGCTCGTTGGGGCTGAACTCCATCATTTTCCCGACCAGCTGCGTGACGAGTCCGGGTAGACCGGGAACGAGTTCGTTAATGGGTTTGACTTCCTGGAACCGCGTCACATTCAATCGAGCTAGCCGGTCACGCGTTTCAGACAGCGCCGGGGTGCCCGCTAGCATGTGGTACAGCATGTTTCCGGCAAAAAAGATATCGCTTCGCGGGTCGTCTTTGCGGACGTTCGTCCCCCGCTCAAGCGCCGCATAGTCGATAGCACGGGCGTTGGGGCAATCGGCAATCTGATCGGGGTTTTTTCGATCGCTGAGGGCTGCCAATCCAAAGTCAACGAGCTTCGCCTTACCGTCCGACGAAATCAAAACGTTCGAAAGCTTCAGATCGCGGTGGGAAATTCCCTGCCCGGCCGCGTGCGCTAACCCTGCGGCGATTTCACCAATCAATTTTAGCGACAGATCGACAGGAAGCTTTCCGCGGATTCGGACCAATTCACGCAGGGTTTGTCCTTCGACAAATTCCATGACCAGGAATGGATTGCGCGGATCGGGCACGACTTCGTAAATGCTGACGATGTTTGGGTGACGCAGTTTCAGCCCCATTTGGCCTTCACGCAGAAACTGCTCCATTTCCTTCGGTTCATCGCGGAACCGTTTCCGCAACACTTTGACTGCGAAAACCTTGTCGCCTTTACTTGCTCGGTAGACACGGGCGAACGTACCGGCACCGATCAGGTACAGGACTTTGTATTCGCCATAGAAGTATCCGATGCGGTCACCACGAAGAATCTTCTCTGTTTGCAGCGTGGTCACCAAACCGCGTCGCTGCATCTGATTGACGACAGCGTCGAGTGTAAATTCGGATCCGCCAAGTTCACCCATCGCGCTTTCGACGAGCCGTCGTTCGGCGAGTCCTAGATCGACAATTCGGCGGGCGAAGTCCTCTGGAGACTGAATTTGCATAGGTCCGAAGCAGAATCTTGCGGCGCGTGGGAGGGGTGTAAATTCAAGCCTTAGTTTACACCAACCTCCGAAAACTCGTCCTGTTGCTTTCTCTTCCGAAAGAAAAAACCAGCAACACCCTGCCAATTATTCGGCGACGGCTAGGCAAACCCGCAATCGTTTGGATCTGGGCGCGGGTTTTGTGGGCGAGTCAGCCCCTGCAGATGGAAACCTAGTACCAGGTTTCGCTGGGGCGAAATTCTGTCGGGGGAGGGGCCCCGCGAGGGAGATCGGGGCGAAACGATCGCGTCGAGCACGACGCACCGCCACGATTATTCCGTGCCTGCCGGCCGATGGTGGTCCCATCGGCAGACGAGCGATCGCTACTGGTGGAGCAACTACTTGCTCAGCTTTTCCAGCGTGCTAAGTGCGACTCGGGTTTCCTCGATTCCGAGTTCTTCAACGACCGCTTTCAGGCGAATCAATGAGTCGACGGAGATCTTGTCTCCGGTGGAGGATGCGGCTGGTCGACGCGTCGCGGTAGCCGCTTTCGTCGTCCCGGCCGGGCGACCTGGCTTGCGTGGAGCCGATCCGGTTTTCTTGCTGGTCGATTTGACGGTACTGACAAATTGGGCCGAAACCTCGATACCTTTTGCCTTCATTGCGTCGACGATCTCGCGGGGCTTGGCATTAGGGTTCTTGCCAAGGTAGTTTCGGATCTCGAGTGACTTGTTTGGTCCGCTGCTTTTTTTGGCCATCTTTACTTGCCTGCTGTTTCGTTGATGACCCTCATCCATTTCAGGCATCAGAAACACATTGGAAGGAATCTTTCTAAATACGAGATGCTCTCGTCGATTACCAACAATCGAACCGAGCCTAAAGAACCACGCGGTGACCCACCGTGTGGTTGCCCCTTCATCTAATGTTCAGTATCGATCTGTCGAAATCCTTGAAGCGAGCAGATCATGAGGATCTCTCAATGCCCGCTTCTATAATCGACTAGCATCTAAACGCCGCCGTAAAAATAGAGCATGTCGCTAAAGTGTCAATCAGCAACGTCAAGCCCCCCCCCGAAAAACATGATGCTAAGACATGTTTTCGCCACATAGTCATGCAGTGATCGCCTTTGATGAGACTGACACTCAACGGCGCGTTGAGTGATGTTGCAAAGTCGTGCATGAGATCGAGCCGACTTGACTATGAATTCCCTTGGTGAGGTTCAGTCTTATTCCGCAGTCGATCCGGTCGAACTAATGTCATTTACATACGTTCGACGACATTGATTCCGAGTAGGCCTAAACCTTTTTCCAGGATTCGACCGGTCAGCATTACAAGGCCCAGTCGTGTGGTTTGAATCTCGGGTGTCTCAGCACGCAGTACATGGCACTGAACATTGAACTTGGCAAACGATTCTGCAACGCCATAGACGTAGTCAACCAAATGGTTGGGCGCGTAGTCATCATAGACGCTCATTAACGCCTCTTCGAAGCGTAGCATTGTGAGGGCGAGGTCACGTTCTGCGGGATGTGTGAACTCAAAACCCGATTCGGCAACACGCTTGTGAACCTCCGATTCAGTGACACCGTTACGCTGCAGGATACTGGGTGTTCGCGCGTAATTGTATTGAGCGTAGGTTGCTGTATTCCCGGAGAGCGCAACCATTTTCGAAAGCTTGAATTGATAATCGCTGGTTCGGTGATGCGATAAGTCAGCATACTTGATCGCGCCGATTCCAATCGTTTCCGAGACCCGGCGTTTTTCTTCGTCGTCCATTGGGGGATCCAAGCTGACCAACCGGTCGGGATCGCAAACGACTTGGAATGCCGCGTCGACGGCATCATCGAGTAAGCTTTCCAGTCCGATGAGGGTTCCGCTGCGCGTTTTAATTGGTTTGCCATCTTCACCGAGAACGGTGCCAAAACTGACGTGTACCAGTTTTGCGGATGTGAGTTTCGTTAGTTCGGCGACGGCGAATAGCTTGTCAAAGTGTTCTCCCTGGCGGGCATCGACGACATATAGGATTTCGTCGGGGGAGAATTCCGCTTCGCGGTATTTGAGCGTGGCGAGATCGGTCGTCGCATACAGAAATGCACCGTCGCGTTTTTGGATGATCATCGGTGCTTCGAACTGATCAAGAAAAACACAGATCGCGCCGTCGCTTTCCTTGGCTAAACCGCGTTCTACTAATCCGTCGACGGTATCACGCAGCATGTCGTGATAAAAGGATTCACCCAAGGTATGGTCAAAGGTGACATTGAGTCGGCGATAGACACGATTGATTTCGTCTTTGCAATATGGCAAAAACTGTTCCCAGAGCCGTTTGTTCTCCGCGTCACCGGCATGAAGCTTGGAGGTTTCTTCGAGCACTGCCGTCGCAATTTCGGCGTGCTCGGCGGCGAGTTGTTTCATCTCGCTGTCGGCGTTGATTTCACCGATCGTAGTTTCCGCTTTTTTGAGGTTCTCACGGCAGGCAGCGATTTTCTTGGCGATCGAGTCCGCCAATTTTCGTTTCTTTTTCGCTTCTTTGCCTTCGGCGTTCTCCGCCTCTTGTCGAGCATCGGCTTGCTGGACGCCTAGATCCTCGATCTGCGTTTGTAGCTTTGGGATTGAGTTGACTGCTTTGTGGTAGGACATCAATTGATGAACCAATCGGTACAGCTTTGCCAATTCAGGTACCGGGTCGGCAGCCACAGTTTCGGCATCACCGAAATGCTTGTAGCCATAGATGATCATGCCAAACTGTGTTCCCCAATCACCGAGGTGGTTGTCGGTCACCACATCATGGCCGAGGAATGACAGTGTTTGCGCCAAGCAATGTCCGATGACCGTGGTACGGATGTGTCCCACGTGCATTGGTTTGGCAACATTGGGCGACGAGTAATCGATCAGGATCTTTTTGGGCTGATCGGTTTTGGGGACTAAGCATCGATCATCGTCCAGCATCGCGACCAGTTTTTCAGTAATGAACTGATCTTTAAGCTTAAGATTAATGAAGCCTGGCCCGGCGACTTCCGGGGGATCGCAAACGTCATCTAGCTTGACGAGGTCGACAACTTGTTGAGCAACCTCGCGCGGGTTGGTGTCGCCGACCATCTTACTGATCGGCATCGCAAAGTTCGCTTGGTAATCGCCGAACTTCGGGTTGCCCGCGATTCGGATCATTCCTGCGAATCTTGGGATGTCGCTGACTTGGTCGGCGAAGGGGCTGCGTGTAATAGCGTCTGCGAAACGCTCAGAAAGCAAATGAGGAATGTGCATCGTTCTTTAAGAAACCATGGCGTCAAGAAACCATGCGCGACCGAAGCGTCGGTCGCGTCCGAAATGAAGAATCAGCCGCCAGTGGAACATGGGAAAATGCATGTGATGACGGAGTGATTGACGTTGAAGCGAAAGGAATTCGGCTGAAAGTGAGTTAAAGAAAACTTTCTCAGCCCAGTGGTGGCGATTGATTGGACGACCTGCGGTGCCGCCAAGGCTGCTCCGGCGAATACCGTATCTGCAAAGGCGACGTTGAACGCAAGCGGACCGCTGAAGACTTATCCCCTGGGCTATGATGACAAGTCGGCATCGGCGAGTGCTCTGTCTAGACCAATTGTTCGGGTTCGGCCCATCAGCCGACGGGCGTTCGCCTCGGTTATCGCACCGAATCCGTGGCTAACGCCATGCGGCTAATCCTAATTTCAAAGGCTGACGACGCACCGCTCGTCAGCTTCATCAAGTGATCGAAGAAACAGGATGAGTCGGCAACCTGCCAGATCGCGGCTTCATCTTCTTGCAGGGCAACGCGACTAGACGGCAAGGTTTCCAATCACTATGGCTGCGTTGTGACCCCAAGGTCAGCCAACGGGATTGGGGTTCCATCGGCCCACAGCGACTCGAGGTCATAAAATTCGCGAGTTTCCTCGTCGAAGAGGTGAATCACGACACTGCCGTAATCCAATACGATCCAATGGCTCTCGTCGTAGCCTTCGATTCCGTAGCGTTTTTCGCCCAGCCCTTTTTCAAGAGCGTCGTCAATTTGCTCGCTGATTGCGTGTAGCTGTCGACGGCTTTGCCCGGTCGCGATCACGAACAGGTCAAATTCGGCAGACTGTCCGCAGACATCCAGGACGGTGACGTCTTGGGCCTTGTTGTCGATCGCTACTGTCGCCGCCGTTGCGGCCAACTTGCGGCTTTCTTCAGTACCACGAGGGCGGATCGAACGCGATGGCGACGCCATCGGATCGGGTGTTGGGGAAGGTTGTTGTTCTGTCATTTCCAAAGTTTATCAGGTTTATCGCCCATGTCACGAAGGGGCAAATGGGGTCTGGCTTGGTAGGTCGGGGCGGAATGTGGCGGATCGGTGGCGTCCTGAGAAAATGATTCGGCCGCGGGGGGATCGTCGCCGGTCACCAGCGATTGACTTCATACACAGCCGCAGCATCTGTGACTAGAATGCGCGTTCCTCCCCTCCGTTACCCGTTTTGAAATTGCCGTTTTGTACTGGCAAATCAATTCCCCGCCGTTTCACCGCTTAGGAAATTTTTCGTGATGCAAGAACGTATTGAAGCTTCTGACACCGACGCGCCAAACACTTCGGACAAGTCCAATCGACGTGACTTTCTGGTGAAAGGTTCGGCGGTTGCTTCCGGAATCGGCGCGAGTGCCCTGCACGTCCCCGCCGTTCACTCCGCAGAAGCTGCTGCAGCGAACAGCGAACTCGTACGAATCGGGATCGTTGGTTTGGGCGGCCGCGGAAGCGGCGCCCTCAATGACAACTTAACGATCAACGACAACGTTCAACTGGTCGCGACGGCTGATGTTGACCCGGCCAAACACGAGGGCATTCTGCCACGACTGAAGAAAACGTACGGGGACAAAATCGCCGTCGACGCCGGCAAGAATTTCGTCGGGCTTGACGCATACAAGCGAATCCTTGACGACCCCGAAATTGATTTGGTGCTGATGACGACCCCTCCGGGTTTCCGCCCCAAATATGTTTTAGAAGCGGTACAAGCGGGCAAGCACGTCTTCGCCGAAAAGCCATCTTGCGTCGATCCCGCCGGCTACAGAACCTGCTTGGTCGCACACGAATTGGCCAAGCAGTCCGGGACCGCGATCGTGACCGGGACGCAGTATCGTCGCCAAGTCAATTACATGGAAGCGATTCAAAAAATTCACGAAGGGGCGATCGGTGACATCATCAACATGACCGCCCGTTACTGCAGCACGGGGATTTGGTACCGCGCCAGAAAGGAAGGCATGACCGACACGCAATACCAAGTCTACAACTGGATGCACTTCATCTGGTTGTCAGGGGACCAAATCGCCGAGCAAGCCGTTCACAACGTTGACGTGATGAACTGGGTCATGGGCGGTCCGCCTGAACAGGCATACGCCGGCGGCGGTCGATTCACCCGCCCCGACGATAGCGAGATGTGGGACAACATGTCGGTCGATTTCACCTACCCAGGTGACCGACAGGTGTCCTTTAAGTGTCGCCAAATTCGCGGAACGCAGTCCGAAGTTGGCAACCGGATCTATGGTTCCAACGGGACCGCGACGATCCTTGGTAGCAACGGCGGTGCGATGATCTACGACAAGGACGGCAACGAAGTGTGGTCGATGAAAGGCAATATCCAGGCTGCCTACAAACAAGAGCACAAAGATCTGGTTGACTCGATCCGTGCCGGCGAACCGATTGTCGAATTGAAGCAAACCGCCGACAGTTCAATGACAGCCGTCCTCGGTCGTATGGCAGCTTACACCGGCCAGAAGGTCGATTGGAAGTTTGCCACCGAGGAATCCGAATTGGATTTGTTCCCCGAGTCGCTAAGCTTTGACAATGATTTGCCCGAGCCAAGCTTTGCCGTGCCGGGGCAAACCAAGCTGACCTAACGATGTCATGGCACGGCAACCTTGCGCGTCATGCGACGCGCAAGGTTCCGGATTAACCGAATCGCGTTGGCGACGGTTTCTGTTTGACTACTTGCGGAGAACGCCCTTGGGACAGCGTTTTCTGAGACCGCGTCTAGAACTTGATCAATAGCAGCATCGAGTAATAAACGTCGTTCGGTTTCGCACCTTGCGGAGTGCTGTCATAGCGATCGGTAACCGCCAGCTTGAGCGACAAGTTCTCAGCGTCGTCGAGCAAGATCTCCCAGGCGGCATCGGCGACCAATCGGTAGTCGGAAAAGTCCTCCCAGGCTGGGAAGTACTCGAGTTTGCCCTTAAGTTTGTTGTAGCGATTGAGTTGGTACTCCGCTTCGGTGCCGAAAACCGCTTCAGGCTTCCAATCATCATCCGCCGCACCGATCTCCTGGGACGCACCAGCACCCAATCGTGTAACGAAGGTCGCGTCGTCGGTCCGCACAAAGTAATAGCCCATACCACCGTTAAGGTTCAGGCGAAGATCGAACGCTTTGAACTGGTCCCATTCGGCGCCGAATTTTCCAAACGCCGACCAGCGCGAATCATCGAACATTCGGTCGTAGTCCAGGTTGTAGCGCCCGTTGTCTTCGGTCGTCACGCCGCGATTGGTCGCTTTGCGGTAGTCAAAGTCCAATGCGAGTGTGTAGCGATCCGTCTTCCGTTTCATCTCCAATCCGGTTTGCAACGCCAGCGTCCTCGCGTTTCCGCTGCTGCCATCGAGTCCGAACTCGGCATGGTTGTCCCAGCCGGTGCTAATCCATCCCCATGGGATCTGGTACCACGCCGTCGTGTCTTCGGCTAGCGGCACTGTTTCGGCAGATTCGCCGTTCGCGATCGCGCTGCCGATCGGTAGTGATGCCGAGTCAACGCCTGGACCATCGACAAGTGGCAGTGCTCCCGGAGGCAGTGCTCCCGGAGGCACATTTTGTGGCGGGGCGATCGGCAGGTCCATTGCCGTGTTCGGCAGTGGTAACGATTCGTAAGCGTGTGATTCGTAATTCGGCGTGGCGCCTTCTGGATGCGTCCAGGTGCCGCTGGTCGTCGCGATTTCCATTGACGGAGCCGTCGCCGGTCCGGCGGCTTGCGTTACGCCGGCGGTCGGATCGGTCGAGGCGTCGGCGTTTGCTTGCGAAACGCCTGGAATTTGTGGCGGAGCGATCGGTGTGGGCGGTCCAGCCGACGGGTCGGTTTTTTTACCGAAGGTTGAAATTCCCAGTTGCCAAAGCGGCGTTTCACCTGACTGAGCGTGCGTTGGAATGGCGGTTACCAAGCCAATCCCAAACGCACCCAAAGCAGCAATCATACGAATAGACAATTTCATCTCGGTCACGTTCACCGGGCGTCAACAAGTGTTCTCCAACAAGATTTTGACCCTCCGGTAACAAACTCAGCGAGACCGAGTCAATCGAGTTCTGGCCCGGGGTGATCGAACTAAGACTGATCGACCTGGGGGCAATTGGCGTTGTCGGCCCGTCAGCCCGACCACTGGATTGGGCATCGTCGCTGTCCTATTCTCTTGGTTGTTACGCCACGTTGCTTGTTCACGCCGCTCCCGATCGCCTTGCCATGACCATCTACTTTGAAACCGGAAGTTCAACCACGTCTCTTTCCAGTGACGATCTCCGACAGGCGCTTGCGGAAACATTTCAAAAGCTAGGCAAGCCTAAGAAGGCATTGCTACTGCCGCCTGACCATACACGTCTATTCAGCCGCGCCGGCGAAATCACCTCGTTGTGCTACGAGATGCTCGGTGATGCGGTGGCGGATATCATGCCGGCGCTAGGCACACATAGCCCGATGAAGCCACAGCAACTCGAACACATGTTTCCCGGCGTTCCACTGGACCTGTTTCGCCCTCACCGTTGGCGTGACGACGTGGTCACACTCGGAACGGTCCCCGCAGAATACGTCTCGAAAGTCACGGACGGGCTTTACAATCGACCTTGGAAAGCGCAGGTCAACAAGTTGCTTCGCGACGGCGGTCACGACCTGCTGTTTTCGATCGGTCAAGTCGTCCCGCACGAAGTCATCGGGATGGCAAACTACAACAAGAACATTTTCGTCGGCACCGGCGGCGCCGAAGGAATCAACGAAAGTCACTATCTAAGCGCCGTTTATGGAATCGAGCAGACGTTGGGCCGCGCCAATACTCCGCTACGCCAGATTCTTAACTATGCCCAAGATCAGTTCTGTGGCGATTTGCCACTGCTTTACGCCCTGACCGTGATTCAGCAAATGCCGGATGGTGCGTTACATACGCGTGGCCTGTATATCGGCGATGATCACGAAACGTTTTTCAAGGCCGCCGAGTTGGCCCATGAAGTCAACATCACGCACCTGGAAAAACCACCGCAACACGTCGTCGCCTATCTCGATCCCAGCGAGTTTAAAAGCACATGGTTGGGCAACAAGGCGATTTACCGGACGCGATTGGCGATCGCCGACGGTGGCCGATTGACAATCCTTGGGCCGGCCGTCGAAGAATTTGGCGAAGATGGCGAAATCGATCGCCTGATCCGGCGCTACGGCTATCGCACCAAAAGCGAAATCGTCGAATTGGTCAAGCAACACGAGGATTTAGCGGCCAACCCATCGGCTGCCGCCCACCTCGTTCATGGATCGCCGGAAAATCGTTTTGAGGTCGTTTATGCGGCTGGAAAACTGTCCGCAGAAGAGATTCGGTCGGTCGGCTACACCCCCGGTGACATCAACGCGTTAATGGCTCGCTACAACACCGCAGGTCTAACCGACGGTTGGCACAAAGATGTCGATGGCAGCGAATTCTATTACATTCAGAACCCGGCTTTAGGGCTTTGGCAAGCTACGCTGACTTCGTAAGAAATTTTGCTGCTTTTGCTACGATTGAAACTTGGCGGGGCATCGACAGGACGCTTGAATACCAGTTGCCCCAATTGAGCGGAATGTGATCTCTCCATGTGACCCGGTACAAGTGCTCCGCCGGTGTCGCGGAAATGACCGCAGTCTGCGACTGAATTTCCAACGAAGACGACTGATCTCGGTCAACCGCGAAACTCCCCCTAATCCGTATTGGTTCGCCTAAGCCCGTCTGCTATTTTTCGACGAAACGGCAAACGGCACGATGAACGGGACGATTTGCTGGTTTGGTTGACGGATTAAATTCGATTTCCCCGGCGTTCATTGGACGCGCTGGCCGGGTTAATCGTCTCGCTGGAAAGGAGACCAGAAGTGAAACAAGCCAAAGAGACCCCGGTCTGCGTACATATTCGCTGGATGATTCGCCGCGATATGCCTTCAGTTCTCGGTATTGAAAAAGCATGCTTCGAATTCGCATGGAACGAAGATGACTTTATCCGTTGCCTCCGCCAACGAAATTGCATAGGCATGGTGGCAGAAAAGGATGACGAGATCGTCGGGTTCATGATCTATGAACTGCATAAGAATCGACTGCACATTCTGAATTTCGCGGTTCACCCCGATCACCGACGTGACGGTGTCGGAAACTCCATGTGCAGCAAGTTGTTTGGCAAGCTTTCGCATGAGCGTCGCAACCGCATCATGTTGGAAGTTCGCGAAACCAACCTCGATGCCCAGCTGTTTTTCAAGTCGCTCGGTTTTCGCGCCATCAGTGTGCTCCGTGATTTTTATGACGACACCGTCGAAGACGCCTATCTGATGCAGTATCGCTATCAGCCCAACGCGTCCGAGATTGCTCAGCCAGGTAATCGCATTTCGCGAATGGCCGGTTAAGCAAAATCAGCTGCTGAACGCCAGCTCGCGGTTGAGTGTCTGCGAGTGGCCATTCAAATAACCGCACGCGATCGCGTTGCGGCTGATGCGTTAAACCAGCCGCTGAGCGCTAGCTCGCAGTTGGGTGTCTGCAAGTGGTGATCCAGGTAACCGCACGCGATCGCGTTGCGGCTGATGGATAACTCCTTAGAGGCCGTAGCGACCTTCGAAGCAAGCTCGGTGCGTCTTTGCCATCTCGGCTAGCGCTTGGTATCCTGCCGCCGCGGCGGATTCGGCTACCCGATCGAGCACTTTGCCGTATGCCGACATTGGTTCGGCGCCGAGGTCCCATCCGGCTTTCATCCAGGCATCGTAAGCCACTGGAGGCTCCGCTGTGCTCGCCAGCCGTTCGAATAGCTCGCGAACGCGTTTGCGTCTAACATCGGGTGATGATTCGGCAAGGCACGTGAGGTAGTTTGCTTCCAGGTCGCCTTCGCCTTTGTATCCCAGCTGCAATAGTCGCGATGCGGAGAACTTTTGGCCTTCGTTAACAAAGGCGTGCGTCCGGATCCGAACGGTTTGATCGGTGAAGATTGAGCAAAGCAAGCTTTTTCGGTAGCACTCGATCGCGTGTTCGGCATTCCCAGATCGTTCAAGGCTGTATCCCCAAAGATCCCAGACCCATGCCAAGTCACTGCGTCGCTCGGCAATCGATTCACAATGGCTAGCGACCGCAGGCCAGTCCTGGACGGCCGCAAGTTCCGTCGCTTTGACAGAGATCGAACCGACAACGTCGTCGGGAAGCAGATCGCAATCGAACAGGTAGCGTTGACGGATTTGAGGATCGATCATCCTCCAATTTGCGTCGTCCAGTTCATGGAGCAGCGGATTTTCGATCGCATCGATGCAAAGCTGGCAGCGAACCGCGATCTCCGAAAGTCCACCACTCAGCATCATATCGGCGAGCGTCCTACCGTCGTCCGATTCGATCTCGGCCCCTTCACGATCGGAAATGCGCTGTCTTACCCAGCGGTCCACCGGGTGCACATTGTCTGAGAGAACGGCGGGTTCAAACGCCGCGGCAAGCGCGTGGTCGCGTTGTCCGCCGGGAAGGTTTTGCCGAACCGAATCAAAGAACAAGGCTTCTGTTAACGAGTCTCCCCAGGGGATCCAGTCGCCGCCGCCGTGATACCAATGCACGAATTCCCGAGAGCGATTGTCGCTCCCAAATCGAAGGCAGAGGTAGTCGCCTAAGCCGTTCGAGATGATTGGGAGAAAGTCGCAGGGCATTAGCGCCGGCCAGATCGCTTGTGGCGTGTCGTCAAGCAATTCCTGTGGCGGTACCGCGTGCAGGAAGCGTTGGCCGCAGCCGTCGTCGGCATGCTTCCAAATCTCTTGATCGAACCATTCGCAGATGTCCCCCGCAAGCACACAACGGTACCGCTGCTGGATCTGTTCGGACCACGGAACGGAGGACATGTACTTCAGACGCAGGATGATGAGTGCAGGGTGATTGCGTTCAGACTATTTGATGAGGCTCATGTAAAAGCTGAACATCCGCTCGTCGTCGAATTCGCCCTTGTTGACTGGGAATGCGAAGTCAAACGCGAGAGGTGCGGGGCCCAAGGCGGGGATCGCAACGCGAAATCCGACACCAGGGGCGACTCGAAATGTATCAGAATCCAGCTTCACACTCTCCTCAACCGTCCCAAAATCACAGAAAACGACGCCTCGGAACGCGTCATCTGCTGTTATGGGGAACATATACTCCACAGAGTTTAGCCATTGGAACTGCCCCCCGACCCGGACACCATTCGCCCCACCGACGACTGGGCCGGCACCGCGGAAATCGAATCCACGCAGGGTGGCGTAACCACCGGCGAAGAAGTTTTCAAAGATTGGCGTTTCGTCGCCGCTGTAGCCGAACTGGGTGCTGTACGAGATCGTTTGTTTGCCGCTGCCGTCGGCACGCTGAGCGAGCAGCCAGTAAGTCCGATATTCTAGCTCGAATCGTGCGTAGTCGAAGTCTCCGAAGGCCTCTTCGAATTTGAACTCAAAGTAGTGCCCTTCGCTGGGTTGGATGGGATTGTCACGAGTATTGTGCGTCAGCGTAATGCTGCCGGTATACAGTTCGTTGTCTCCGACCAAGCTGTCAAGTTCGGGCGAAACGCCTGGCAATCGCAAGCGACCGATTTCGACGTTCTGTCCACCGACGCCAACGGCCAGTGACAAGTCAGGCGTGATCCGATAGCCGAGCGAAAGCCTGCCTCCCAACCGTTCTTCGTCCCAGTCATCAAAACGCCGGTCGTACAAAAATCCGCTTGCTGAAAAACTGATCGGCATGTAGCCAAATAAGTTTGGGTCAGCAAACTGAACGCTGTATCGATCGAAGTCACTACCGGGTGCAGCCTCAAGACGGAACGTTTGGCCGGCTCCGCGAAACGCAGTTCCGCTGAACAGATCTTGGAATGATCGTGGCCAACGCGTGATGTCAAAGTTGCGTTCGTCAACGGTGATTTGTCCTGTCACGCCCGCGTCACTGTTGACGGCACCGCCGAGCATGATTCGACCGGTTCGAGCTGGAAAGCCATTGATCACCAAATCGGCGACACGAACGTTTGGGGTGTAAACCGGCGCGGTTCCGATCGGCGGATACGCGGTCCCATCGCCGGGGACGGAATCCCCGGGAAGCAGTGCTCGTTGCCGGGGACCGAATGTCTGCGGCAAGAAGGCGGTTGACGGTGCGGACTGGTTGGCCTGAGGAGGGTAGGACGGGGCCGTCGGTACGTTCTGCGTTGGGGATGAATACGCCGGCGGGGTGTAGGTTTGGGAGTTTCCGTAGGCTGGCGGAGCGCTGTAGCTGGGTTGCGTTTGATATTGAGATGTCCCGGTCGCTTGTGGAACACCGCCGGAATAGGGATCAAATTGCAAGTTCCCGCCGGTCTGGGCATAGGAAGCATTCGCCAAGCCGACCGCGATCGTGGCAGCGAGCCCGATCGACTTCAGCCGCCGCCGCGCGCCGCGTGGCGACCACCAAGCATCGGCCGTCGACCGATTGTCGAAGCTGACGTCGGCGACATCAGGTTTGGCATGACGATCAATTCGAAGCATCGTTGGCCGCTTGGGAAAAAAAGACTTGAGGGACGAAAACCGAGGAGACGTTTTGGGAGCGTTAGCGGGAGGTACCATTAGTAAACGTCCTCCTTCGGCTCGACGATGATGTCCGGCGGGTTCGCGATTTGCGGGTTGGTTTCCAGCAATTGGCCGCGAGTCATCCGGCGACGGGCAATTTCAAGCATGCGGCGATCGATGAAGTCGCCTTCCCGAAGGTCGAGCAGGTTCAGCATCACCGTTTCACGCATCAGGTGAGGTTCACCTTCGATATTGACGCGGATTTCGCCGATCTTCCAACGGTCGCCCTCTTCGATCTTGTAGACCAAATCGACCATGTTTTCTTCTTCACGCATGATCGTTTGAGGTTGAACGTCGGCATAGATGAACCCGAGTTCTCCGTAGCCGTAGACGAGTTCTCCGACGTCACGCTTAAGTAAGGTGCCGTCGAACATATCGCCGGGTTTGAGTTCGAGCCGTTGCCTCAGCGAATCCTCGGTGATGAATTGATTTCCGACGACCTGGATATTCTTGATTTGAAATCGCTCGCCTTCGTTGATCACAAAGGTTACGTGAATGTACTTGCCGTCGTCGTCGTAGCGGATCTGCCGGCCAACGGTTGCCGTCAAGTAACCTAAGTTATGATAGTGGGCAGCCAGGATGTCGACATCGCGGTCAATTTGCGATGTATCTGCTTTATTGAAGCCCCACTTCCATACACCGAGCATCGATCCACGGCTCTTGATAATTTTCTTCAGTCTCGCGTCACTGAGGATCGTGTTTCCAATCACCTCGATGGACTTGATTCGCTCCAGCGGTCCTTCGTTGATTCTGAAAACGACTCGGCCGGGTACTTCTCCGTATCCAATCGACGTCGTGATCGCGACTTGGTTGAACCCTTTTTCGCGGTAAAAATCCATCAGGCGACGACGAGCCGATTCGATCGAAAATTCACTAAGCGGGTCACCGACTTCGATGCCGGCGCGTCCTGCGAGCTCTCGATCGTTCATGCCATGGTTGCCGTGATAAGCGACTTCGGTGACCAAAGGGCGTTCGTTGACGACGAAGGTCACATGAACACCGTCGGCGAGATCTTTGGTGCGGAACGTCACGTGATCGAACGTCTTCATCTCGTTCAGGCGATGAACGTCGGCCAGTAACGCTTCACGGCTGTAGAAGCGGCCTTTTTTTGTCTGTAGCTTTTGCAGAATGGTGTTTTCGCTGATCGAACGATTGCCTTGAACCGAAACACTCGCGACCACTTGGTCGCCTTGTTCGCGGCCGATAGGCAACGCATCCAGACTGTGGATGTGGTCGCGAAACTTGGGGCGTTCGGCCGGGCCGGGGGCTCCGGCTCCGGAACCACCCGCGGGACCCCCCATGCCCCCGCCGCCGAATTGCGCGGCTGCGGACCCAACATCGACACACGCGATGGCGATGACCAGCAGGAAGTACTTGGCGACGGCGCCGAGATTCTGGGGTAGTTCCATAAGGCGAAAACAGTCTGTTTCGACATTTCTGTTCGACCCCTCATCCATGAGAAGCCTTCCGTTTTACCAACGAGTTGTTGGAGTGGTGCAACCAACGCTTTGGTCGGTTCTGCACCAAAAGCGGTGGTATCAATCCAGGACGCGCCACCACAAGGCAGATTTGGGCACTGAAACAGCAGCACTGCAGCAAAATGAAAAGAATTTCTTAAAGAGACTCGTGAAACGGATGTTTCATGGGGCTGCCGAAGCTCTCTTCGTGCCAGTGCTTCGTCAACAACTGAACTTGGAACGCCGATTGGATTTCGCGACGGCTTCGGAGCAATGGCAGGGGCGAATGCCCGTCGGCTGGTGAGCTGAACGCAAGCATTTGATCTAGACGGAGTGCTATTCGGCTTATGCTATACCCGAATTCGCCGATGGCAGCCCAATCGATTTCTCCTCTTGTGAATCATCCGGTCATGGATCCGACAACTATCGGCCCAATCATCGTCTTCACCAGCCCCAAAGCGGGGAGTGGGGCGAATCGCGAGCAAATCCCTCGTTTGCGAGAGTTGCTCAAACATCGCGGTTTCGATCATCAGTTCGTTCACAGTCCTGTCGAACTTGAAGCGATCGTAAGCGAGTTATCTGGGGGCGAACAGCAACCGCCTTGCGTGATCGCTGCCGGTGGCGACGGAACGCTCAGTTTAGCCGCTTCGAAAAC
This sequence comes from Roseiconus lacunae, assembly GCF_008312935.1. Classification (NCBI taxonomy): domain Bacteria; kingdom Pseudomonadati; phylum Planctomycetota; class Planctomycetia; order Pirellulales; family Pirellulaceae; genus Roseiconus; species Roseiconus lacunae. The sequence goes on along the minus strand of NZ_VSZO01000009.1, from coordinate 225,690 downwards.
ACGTCCCGAGACACGGTTGATCCCGATGCCGATGGGGACGGAAAATCTGCTGGCGAGGATGATCGGTCAGTCCGCACAAGCCGAAGCCGTGATGCAAACGCTGACCGACGGAAATCTGCGCCGCATCGACGCAGGTTCGGCCAACGGACGGTTGTTTTTGATCATGGCCACGGCAGGTTTTGATGCCGAAGTCGTTCGTCGCCTACATCTGCGTCGAAAAGGGCACATTCGGCGATCCAGTTATCTCGCACCGATCTGGCAAACGTTGCAGCGTTATCGATTCCCGAGCTTACGAGTTTCACAACTGGCCGACGACGGTTCCGTTATCGAAGAAACGACGGCGGCGTGGGCGATGGTTTTTAATCTGCCGCGATACGCAGCCGGACTTCAAATCGCGCCGCAAGCGGTCGAGAACGACGGAATGTTTGACGTGGTTGCGTTGCCCGGGCAAGGATTCTTCAAGGGAATGCAATACGTCGCCGGTGCGATCCGCGGGCGACTTGAAACGCACGCCGATGTGCGGCGATTTCATGCGCAACGATTGCGTGTCGAGGCTGACGAACGTGTGGCCTTTGAACTCGACGGCGACTACGTTGGCAGGCTACCGCTGGTGATTGAAAACCTGCCGCTACGTGTGACGTTGCAGGTCCCTCCGAATCGCTCCCACCGACCACACATTGATCGATAAGGCTGTTAGAATCTGCGCCGTGGTCATCGCGATTGTGCTTCACTTTGCAGCCCGAGTTCAACTGACCCCAAACGGGCAGCCGAACAAGTGAGTGCTTCGTTTATTTCTGGAGAACCGGAACTCGTCAGGAGTTTCGGTTCTCCATTTGCGAGCGAGCCATTGGCCGAATCATTTTAGCCACGGTTTCCATGCAATCGCTGGGGATCAAACCGGTCGGCTAGTGAGTCGAATTCAAACTAATGGTTTGGTCGGATCGCTCCCCCGGCTGGCTTTGCGGCATGATTGCACCACGACGACCGCCAATCGTTCGGCTATTAACGAAGACCTAACGAAACCCGACGGACGTGATCGTTCCTTGGCGATCGATTCATATCATCCACCATTGTTTGGAACTCCCTTTCAAGCCCTCCTATGCCCATATCTGATGAGATCCCCGTTGCCCTTGGACTTGATTTTGGAACCGAATCGGTTCGCGCCGTTTTGATTGACGGGCGGGGACAGGAACTCGGCGTAGCTTCGGAACGTTATCGTCATGGGCAGATCGTCGATCACTTGCCCGGAAATGATCAACCGTTGCCGGCACGGTACGCATTGCAAGCTCCGGGTGATTGGATCGATTCGGCTGCCGACGCGACTCGTGCGGCGCTCAAGCAAAGTGGGATCACGGCCGACCGGATCGTGGGCGTCGGAGTCGATTTCACGAGCTGCACGATGTTGCCCACGTTGGTCGACGGTACACCGTTGTGCAACCTCGATCGGTTCGCAAGCACTCCGCTGGCATGGCCGAAGCTATGGAAGCACCATGGGGCGATCGATCAAACCGAACGAATGAATCAAGTCGCTCGGCAGCGCGATGAAGCGTTCTTGAAACGCTATGGCGGGATCATCGGTTTGGAGTGGTTCTTTCCAAAAATGCTCGAAACGATCGAGCTTGCCCCGGAGGTTGCCGATGCCGCGGAGGTTTGGCTGGAAGCGGGCGATTGGTTTGTATGGCAACTCGTCGGCGGTGATGCCAAATCGCTACCGCGTTCGACTTGCCAAGCAGGATACAAGGCGCTTTGGTCGGCCAATGAAGGTTACGCCAGCGAGGACTACCTGCGGGCGGTGGATCAAAAACTTGGCGACGCGGCCGTAAACAAAATGCCCGGTCGAATGTTGTCACCCGGAGAACGTGCCGGCAACCTTTGCGAATCGATGGCGCAACGATTGGGTTTGCCAAGTGGCATTGCCGTTTCGGCCGCGACCATCGATGCCCATAGCGGCGTCCCTGGAGTCGGCGAAGCGGAAGCCGGTACGCTCGTGATGGTGATGGGAACGAGCAGTTGTCACATGCTGAACGCAAAGCAGTTTCAATCCGTTCCAGGTATCGCCGGTGTCGTCGAAGGCGGCATCCTTCCCGGACTGTACGGATACGAAACCGGGCAAGCTGCCGTGGGCGATGCGTTTGCTTGGTTACTTAAACTACTCAACCTGGATTCTTTCGGACCACTCGCCGAACAAGCGATGAAGATCCCCGCCGGATCGGATGGTGTGTTGTGTCTTGACTGGATGAATGGCTGCCGGACTCCGTTGATGGATGGTTCGGTCAAGGGAGCGTTCACGGGGCTATCGCTAGAGACGACGCCGGCACATCTTTATCGTTCGCTGTTGGAGGCATCTGCGTTCGGCGTTCGTTGGATCGTCGATGTCCTTCGTGAAGGTGGCATCCCGGTCGAACGATTCGTCGCTACGGGGGGGCTTCCGCATCACAACCCGGCCGTCGTGCAAATCTATGCCGACGTGCTTGCGAGTGAAATCGAGGTCCATCCGTCCGAACAGGGGCCAGCCGTTGGAGCTGCGGTGCTGGGAATGTTTGCCGCCGGATCGGACGCAAGTGGATTTGAAACGATTGGCGAAGCAGCCCGCGCGATGGCTTCGGTCGCCGAAACCGATCGATTGATCGTTAAACCAAACCTAGACGATCGAGAGACCTATGATCATGTCTATCGACAATACCGTGAACTGGCTGATCAAACTGTTGCCTTGAAGACCGCCGATGGGCCATTGTGATCGGGATTCGATCCGGCTCAGGATCAGCCACCTGGCGTTAGCCACGGTTGACTTTCCCACTTCCCCTCTCTTTAAACCCAAACCATGTCAAACACCGTTACTTTGGTTGCCTCCGGCGACCTTCGTGAATCAGCGAACCAAGTCTGCTGGCCGGCTCAAGCCGAGATGGAAGCCACGCTGACCGCGGCGATCGAACGCTTAGGCTGGGCCGTCAAACGAGGGCATGCTTATGATGATACCAGTGGCCACGGATTTCTTTCGTCTCAACGCCAAGGCATCGAAGTCTTTCGGCAGATCGATCCGGACGCACCTTTGATCGTCGCCGAAGCGGTTTGGCAATACTCGCATCACGTGCTCGCCGGACTGACCACGCATCGTGGCCCAATTCTGACGGTTGCGAATTGGTCGGGGACTTGGCCAGGGTTGGTCGGTCTATTGAACTTGAACGGCTCGTTGACCAAGGCGGGGATCAATTACAGTTCGCTTTGGAGCGAGTCATTTGAAGATGATTGGTTCAACGAGAAGCTTAGTCTTTGGTTGAGCACCGGAAAGGTCGAACACGACACCTCGCATGTGCGTCCCTTCGATCCGTCGATCGCCAGCGACAACGCTCGAACGCTGGGCCAGCAAGTCGCCACGACGCTGCAAAATGACAAAGCAATCATGGGGGTTTTTGACGAAGGTTGCATGGGGATGTTTAACGCGATTATCCCCGATCACCTTCTGAACCCGACCGGCGTTTTCAAGGAACGTCTCAGCCAATCGGCGTTGTACTACGAATCCAAGCAAGTTTCCGATGATGACGCTCAGCGTGTACGTGATTGGTTGGACCAAGCGGGAATGACTTTTCATACCGGCGAGGTGCACGAAACTGATTTGACCGACGCACAGATCCTCGATCAGTGCCGCATGTACATTGCCGCCGTCCGTATTGCCGACGATTTTGGTTGCGACGCGATCGGGATTCAGTATCAGCAGGGGCTGAAGGATTTGTTGCCGGCCAGTGATTTGGTCGAGGGAATGTTGAACAATGCCGAACGACCGCCGGTGGCCAGTCGCGGCGGTGATCGTGAGCTTTACCCAGGTGTGCCTCTCACGCATTTTAATGAAGTCGACGAATGCGCCGGTATTGATGGCTTGATCACACAACGTGTCCATGCGTTGCTGGAGCAACCGACCGAAAACACATTGCATGACCTGCGTTGGTCTGATGCGGACCAATCTGGAACGACCGACCAGGAAGTTTGGGTACTGGAGATCAGCGGTGCAGCGCCACCGGCCCATTTCATCGACGGTTGGAAAGGTGCCGAAGGTTTTCGTCAGCCGCCGATGTATTTTCCCGCCGGAGGAAGCACGGTGCGTGGGATCAGTCGCCCGGGAATTGTCATTTGGTCACGGATTTTTGTCGAAGACGACAAACTGAAAATGGATCTCGGGCTGGCCGATGCGATCGAGTTGCCTCGTGAAGAAACCGATCGCCGTTGGAACGCCACGACCAGTCAATGGCCGATCATGCACGCGGTCTTGCGTGGCGTGACGCGTGATCAGATGATGGCTCGGCACAAGGCCAACCACATTCAGGTGGCTTACGCGACCGGTGAAGCTGAAGCACTCGATGCGTTGCATGCCAAAGCAACGGCCGCGTTCGAGTTGGGAATGGTGGTCAGCCTTTGTGGCGACGTCGGCTGACATTGGACCTAACGGTGCGATGTGCACAACGATGTACCGAAACAACCGCGAGGGATGCGTCTCAACGGTCGGTGTTACCAGTCTGCCAGCGGTCCGGTGCTACCATCGGTCGCGTAGCGATACTGGGCATCGCAGAAGGCATCGGTCATGCCCGCCAAGTATTCGCCCACGACCGCTTCGATCGGGTGGTCTTCACAACGTCGGCGGAAACGAAGTGGCAATCGTGAGGGCTGATTGACCAGGACTTCGAACATGTCTTGCAAGCGATGATAGGCGGCGCGGCGGACGGGGATCAAACGCGGATGCCGGTAGACGGCTTCGAACAAGAACGCTTCCAGTTCGGCTCGCTCGCGACCGAGCTGATCGCTGTGTTCAACGCGTACCCCGGCGTTGCGTAAGTCACCGGACGATTGGCCGGCGAACGGAATCAATAGTTCGGTCGCTTCTTCCAAGAAATCGGTGACTTGGAGGTCGATCAGTTCATGGACAAGCAGCTGTCGTTCTTGGCGAATCGGACTCGGCCCGTGCTTGGCAGCGATCGAAGCCATCGCGCGGCGGACGATCGATAGTTCGCTAAGTTCTCGCATCGTCAACAAGCCGAGCTGTAGGGCATCGTCAACATCGTGTGCGTCGTAAGCCATCGAGTCGGCGGCGTCGACGAGTTGAACTTCCAACAGCGGGGATCGCCCCACGGCTGCCTCGGCTTTGTGGGCGCGAACGTCCTGCCCATCGAGTATTTCACGGGTTAGATTCAGCCCCGGAAACTGCTCGTAGCGTTTTTCCAACTGTTCGACGATGATGAGCGCAAACGAGTTGTGTGAAAATCCCCCGACATGATGCATGCAATCGCTCAAGGCATCCTCGCCGCAATGACCATACGGAGGGTGCCCGATGTCGTGCACCAGAGCGAGTGCTTCGGTCAGGTCTTCATTCAATCGCAGGACCCGGGCCATCGTGCGGGCGATCGACGCGACTTCAAAGGTGTGGGTCAAACGTGTGCGGTGATAAATCCCCATCTCGCCCGTGAAGACCTGCATCTTTCCCGAAAGGCGGCGAAAGGCACTGCTGTGTAAAATCCGATCGCGATCGCGGGCGAAGGGACCGCGATAGGTGTGCTCGGGTTCCTGGTATCGACGTCCACCCGAGTCCCGGCTATGCATCGCATAGGATGCCAACAGCAAGTGCTCGCGATCGTCGTACCGGCGAGTGTCCAGCATGGGGGATGTAATCAACTTTAACGACTTTAGGGGCTGTGCCCGCAGCAATCGAGGGGCGAAGGGGATTTAATCAGTCTAGGATTCCTACAACTTAGGTCACATTTCTATGATGCATCCTAGCGTTCGGCGGCCGATTGGCCCACACCAATGTGTCCGGATCCGGGGCCTGGTGAATTAAGAAACAGCCTTCGCGTGTTAAGAATCGGTGACAGCGTGGTAAGATAGCACTGCGTCAACGCGATCCCAGGAAGCCTTGCATGCCGCTCCCGCCGTTGAATCGGAGTGAACGATGTGGGCGACCTCGCAGGGGAATGATGGATGACCTTCAAGGCTGCGTCGCGTTTTCAAGGCAGCGTGATTCTGCCGCTTGCGAATCATCCAGGCGTCTCTCAGGCCGTCGATCAGGTCGAAGTGCACACGGGGAGAGTCAACTCATTAAATCGAATTGACTTTGGCATTCCAGGTTCAAAACACAGAGCGGTTACTTGTCATTTCAACCATTCACCGTCACTTGCGTCACCTGCGGATGCCGGCTAAGCGTTCGACGTGAATCGTTGGTCGATCGGATCGTTGCTTGCCCGAAATGTCAGTCGATGGTGCAGCTTTCCAAAGCCGCCGCCGATGCTGCGTCACCTGTCATGCTCGGAAATCGCCCCGTCGATTCTGCTGCCCTGACCAAGGATTCGATTACATCGGATTCGCCCGAACTCGAACCACGGCGCGATTCACCGGCGGTTGATTCTCCGGTGACCGCGGAACAGGATCATCCTAGAGGCGATGACTCACCCCAGCCGGCGGCGATGATCGGTTCTGATCCACAGCCCCCTGCGTCCGACGAAACGATCGCGCCACCGATTGTTGCCGATGACCAGCTGAGCACTCTCGATGACGGCTCGGCGGCAAGTGATTCCGTTCAGGACAACACGGCCGCCGGCCCGCCACTGGATTGGCAAAGTCAAACGAGCGCTAAAAGCCGACGGCTCGCCGTGATCGCACTTTCGGTCATTGCCGGTTTGTTATCCATCGCGATTCTGGTCACCGTATTGCTGCGTCGCGGTGCCGACGATGTGGCTCTGGTCGACACGACGCCACCGACTGCCGATCAGACGACTGCCGATCAGACGACACAACTACCGCCGAGTGATGACGTTTCCGATGACGAGCAAGCAAGTCGTGATGCGGACGGAAACGTAATCCAAGAACAAGGACCTGCGGAGTCGTCAACGGCGACAACCGAGTCTTCTTCGGAAGCCGATCCGGCCGGCGTGCCTAACAATGCGGCCGAAACGTTGCCTGATCCCGATCGCTCGATTTCAGCGGTTCGGGCATCCAATGATTCGGCGACCGCAGCGGAATCGATGGCAGACTCCGGCGAGGAAACCGCCACGGCGATCGCACCGCCAGCGGATCTGTTGCCACAGAATCCGTTGCTGCCCGAGAATCCGTTGCTGCCCAGCAATCCTCTGGACAGTCTTAAACCGGGGCCTGCCGAGACATCATCGAACGATGAAGGTCCCGAGGCGGCAACGCTGACCGAGCTACCCGATGCACTTAAGCCGTTTCTGCTAGGTATGGACACTGACCGTCCCCATTTGCCAACGAATGAACCGGCGCCAAAGTCAATCGATGAGATCCAGTTGGATCAAGCCGCCGACGATGACGTCAAATTGGAAGTGATGGTCGACACTCCGCGTCCGGTCAACATGACTGCCGCGATGGGGTTAACCGTCGCGTTTCAATCGCAAAGTCCCGACGGGTATCCGCTGGCTGATCTCGCCTTGTTGATTTCGCAAATGACAGGAGTGCCGATCAGCCTGGAATGGGTGTCTCTAGACCTGGTCGGAACTCCGATTGCGACCAAGGTGCCACTGCCATCCGGGCGTTGGGTTTCCATTGAGGAAACCTTGACATCGATCAATGAAAGTCTGGGCGGTGTTTATGAGCAGCAACTCAGTGAAATTGAAATCCGTCCCCTCGATCAACGATTTGCGGCGGTCGTATCGGCAGCGATCGATTTCAGTGACCTCGGCGAACCCGAGTCCGCGATTGCGACCGCTCGGAAACTGTTGAGACAAACTGAAGACAACCCAACCGAAATTCAAATCCCCGCCGAACCGGGACCGCAGCAGTTGGTCGTGTTGGTCTGTGAAGCGATCCGTAGGGTCCGAGGTCAAAAAGGGAAAGTCGACGATGCGAATCTTTCCCGGTGGTCAGGAACTTATGATTCGCAAGTGGAACGCTGGCCGGTGTTAAGCGGCGGAAAGTCGGGTGATGTCTTGCAGGAACCACTTGCGATGGCTTCGCTGGTTCGCCGAATCGCAAAAGAAAACGACGTGCTTTGTTTCGTCAATTGGGAAGAGGTCGCCAAACGCGACCTCAACCCAGGGTCGTTGTTGATGCCCAAAACGGGACCCAACGTCACCGCAGCAGATGCGTTTGCCGAGGTGTTCGAACCAGAAGGATTGCAAGTGCGTCAAGTCGACGAGCGGCACTGGTGGGTTGGAACAGCGGCCTACTTTGATCGCTTGCCGGTTGTCGTCTGGTTCGAAGACGCGTCACGTGCGGAGGAGTATCACCGCGTGGCTTCGGAAGTCATCAATGGTGCCCGGCTAAGTCAACAGTTCATCGGTGCGGTGGCGGTCGACCCGCAAAGCGGTCGCTGTCTGGCGGTAATGCCGCGATTCTTACTTCGGCAAATGCCAAGGTTGTTGAAACTCGCCGGCGAATAACCGCAGGCCGGTTGCTCGTCGTCTCGGTTGAATCGCGTGTGTGGTTTGATCGGCGTTTTCGGACTGAGAAAGCCGAAGCGATCGGGGGCTGATTTTTGCGGGCATCTGGCGGATCTGGCAGTTGCTCCTCCATTGTTAAAGAGCAACGTTTAGACCGGTTCTTGGTCTACCGGCGTCCGCTTGATGCCGTTGCTCGTGTCGCTTGGTCTCCCGTTTGTGACGATTCTGCAATGAAACACATTCTATTGCCTGTCTGTTTGATCGGAACGCTCGTGTTTCTCGCCCTCGCGTTTGATTTTGGTGACGCGGGGCTGACCGATGCGGAACAATTGGAATCGAATTCGCCCAGCGAGGGTGCGGCGGGTGAAGCCTACGTCGCCTCGAAAGAAGCGACTTTCCAGCCGGATCCCCACTCGGGGCGTGGGCCGAAGTTGGTGCTGATGAAATTCGGTGCCCCTTGGTGCCCACCCTGCCGAATGGTCGACAAGGAACTCTTGGATCTCAAACAAGCCAAGTTGCCCGTCGAAGTGCGTAAGATTAACGTCGATCAGCACCAGTCGCTCGCCGAACAATACGACGTCTCCAGCATCCCCCGGTTGATTCTGACCGAAGATGGTGAAGTCATCGGGGACCTCGTCGGCTACCAATCGGCGGACCAGCTAGAGTCTTGGATTCGGGAGAATGCATCCGAACGAGCATTGTCGGCGACCGAAGTCACTGGCCCGCCGGCGGTCTACGCGAATCCGTTTTTCAATTAGCAGCAAAGAACGGCATCAACGCATCCGTTTAACTGGTAACCGAACGGATCGATACAAATATGATCAGTCCAGCATCCTGGGATCCAAAGTATTGAAGCGTTTCACCAAGCGGTTGCCACTTCGTACCCTCGGTCGCCTCGATGAGGAAACGAAACATCTCACCGATTCGAAGGTTGTTGCTTTGCGAGTAGCGAAACAAACGCCGCCGCCAATGACGTTGATAACCATGCATTAGCCAACGCCAAGCGTAGTGCTCTTGGCGTTTTTGCAAGTGTTTCGGGTACAGCCACCGAAAGTAGCTGATGAAAAGGCCGACAAACAAAAAGACGATCATCGCCATCGTCAAAATTGCTCCGACTGGATCAACGACTAACGCGATCGGTAAAATGATGATAGGCGTGCCAAGCACGCAGCCAAGAACCATCCAGACCACTAGGGGTAGCGTTCGAAAGCGTGAATTCGCTTTGTCTTGTCCTTCAAGCACTGCTTGATTCGTCGGTGCAAGATCGCGAAGTAACTTTCCTACGGCGCTCAGCATTTCGTCAGTGTCATTTGATGCGTTCGGAAGCGACTGACCGGATACTTGATTGATCATTAGTTGGGTCGCGATCACCCATGAGTTGTCATCATGATCGGTGCCGACCGGAAACGCTTTTTGGAAACCGGCTGCATCGCGGGAAAGCCTAGCGAGATGTTCGATTAAGGCTCGCATCGATTGCGGATCGTCCGACTGGCAGTGAAGCTTGTAAGCTTCCAGCAGTTTTTGTTTGACTGGCGGTAACCGATCTCGATCGGGATGTTTTCGCAGCAAGTCGTGAAGATGCCCCAGGTATTCGAGTTCGAACTGACTGAACTCATCAAGCGTGACCGAGTGCGATTCGAGCTGCTCTAGTTGTCCGTGGCTCCAGTCGATTGGTGCCTTCCAAACAGCAACTTTCATAAGTCGCACGTAAAAAGCAGATCGCTGTGTGGGATCGACCTGGCGGACTTCACTTTCGCATCGCTTCAGCAACTCCGACCATTGCTCGAACGGTGCCGTGTTGATCAGTCTTGTCCAAAGCGTCTCGGTCAACGGGAAAAACAATGGCGTACGAAGATTCGATACGACGCGTTCCAACACCGGGACGACATCGGCATCGTCGACCTCGTGTCGCAGGTACTCCTTTGCCAACGCCAGTAATCCGGCATCTGAAGGGTGTCGAGAGAGTCCGGCGAGAATCTGATTGAAGTATTCTGCCGATCGGCCGTCACCGATCACATCGGACAAAACTGCGGCGACGTAGTATTCCTGCGGTGATCGTGTTGCTTGCTCTGTTAATCGGCGATAAGTCCCTGCCGGGTCAGCGAGGGCAAGATGCTGCAGCGATGGCGAGAAATCGGGGCGTCGCGAATGGTCTGACGAAGTCGCTCCCGTGTCTACCGATGACGGTCGTCCTGAAGCGGTGTCGTTTTTCTCTACCGGATGATTCCCAGGAATCCACGCCTGGTCGGCTTCGTCACTGCGGGCCTGATCACGGTTGTCTCGGAGCTCGCGTTCAAGTCGCTCGTAGGCTTCTCGAATGAGTTGGAATTCTCGCGGATAATCTTCTGGTGAGTACTGACGGATTGCCTTTCCGTAGGCACGTTTTAAATCACGGCGATCGTAGCCCGCGCTTAATCCAAAAAATAGCTCAGGGGCGTGTGGCAGGTGCTCAATTTGAAACATCGGTCGCACCGCTCTCCGATAAATCTTGATCAGAGCCACTTGGCGACATCGAATCGGCACTTGGTTCGACGATCGGCTGCGGATCGTTATTCCTCCTCGGAACGAGGTCTTGTTGGAGACTGCGTCGGCTTTGTAATATTCGTTCGATTGATTTTCGCAGCTCACGACTCGGAAGCATTGGGTCGATGGCTTCCGGCAGTTCGGGCGGAGGCGGTATCTTCGCCTCGGGGCCAGCGATTTCAGGCAACAGGCGAGACGGGGATCGGGTTTGCATTTGATCGATCACATCTGTTGACCAAGTGCGTTTCAGCAGGAACTCATTGACCGGATCGGGCGGCTTTTGCCCCGTCGCCTTGTCCGGAGATAGCGGATCGAAAACGGTACTCGGAATGGTTGTCGTTGGTAGGTTCGTCCTTGGAAGGTCTTCTGCCTTCGGAATGTTCAGCTTGAATCGCGGAGGTTGTATCGACCGACGGCTCGGCGAACGACTCCGAGAATTATCCAAATCGGTCGCACGCGCGGCGATCATGATGACTGCGGTGATCAGGAAAACCATGACTTGAAAGGTTCGGTTGCCGATCAGGTTTCTTACGCGGGTGGTGAATGAATAGGATCGCTCCCAGTCGCGTTGGTTGCGCCGATTCAGTAGCTCGTCAAACCATGCTTGATCGAGTTGATAAATCGCGGGGTATTGGTCTACAAACTTCCGCACACGTCGGGCGCGTTGGTTGACTCGTTTGGCCGAAATCATCGAATCGATGTAGCGTTCCCAAATCTGACCGGCGACCGAAACCGGTGCGATCAACGCTTTTTGCAAAGCTTCGGCGAACGGCTGATCGTTGGTGTTCAACGAGAACTCTAAGATCGCATTACGGTGCCGCGCTACTTGACGAAATCGTTCGGCCCGTTCGGCGAACTCGGGTATTTGAGCATGATGTAATAGCGTGATGTATCGATTTAATGTCTCTTCGGGCAACGAGTAAAATTGCTTGTGAAGTCGATCGAGATAACGCCATGCCCGCTCTCGCAGGCGTTCGAGGTCGTCCGATGAGAGCGACTCTGTCGCGGTCCGGTGACGTTGGCTGAACGAAGGTGGCTTGGTGTTTGATGCGTCGGCCGTTGTCGCGAAATTTGCATTCCTCCACTGCCGACGTCGGCGGATAATCTCTCCCGATTGAAGTACGGGATTCAGTTGCAGCATCTCCTTCAGATATGCAACTGGGTTGTCCGATGGTTTGTCCGAGGAATGGTCTTCGAAATGAATCAAGGCTCATCTTCCTCCGGCTCCAGTCCGAACGAAGCCAGACAGGACAACAGCATTTCCCTGGCCACTTGAAATTCATCACGGTTCGCCCGATTCATCGCCGCTTCGTATGCATCGATGGCTTGGTCGAGCTGTTCGCGTTGCCACGGCGGAAGTTCACCAAGCATCCGCTCGGCGTAACGGGCCAGTTGCAAGTTCGCCAAATTTTCACGCGGGTAAAACTTCAGTGAGTCGATCCGCTGTTTCGCTTCGTCGATTGAGCGGTGCGACAAATTCTTAATGTGATTGGTCAGGACAGTTCGATACTTTGTTCCGCCGGGCGCGTAAGCTTCGACTTCCAACACACCGCTGATATCGTAGGTAAACCGAATCATCAGCGGACTTCCCGCCGGCCCGCTCGGCAACTGGCTGACTTCCAGTTCGCCTAGCAGGGTATTATCGGCGGTCTTTCGGGCGTCGCCCTGAAAGACACGAATAACAACCGAGGGTTGGTTTGCTGCGACGGTATAAAACGTTTCTTCACGCGAAATTGGTATGGTGCTGTTGCGATGTAACACCGGCGAGAAGTACCCGCCATGATGCTGCCCGCCGAGTTCCTTGCTGACTTCAACCCCGAGGGTAAAGGGGCAGACGTCCGTCATCATCATGTCGTCGACGGCGGCATCTTTTTGAATCAACGCTGCTTGAATCGACGCACCGAGTGCCACAACTTCGTCAGGATTGAATCGCAGCGTCGCAGGTTTGCCGAAGAAATTCTCGACAAACGCTTGGAACGATTGCATACGCGTTGCGCCACCCACCAAGATGACCTCGTCGATCTCGTCCGGTTTCAGATCGGCGTCACGCAATGCCCTGGCAATTGGTGCGGCGACACGCTCGAACAGAGATTCGGAGATCGTCGCGAACGAAGGTCGTGAAAGTTCGTATGTCGGAGCCGACTGATCGAAGTGCCCCTGATTATCGGGAATACGGATTGTCGCGGATTGCTCTCGGGTGAGCAAACGCTTGGCGATTTCGCATTCACCCCGAAGTCGGGCGACGCGGAGAGGTGCGTTGAGTTCACAGTATTCGAGCTGCAGTTTTTCGCGTGCCAAGATGTCGGCGACGATGCGATCGGTGAAATCTTCACCACCGAGCATGCTCTCGCCCGCGGTCGATCGGATTTCCAGCGTGCTCTCAAAAACCTCCATCACCGTCACATCAAAGGTGCCACCCCCGAGATCGATGATCGTGATGTTCTTCTCTTCAGACCGATCGTGAAATCCATAGACCAATGCGGCTGCGGTCGGCTCGTTGATCATGCGGCGAACATTCAGTCCTGCCATTTCGCCGGCAAGCCGCGTGGCCTGGCGGGCATGATCGTTGAAGTAAGCCGGTACCGTGATCACGGCATCGGTGATTGGGACGCCGAGATGGTTCGAGGCATCCTCGCGGAGCGACCTTAGAACGATGCTGCTTAATTCGTGGGGCGTGAATTCTTTGTCGCGAAGTCGGAAGCGACGATCCTGGCCCATGAAACGCTTGAAACATGACAGGCAAGCCTCCGGATCGGTCACCCGTAACTCCTTCGCGGACTGTCCGACGATGACTTCGCCTGTTGGAAGGACGCCGACGACCGAAGGGGTCAACACCGCCCCGTGGCTGTTCGGGATCAAATTGGGTTTGCCGTCGCGAAAGACGCTTACCAGCGAATGCGTGGTTCCAAGATCAATGCCAACGCACGTGACGTCGGGCTCTGGCGAAGACATGCGAGTGGTCGGATCGGATGGCGGAAACGGACTGGAGTGCGCGACACATCACGGGGTGACCCAATGATATCGCAATCCGGCCGGTGGTGTGAGAAAGACATGCCGTATTATCAGTCCGCACGATCGCCATCGAGATGGCGTTTGTTTTACCATCCCGCTCGCGTTGTGAACGTCCTGCCTTGATCCCAATGTGGTCACCGCGTGCAGATGACGCTCAGGCTTCGAACGCTTCGTCGTCAAGGTCGTCGGGCTCATCGTCGAACGGATCATCGAGGTCGACTTCCGCTCGACGCAGCAACGCTTCGGGAGGTTCGCTTCCGTCGTCGGGAATCCAGCGAATCGTTTCTCGAGGCGGATCTGAGAGGCTGTCGTCACATTCCAAGGCGATCCAGGAAAGGTCACCGGGGCCATCGGCGCTATCGCCGTCTTGGAACTCTTCGGTACTATTCATCAAATACATCGACGCGGTACGAAGAAAACGCTCGACGTCTTCGGGGTCGTATTTGTTGGTGTCGTAGACCGCTTCCATGTCCGGAAGATCCAGTTGCCCCATTCCGACGATGTCCATCAAGGCCCAGGCATCGTCGCTACGAAACAAGCGAACGTTTGCCCACATGTCCAGCGGCGGCAATTCGTAATTCCAGGCGAAGTTCAATCCCTGACGCAATCCGGATTGGTCCTGCAGGATTTCGCCCCCAGGGTTGAAATAACAGATCGCTTCGGGAAGTTCGAGCAACTCCGAAACGCCTTTCATTAAGAACATCAGTTCTTCGACAGCGTTGTAGTCGTCGGGAATCAGCACGACGTCGTCAGAATCATCGTCCGGCTGCTCTTCGTTTTCCGAACCGAGCACATAACTTATCAGCAGCCGCACATGGCAGGAATGCTCGGCGACCGCGTCCTCGGCTTCGTCCCACGTCCACGCTTGCTCGGCCGCCCGTTGTAGGCAACCGGGGAATGCGAGCGGACCGAATTGCCCTAATGACCACGCGACAAAAACGTCTGGGGTGGTTTCGGGGTCACCCATGTCATCCGGCCACTTTTCGGTCGAAGGAGTGACCAGTAGATGTCCGCCGACTTCGGGGCGGAACTTCATCACCAGCGTTTCCGGTGACGCGTTGTCGACGACTGACTCCTGAACGCCGATCAGCTCAAACGATGTCAGTGATTGTTGCAGCTTTTCGAGGGAGACCGGCTCCCGAAATAGCACGCACATTCCCTGGGTAAATAAACCTTTCGCCATCGTCGATGTTGACCTGTTCAACTACGCGGAACCGTTTGACACGTTCGTCAGCCCCGCGCCAAACCGCTGTTTTAATGCATCGAGCGGTCAGCGACGAGGCCCGTTGGAACGAGCCGCCGCCTTTGACCGCTGAAATTGCATTTCGATGGTGTGATCGCCGTCAGTGACGACTACATACCCAGGTCACCAAACAGTGGGGTGCTCAAATAGCGTTCCCCGAGGCTGCACATGATCGTGACGATCCGTTTCCCCTTCATTTCCGGACGCGCGGCAACTTGGGCGGCGGCCCACATGTTCGCGCCGCTGCTGATTCCGGCGACGATTCCTTCTTCCTTGGCGAGCCGACGTCCCCACGCGAAGGCGTCCTCGTCGTCGACTTGGACGACATCATCGATCAGGCTGGTATCAAGGTTCTTGGGGACGAAGCCGGCACCGATGCCTTGGATTCGGTGTTTGCCGGGCGACCCACCGCTGATGACCGGAGAATGAACCGGTTCGACGGCATACGCTTTGAAGTCTGGGTTTTGCTGCTTCAGGTATCGCGCGACACCGGTGATCGTACCGCCGGTTCCGACCCCTGCGACGATCGCATCGATTTGCTGACCGCTGTCTTCCCAAATCTCCGGGCCCGTGGTCGCTTCGTGGATCGCGGGGTTGGCGGGATTTTCGAACTGTTGCGGCATGAAGGCGTTGCCTTCTTTTTCGACGAGTTCGGCCGCCGTGTTGATCGCTCCTTTCATGCCCTCGCCGGCCGGGGTCAAGACAAGGTTAGCGCCCATCGCACGCAAGAGTGCCCGGCGCTCGACCGACATCGATTCGGGCATCGTCAACGTCAACTTATAGCCTTTGGCGGCGCAAACGAATGCGAGCGCGATCCCGGTGTTCCCGCTGGTCGGTTCGATGACATGGGTTTCCGGCGTGATCGTTCCGTCCTTTTCGCCCGCTTCGATCATCGCGACGCCGATACGATCTTTGACGCTATTGAGCGGCTGAAAAAATTCGCATTTTGCGAACACGGTCGCTCCACCTTCGGGGACCAACCGATTGATTTGAATCATCGGTGTGTCGCCGAAGGCTTTCGTCGCATCGGAGTAGAGTTTTCCACGTGCCATTTCATTCCTCCCTGGGGAAACCGGGCGTGTACTGTCAATGTTGTTGGCGATGGTAAATCCGCGGTCGATGCCTTAATCGACCACCCAAGTGTCACCGGAGGTGAATAGGGCCTGCAAGTCACCTTCACCGCGTGCCTGCCGCGCCTGGGTGACTTGATCATTGATTTGATCGTCGTACGTCGCGATGTTTTGGACATCACGCAGGACGCCGATCGGTTCGGGCATCTCAGGATACCGCATTCTTGCGAGCATCATTTGGATCGACGGATTGGGGTCCTTTTCGTCATGGATCAGCAGGTCATCGTCGGGGACTTCGCTTCGCTCGACGACTTGTAAGTGATTGCCGACCAGTCGGATGCCTTTTTCGCTATCTTTGCCGAACACCAACGGCTTTCCGTGTTCGAGTTCGACCACGTTTTCGGCGCGCTGCTTTCGCTCTTGAGCGTACGCCATCGCACCGTCGTTGAAGACGTTACAGTTCTGGTAGACCTCGACCAGAGAGGTGCCCTTGTGTTCGGCGGCACGCTTGAGGACCATGCCGAGGTGTTTGACGTGGGCGTCGATCGAGCGGGCAACAAAGGTCGCTTCGGCGGCAAGTGCAACCGATAGCGGGCTTAACGGGTGATCGATCGATCCCATCGGCGTGCTCTTGGTGACCTGACCTTCGCTGGTCGTTGGGCTGTATTGGCCCTTGGTCAATCCGTAGATTCGGTTGTTGAACAATACGATGTTCAAATCAACGTTTCGTCGCAGCACATGGATGAAGTGATTCCCGCCGATCGACAACGCGTCTCCGTCACCGGTTATCACCCAAACCATCAGGTCAGGACGGGTCGCCTTAAGGCCGGTCGCGAACGTCGGTGCTCGACCATGAATGCTATGCATTCCATAGGTGTTCATGTAATACGGAAAGCGACTGCTACAGCCGATGCCGCTGATGAAGACCGTTTTTTCGCGTGGCACACCGAGATCAGGCAAGACCTTTTTCATCTGGGCCAAGATGGAGTAATCACCACATCCGGGGCACCAGCGAACGTCTTGATCAGATGCGAAGTCGGCGGCTTTTAAAATGGGAAGCGTCATGGCAATGACAAACTGGTATGGAAAGGCTTCGTTGGATTGTAAAGTTGCCGCGAATGAAAGGCGGCTGCGGGGGCGTTCGCCGAGGGTTCAGACGCGAGCGATTAGGCAGGGACGGCAGACGGCAAGTGTTTCTCGATCGCTTCGATTAATTCGCTGACCGAGAACGGCTTGCCTTGGACCTTGTTGAATCCAATGCAGTCGACCAAGTATTCGCTACGAAGCAGCATGCGAAGTTGCCCCGTGTTGAGCTCCGGCACGAGCACACGATCGAACGACTTCAACAAGTCGCCGATATTGCGTGGCAGCGGATTGAGGTAACGAATGTGGGCGTGGCTGACACGATGACCGGCTTCTTGACAGCGACGGACGGCGGTCAAACAGGCGCCATAGGTGCCTCCCCACGAAACAACCAGCAAATCACCGCTGGTTTCGCCGACGACGTCCTGTTCGGGGATGCGTTGGGCGATGTTGGCGACCTTGTTGGCCCGTGTTTGCACCATCAACTGGTGGTTGGCAGGGTCATAGCTGACGTTGCCGGTTTCGTGTTGCTTTTCCAAGCCGCCGACCCGGTGCATCAGCCCTTCGGTCCCGGGGATCGCCCACGGTCGCGACAAGTTCTCATCGCGCAGGTAGGGCAAGAACGGCTCATCGGGTTCACCGGCCTCGGGGTGTTCGATCTTGATCTCGGACAACTCATTCGGTTCGGGCAACTTCCATGGCTCGCTACCGTTGGCGATGTACCCGTCCGATAAAATCATCACCGGGACCATGCACTCAACCGCGATCCGCCATGCTTCGATCGCCATGTCAAAGCAATCTCCGGGGGAACGTGGTGCGACGATTGGCAGCGGTGATTCTCCGTTGCGGCCAAACATTGACTGCAGCAAATCGCTCTGTTCCGTCTTCGTCGGAAGCCCCGTGCTGGGCCCACCGCGTTGAACGTTGATGACAACCATCGGCAGTTCAAGCATCATCCCCAACCCCATGGCTTCGGCCTTGAGCGCAATCCCGGGGCCACTGCTGGCGGTGACTGCCATCGTACCGCCGAACGCCGCCCCGATCGTCGCACAGACCGCCGCGATTTCGTCTTCGGCTTGAAAGGTACGGACGCCGAAGTTCTTGTGCTTGGTCAGCTCATGCAAGATATCGCTGGCCGGCGTGATCGGATAAGTCCCATAGAACAACTCTTTATTGCTCAGCTTGCTTGCCGCGACCAATCCCCATGCGAGCGCCTGGTTGCCCATGATGTTGCGGTAGGTGCCCGGCTCGAGTTCCGCTGCCTCGACTTGATAGCTTTCGCCGAATGCTTCGGTCGTTTCACCGTACGCCCAACCGGCACGCAAGGCCGCCTCGTTGGCCGCCGCTACATCTGGCTTCTTTCCAAATTTGGCTTCAATAAATCGCAACGTCGGATCGAGCGATCGGCCAAACAACCAATACACCAAACCCATGGCAAAGAAGTTTTTGCAGCGGTCGGCAACCTTCGGGCTAAGTCCGTGCTCGGAAACCGCCTTCCGCGTCAGGTCGGTCATGTTGACACGGAATAAGCGATAGCTGTCGTTGATCACCGTCGCTTCGAGCGGATTGGCGTCCACTTTGGCGAGCTTGAAGTCCTTCTCGGTGAAGCCGTCTTCATTGGCGATCAAGATTCCGCCTTTGCGCAAATCGCCGATGTTGGTCACCAACGCGGCGGGATTCATCACGACCAAGGCGTCAAGCGTGTCGCCAGGGGTGAAGATTTCCTCTTTCGCAAATTGAACCTGAAATCCACTGACCCCAGCGCGTGTACCACGCGGGGCACGAATCTCGGCCGGAAAGTCCGGGAAGGTCGCCACGTCGTTGCCCGCTAGGGCGCTCGTGTTGGTTAGCTGGGTCCCCAGTAGTTGCATTCCGTCACCCGAATCACCGGCCAATCGCACGGTGATTCCGGTGACCGATTTGACATCTTTATTAGTCATCAACGAATCAATGCTCGAATTCTGTCGATCGGCGGCAAGCTCGATCGGGGTGGGATCTGGATTCTGTGCCAGCGGCGAGATTGCTGGCACGGTCGGCCCCAATCAAATGGGACGGACTGTACGGGTTGTATCGAGTATTCCAAATCGGAAACTTTTCAGAATTCTATAAATCAGTCGCCAAAACGTAATGACCACACGTGATGAATGAGGCATTTTGGGCAAGAAACGAACGTCAGGTTAAGATCGAGGCTTGCAAATCGGGTCAGGTCATGCACTGGCCTGCCAGAATGACGGTTTCTGTCACGCAATTGCTACCAATCAAATCAGCAACCCGTAGCGGACGCCGTCGACGCTTTGCGGCGACACGGCGCTCCCACCTCTCGACCAAAGAATCTGACTCGGACGCGAAGCTCGATCGTCAGCCCGTTAGACGGCCAGACGCTGCCCCGGGGCGTAGCGCACTTCCATCATTTCGATCTTTTGTCGGGTGGCCTGGATTACCTCGAAAGCGGCGTCGCCGATGGTGAAGTTGGCGCCCGTTTCCGGGATCTCGCCAAGGTGGCTGAGCACAAATCCCGCGATCGTTTCATAATCGTCGCTTTCGGGAAGGTCCCAGTGAAGTCGATCGTTTAGGTCATCGATCATCACACGGCCGCTGACGACAACGGTGTGTTCGTCAAGGATGTCGAAACGCGTTTCCTCGTGCTCATCGGATTCGTCAACAATTTCGCCGACGATCTCTTCGAGGGCATCTTCGATCGTGACCACTCCGACGGTGTGTTGAAATTCGTCAAGCACGATCGCCATGTGACTTCGGCTATGCAGGAACTCGCGCAGCAAAAATTCGACGCTGCGGTCCACAGGCACCGTCCAGGCATGTCGCATCAGGCTTTCGAGTGTCTTGCGTGGTTGGGTTCCGTCGACGATTTCGGGAAGCAGGTCTTTGACGTACAAGACGCCGGCGATGTCATCGAGTGTTTCGCGATAGACCGGCAATCGGGTCCGCCCCGACTCGATCACTGTCTCAAGAATTTTGTCCCAGCTGTCGCCGATTTCGATGGCATCGATGTCACTGCGCACGGTCATGATGTGGCCGACGTTTTCGTCGTTCAGCTCCATCACGTTTTGGATCATTTCGCGGACCCCGGGTCCAAAGATCCCCGCGTTGGTGCCCGCAGCGGCGATCGTCCGAATTTCGTCTTCGATCAGTTCTTCCGAATCATCTTCGGATTCATTCTTTCCGGATAACCGCGCCGTGAATGCTTCGATCACATCCCCGGGGATCGAGAACGGGTTCATCACCGACGAAAGGGCTCGCCAGAACGGCCAGGTGTGATAGAGCACCGGGGCCGATGCAAAACGCGTCACGACCGCCGGCAGCCAGGAGTGCACGAACATCATCGAGATGATCGCCAGCAGCGTCCATGCGAACAGCGTTCCGATCTCCCAAGTCAAGCCGATTGCTTCGGAGTCTTGCTTGGAAATAATCAACGCCGCCGTTCCGGAAACAAGAAATAACACCGTCCCGATCATCCGCAGGTATTCACTACCTCGGATCACCGAATCCTGATGCTCAAGAACGGCTCCGAAGCGATCGCGATTGCGTTTGACGCGGCAAAACGCTTCGAGTGATCGGCCGGCGAACGAGTCAAGTAGTTCCGCTCCCAAGCCGCCGATACTGCTGAGCAGGAAGCCGCAGGCGGAGACGACAAAGTATGGCCAAGGCTCGTTCATGCTTGTGGAGCCCCGGAAGAAATCCCGTTCAAACCAAGGACACCCATCACCGTGCGTTCGGCGGCACGCATGACGTCGCGTTGTTCGTCGCTTTGGTCATCGAGACCGCCGATGTGCAGCACCCCATGAATCACGTATAGCAGCAGCTCGCTGACCGTTTCTGTTTCGTATTGGAGAGCGTTCTCGTTGGCCGTTTCGATGCTTACGACAAGTTCGCCTTCCAAATGGGGTGCATCGTCGGAGTAGGGGAAACTAATCACGTCGGTCGGATAGTCGTGATTGAGGTGTTCCCGATTGATGATGTGGATGGTCGCGTCATCGGTCACGCGTACTCCCAGTTGCCCACACGTAAAACCGAGATGTACGGCGGCCGCACGGGCGGCGTCGACGATTCGGTCGTCGGTCAGGCCAAGTTTGGACTTCCAGGGCTCGACAGACTCGTCCCAGACGAGATCGATCGTGACGGAGGTCGTGGGGTGATCGGCGGCATGGGGAGGTCGACAGTCGGACTCCGCAGAACTGTCGCCGCTGCCATTGGTCGACGTTTCGGTCGCCGAATTCTCAGGCGGGTTGCTGGCTGGGATATTTGACACGTGCGTGATAAATCGCGGTAAGGGACTTCACCAAACTTTTTCGAACCAGGTACAACTGGCGAAACGTCAGTCCGCATTCGTCGAACTGGCCGTCAGCCATTTTCTTTTGGGCAATTTTATCGACCAAACTTTGAATGCGGGCCGGGGTAGGATCGACCAGCGTTCGGCTGGCGCTTTCGACGGCATCGGCCAACATCATCACGGCCGCTTCCAAGGTTTGTGGTTTCGGGCCAGGGTAGCGGAAGTCTTTGTCGCTGACTTCTTTCTCGTCAGGATTCTCCTCGCTGCGTTTGGCCGCTTCGTGAAAGAAGTACTCGACCAATGTCGTTCCGTGGTGCTGTAGGATCAGATCGATCAGCGGTTGTGGCAGGTGGTGATTGCGAGCCAAGTCGGCGCCATCTTTGACGTGGGCGATGATCACAAGTGTGCTCATTGCCGGCTGCAATGAATCGTGTTGGTTCACACCGCTTTGGTTTTCGATGAAGTACTCGGGCTTGAACATCTTGCCGATGTCGTGAAAGTAAGCCCCGACCCGGACCAACAATCCGTTCGCGCCAATCGAATCGGCCGCCGCTTCGGCGATTGATGCCACATTGATGCTGTGGTTGTAGGTCCCGGGGGCTCGCTGGGCCAAGCGACGCAGTAGCGGGTGACTTGCGTCGCTCAATTTCAGCAAACTGAGGTCGGTTTGGACGCCGAAAAACTTCTCAATAAATGGCAACACCGGCGTCAAGGCTGCGGCGGCAACAATGATGAAGACCCCGGCCCGTAGGCTGTCCATCGCAAGTGCTGCCAGCACGTCGATGAATGTCGTGGACGTTGGAATGATCTGTTCGACGTTGGTTTCGGTGATCTGACCGACCGACATGGTTTCGCCGGCGACGATGCCGACGCCGACCATGGTTAACATCGTGACGGCGGCGGAAATCAAACCGACAAACAGCAGGTGGCTGGTCGATCGGATTCGGCCCGTCAACAATGTCGCGCTGGTGGTCGCGGCAGCCAGCATCACAAGGTGACGCAGGTCTTCGTTGAGGAATAGTGTCACGCTGATACTGGCGGCTGCCATCAACAACAACGCCAAGTCGCGACCATAAACGATCGCGGCGATGATCGAGGCCACGACCAACGGCGCAAGCTCGCTGCGATAACGATCGCTAGCGACCCAGTAGCTCACGCTAATCGCCGCGACGAACAGCAGCAGTAGTTTGGATAGTTTGACGCGATCCATGACCTGTGATCGATCGTCGACAAAAAAGATATAAGAACCGCACAGCAGGTACAACGCTGCGATCATCCCACCGTAGGCTGCCAACCGCGAGATTCGATCAATGGTGCCACGGTACTGTGTCCATTGGGAGTGCTCTTGTCGCAGAAGCTTTAACTCATCTTGATCGAGTGGATCGCCGGCGCTGGCAAGTTCGGATCGGCCGGCGTAGTACTGCTTCATGACCGGCGCGACGCTAGCGGCGACGTCGGCGCGAACTTTGTCGCTCGCCTGGTTGTCGTAGGACAGCGTTTCATATTCGGGCAACCGCGATCCGATCCAGCGGCTGATCATCTTTGCGACCAAGCTGTACTGATCGGAACTGACGTCGTTGCCGTAAAGCGAGCGAAATTCCTCGGCTAGCATTTTTTCGATCCGATCGCCCATCAACGCAACCTGAACGTCTTCGACGTTGACGGTCACTGCGTCGGCGGGATCGACGGTGTACACACGAATGAATTGTTGGTTGCCCTGTTCGGGATCGTGCTTGAGCGACTGGATGACGCCGTACTCAAACTCGTCCTTGACCAAATGCTTGAACGCGGTTTGCAGTTTTTTTAGTTCGGCATCATTTTTAAAGACCGCCTTCAGTGCCGTGAAGCGATCTTCGTCGGTCGGTCGACTGCCATCGAGAGTTTCGGGCGCGAGTGGGTTGTTGGCGATAAATTCGCCGAACGCCGCTTTCTCGTCCTCATTCATCTCTTCGATCGAAGGAGCTTCGAGGACAACGAATAAGCGATTGCTCAGCCGCGCGCCAAGCTGTTGCAGCGGCGCGGGGTTATTGCGATAGAAAACCGGAACGCCCAGGATTTGTTGCAGCCGGCGGGCTTGGGTTTCGATTTCGTTTTCGATTTCGAAGTCGACTTTGGCGATCACGTCGCGCGTCGGGATCGATCCGCTACGAAACGCGAACCGTGGTTCCCAAGTCTTGCAAATGATCAGCAGGGCAGCGGCGGCGAACAGACCGATCGCAGAACGCACCGCCCAGTCGGCCTTGTCGCTATCGATCCACCACTGAACAAATCGAGGCTTGGGGATTCCCAGCGATTCGATTCGTTCTTGGCGGGTCCGAGTCTTGGATTGACCGTTCATCACATCGGATCGAAACCCCGGAGGGCGCTATCGATCCAGAGCTTCCTCGCCATTTGGGTTGGATTCGGCGACCACGCGAACTTTGCCGCGTCTTTGTCGCGCCGAAACGGAATGATCATCATCGTCATAGGCTTCAACAATTCGTTGCACCAAGGCGTGACGAACGATGTCCTCGCCTGACAGTCTCACCACGCCGATCGCTTTTATCCGACTGAGTCGGCGCAGGGCATCATGCAATCCACTTGTGACGCCGCGTGGCAAGTCAAGCTGTGTCGCGTCACCGCTGACAACCATTTTGCTGCGCTCGCCCATCCGCGTCAGGAACATCTTCATCTGTGCGATCGTCGTATTCTGAGCTTCGTCAAGGATGATGAACGCATCGTTGAGCGTCCGCCCACGCATGTATGCCAGCGGGATCACCTCGATTGTCTCTTGTTCCATCAATTCGCGTGCTCGGTCGTAGTCGACCATCTCTCCCAGGGCGTCAAGCAGCGGACGGAGGTACGGATTTAGCTTCGCCCGTAGGTCCCCCGGAAGAAAGCCCAGGCTCTCACCGGCTTCGACGGCGGGCCGGACCAGCACGATCTTCCGAATCTGCCCTGCCTTTAAAGCTTCGACCGCGGTCGCGACGGCAAGAAACGTTTTCCCGCAGCCTGCCGGACCGGTCGCGAACGTCAGGTCGTGTTCACGGATCGCGTCGACGTAACGAGCTTGGCCTCGGGTTCGTGGACGAATGCGGCGTCCGGCATGGCGAATTTGGATGTCTTCGCCCGAGGCGCCTGCTGAAGCACCCGGCTTGACCGATTTACCGCCATCACGCGGTTGGGCGCCTTCTTCGAGTGCCGCCGTTTCCACGTCGCCGCCCGCGATACCGCCTTGTTTCTGGATCTTGTGCCGCAGTTTCTCGAGCGCGCGCAGCGCACCGTTCACGTTGTCGCCTTCGCCGGCGATCCGAACGCGTCCGTTTCGATGTGTGATCGTGACATCGAATAACTGTCGCAAAATGCGTAAATGCTGGTCGCGTGGGCCGAAAAGCTGTAGCAGCTCTTCGGGGGCGCTGACCGTCAATGTGGCTTCAGTCATTCAGCAAGGGCCGACTGCGGGCCATGGTCTCCTCGTCGTAGAAATTTACAGCGAACTCTTTGTGGACATCAAAACGGTTCTGAATCAGACAAACAGGGGTTCGTTTGTCTAGTAGCACGGTGAATCTGCCAGAGGCGGCGACTATGGTATCGCCTCTACGTCGACTCCACACGCGATTATTACCCACCAACTCCGGACACGAAGCAGAAAAATGCTGGGATGCTTGACGCGATCAACGAATCCGTCACGTCCCATACACCCCCCAAACCTGGGAGAAGGCTTCCGCTGTCCTTTACGTCGCAGTCACGTTTAAACAACGATTCAGCCAAATCTCCGATCATTCCCGTGATTGCCAAGGTCGGACCGAGGGCCAATGCCCCCCAGAGTGGCTGTGCCAAAAACGATACCAATCCGGTTTTGACAACTTGCGGGGACGTAGTGCCTGGACCGGCGGCGACGCTCGCCCCGAGCGCTTCGAACAAGACACTCAGGCAAACGTAAGCAACGATCGTTGACGCTAAAATGCCACCGATGGAGCCTTCGACGGTTTTTCCAGGCGAGAGCCGCGGAATCAGTTTGTGCTTTCCAAAGGCTCTTCCAGAAAAGTAGGCCCCCATATCGGCCACCTTGGTCACCAGTACGCACGTGATCAACGCTGCCAATCCGAAACGCCCAGGAATGCCCGGGCCATCGAGACAGCGAATCGCGATCAAAATGGCCATCGGCAATCCGACGTACATGGAGACAAAAACGGCCGTGCTGGTTCGTTCGATCGCCCTTCCGAGCTGTACTTCTGGGACTCGGCCATATTCGCGCATCTCGGCCATCAGGATGATGAACGTCGCCAAGGTCGCCGCGAGCACGATCCAGCCTAGTCGTCCGACAGGACAATCCGCCGGATAGGTCGTTCCGCCAATTGCCCAAAGATACGGAACCGCCGCCGACAGCGCGATCAACGCGGCACCGAAGACTGCTAATTTAGGGCGGATCAGGTGATTGCCTTGTTTGAGCATCGTCGACATTTCCCAGGCGGTGCCGATCGCAAAAAACGATAGCAGCGGCAGCAGCCACAACCCGGGCGCACCATTGACGGCACGGAGACCGTCTAGGCATAGCAGGATGACGGTCAGCGTGATTAGGATCGTGCTAGAAAAAACTCGCTCGCGGAGCATCAATCGCCTCGCTCTGACGGGGGCAAACGTGATTCAATTCGACTCCGTCGCCGTATGTCACTGCCCAACCGAGAGTCCTCCGAAACGTCGATCACGACTCCGAAAGTTTTCGATCGCCCGTTCAAGTTCTGACCTTGGGAATTCTGGCCAGCAGGTTTCAGTGACCCACAGTTCGGCATAGCTCAGTTGCCAGAGCAAAAAGTTGCTGACTCGCATTTCCCCGCCGGTCCGAATCATCAAGTCGACGTCCGGGAGGTTGTGCGTATAAAGTCGATCGTTGATCGCTTGCTCATCGATTTCAGCTCGGCCGAGTCGACCGGCCTGGACATCGTCACAAAGCTGCTTAGCGGCCCGCGTGATTTCGTCGCGACCACCGTAGTCGATCGCCAAGACAAGTTTGGTACCGGGGTTGCCAGCGGAAAGGCGGATCGTTTCGTTCATTTCCTTGATAACGCTATCGGGCAAGCGGTCGCGTCGTCCGATGACCTGCAGTCGCAATTGCTGCTCCATGATCAGCGGTCTTTCTTCGACCAAGTAGCGTTCCAAGAGTTCCATCAAGAAGTCGAGTTCTTGTTGGGGGCGTTTCCAATTCTCGCTGGAAAGGCAATACAGGGTTAAGGCTTCGATGCCAAGTTCGGTGCAGGTTTCGCTGACCATTCGGACGGTGTCCACGCCACGGCGATGCCCTTCGATTCGAGGCATGCCGCGTGATTGAGCCCACCGCCCATTTCCATCCATGATGATGGCGATGTGGTCGGGGAGTGGCCCCAGTTTCGGGACGGAATCCGCCGAATCGGCGGGGTTCGATTCCTTGGCGTTCATCTCTTGGTCGCTCAACGTAGCCGTTAGGCTCCGATTGGCTGTAGGTTCAACTTGTCAGCCTGGGACGTGAAGATCGTTTGCGATCGATCCGGCCCAACGGACAATACGCCGACGGGGATGCCAACGAGTTCTTCGACTCGTTTGACATATTCAAGAGCCCCGGCGGGAAAGTCTTCTTCGCGTCGAACGTCGTCGACCGGTTGTTTCCAACCTGGGATGGTTTCATAGATCGGCTTACAGCGACGAAGTTGATCGGCATGACTCGGGAAGCGTGTGATCCGTTCGCCATCAAGTTCATATGCGACGCAAATTTTCAGCTCATCCAAATGGGCGAGCACGTCCATCATCATCAGTGCCAATCGAGTCACACCGCTTAGTCGTGCGGTGTACCGAACGGCAACGGCGTCGAACCAACCGCAACGACGTGGGCGTCCTGTCGTTGTGCCGAATTCATTGCCAAGTTCGCGAATTCGATCGCCGGTCGCGTCTTCGAGTTCGGTCACAAAGGGTCCGCCGCCGACACGGGTGCTATACGCTTTGCAGACGCCTAAGACGGTATTGATCCAACGTGGCGGGACACCGGCGCCGGCGCAAACCCCGACACCACTGCTGTTGCTACTGGTCACAAACGGATAGGTCCCGTGGTCGATGTCCAACAGCGCGCCCTGGGCACCCTCGAAAAGAATGCGTTTATCAGCTTCGCAAGCATCGAGAACGAAGTCGGTCGTGTCGGCGATCATCGGACCGAGTCGCTCGGCCCACTGCGCCGCCTTGGCGACGACCCGTTGCGGTGCGATCGATTCGAGTTCTTCTTCTGACGCGCCGAGATTTCGCAAGATTGTTTGCTTCTGTTCGGCAACCGTCGTGAGGCGTTCGTCACGCGTCGGCTGGATCAGGTCGGTCATTCGAATCGCGTGCGTTCGGCCGACTTTGTCGCGATAGCACGGACCGATGCCGCGATTCGTCGTGCCGATCGACTCACCGCGAACTGCGGTGGCGTTAATTTGGCGATCTTCGGCGATGTGCCATGGCATCACCAAATGTGCACGCTCGCTGATCCGCATGTTCTTGGCGCAATCGATGCCTCGACCGGCCAACCCGTCCATTTCGGTAATGATCGTTTCTGGGTTGATGACCACGCCGGGCGTAATCAAGTTTTCGACGCCGCCGTGCAGAATCCCGCTTGGGATGTGATGCAGCTTATAAACTTCATCACCGACGACCACCGTGTGGCCCGCATTGGCGCCACCTTGATAACGAACGACTAGATCAAACTGAGGGGCGAGCAAATCGACCAACTTGCCTTTTGCTTCGTCTCCCCACTGCAAACCGATTACGCAGGTTCCCGACACCGATTCACTCCGGAGGCAACTAGATTGTCCGGCATCAATTTGGTTTTGCCGGCGCAGAATCCAAGAGCCTAAACGTCATCGGCCGCGGTGGCAACGGGAGCGAAGAAAAGACGAGGGCGACGGAACCCAACCCGCTTGCCCCGTGTCCGCATTGTGTCGTCACTCCCCCGCCGTCATTTTCGTGTTTCCAACCGCCGTTCTCATTCTCGAACCCGTTCCGATTGAACCGGTCGGCGACTATACTCGGCCCCGCCCATCGTTAGCCGGGGCGAGCAACTTTGGCACGCCGATGGCAGACCACTACGCGAACGTGATTTTTGCCTCCCTTAAAGTGAGCTGATGTCGGACTATAGCCTGACCCACCTGAAACAACTCGAAGCCGAGAGCATTCATATCTTTCGCGAGGTTGCTGCGGAATTCTCTAATCCCGTGATGCTCTACAGCATTGGCAAGGATTCGTCAGTTCTGCTTCACCTAGCACTGAAGGCATTTGCGCCGGCGAAACCACCTTTCCCGCTGCTCCATGTCGACACGACGTGGAAGTTCAAGGAAATGTACGACTTCCGCGATAACTACGTCGCCAAGGAACTCGGCCTCGAATTGCTGGTGCACATCAATGAGGAAGGCCTCAAGCATGGGATCAAGCCCTGGGAGGACAGTGAACGACATACCGAGTTGATGAAAACCGATTCGCTCAAGGCCGCCCTCGACAAATACAAGTTCGACGCGGCCTTCGGTGGGGCCCGTCGCGACGAAGAAAAAAGTCGCGCGAAGGAGCGCGTCTTTAGCTTTCGCGATAAGTCGCACCGCTGGGACCCCAAAAATCAACGCCCTGAACTCTGGAACGTTTACAACGCACGGGTCAATAAAGGCGAATCCATTCGTGTGTTCCCGATGAGCAATTGGACCGAGCTGGACGTTTGGCAGTACATCCATCTGGAAAAAATCCCAATCGTTCCCCTCTATCTGTCGCAAAAACGAAGAGTCGTTAATCGTGACGGCATCTTGATTCTGCGCAATGACGATCGCATGCCGTTGCTCGACGGTGAAGTCGAAGAGGAAAAGATGGTGCGGTTCCGGACG
The DNA here is from genome assembly GCF_008312935.1 of Roseiconus lacunae. Lineage (NCBI taxonomy): Bacteria > Pseudomonadati > Planctomycetota > Planctomycetia > Pirellulales > Pirellulaceae > Roseiconus > Roseiconus lacunae. The sequence continues at coordinate 196,249 of NZ_VSZO01000009.1, read as the reverse complement.
CTCGGTTGCTATCCGCTCAGCGGGGCGGTCGAATCCGAAGCGACCGACCTTGTTGACGTCATCCAGGAAATGTTGCTCGCGACCACCTCCGAACGCCAAGGGCGAATCATCGACCAAGACGAAGGTGGTGCGGGCATGGAAGAGAAGAAACGACGGGGCTACTTCTAGCCAACCGCCGGTGTCCTGTTCCATTTGATCGACGCGGCCGCGAGTATCGGCCGCGGTTTTTCTAGTTCAGCCGTTTTTTGTATTTCAGCCGGGACGCGCCCCGGCACCTGGTTGCCAGTGCGGAACATCATCGAAGAACCGCGATGACAGCAGAACGCGAGTTTCGCAGAGCATAAGGCGACATTTTAAGCGACAGCCGCAGCTCAGCATCGACGCTGACCTCGGATCCTGCGCGGCGACCCAGTCAAGACTTCAAACCAACCTCCGATTTCATGTCCCATCAATCCGATCTGATCGCGACCGACATTCAAGCTTACTTGAAGCAGCACGAGAATAAGCAACTGCTGAGGTTCATCACCTGCGGTAGTGTCGACGACGGAAAGTCAACGTTGATCGGTCGCCTGTTGTACGACAGCAAGATGATCTACGAAGATCATTTGGCTCAAATCGAAGCTGACTCAAAAATCGTCGGGACGACCGGCGGGAAGTTTGACCCCGCGCTGCTCACAGATGGCTTGAAGGCCGAACGCGAGCAAGGCATCACGATCGATGTCGCTTACCGATACTTCAGTACCGCAAAGCGAAAGTTCATCATCGCCGATACGCCGGGCCACGAACAGTACACGCGGAACATGGCGACCGGAGGCTCGACCGCCGACTTAGCCATCTTGATGATTGATGCTCGTCACGGCGTACTGACTCAAACAAAGCGTCACTCCTTTATCGTCTCACTGTTGGGAATTCGGCACATCGTTGTCGCGATCAACAAGATGGACTTGATCGATTTTGATGAGGCAAAGTTCGAAGAGATCTGCGATGAATATCGATCGTTCGCAACACGATTAGACTTGCCCGATTTGCACTTTATTCCGATCAGTGCTCTCGACGGTGACAACGTCGTCGACCGTAGCGAACGGACGCCGTGGTACACCGGTTCGACGTTGATGAATTTTCTGGAAACGGTTTACATCGGCAGCGATCGCAACTTGCAAGATTTCCGAATGCCGGTCCAGTTCGTCAATCGTCCGCACCTGGATTTCCGTGGTTTCTGTGGCACGATCTCTTCGGGCATCATCCGCAAGGGTGACGAGATCATGGTCTTGCCCAGCAAGCAGACATCCAAGGTTAAATCGATCGTGACCTATGACGGCGATTTGGAAGAAGCCTTCGCACCGTTGTCGATCACGTTGACGTTGGAAGACGAGATCGATGCCTCGCGTGGTGACATGATCGTTCGCCCCGGGAATGTTCCCAAGTCGCGCGATTCGATCGAAGCGATGCTGGTCTGGATGAACGAGGAATCGATGGTCCCCGGCAAGACCTACTTGTTCAAGCACACCACACAAACGGTTCCCGGAACCATCGACACACTAAACTATCGCGTCGATGTGAACACGCTGCACCGCAGTCCAGCGCCGGAACTGGAATTGAACGAGATCGGTCGTGTGGGAATCACGCTGTCGGCCCCCATTCATTTTGACGCCTATCGTCGTAACCGTTCGACCGGTGCGTTCATCGTCATTGATCGAATCACAAACGCGACCGTTGCCGCCGGGATGATCTTGGATAAATCCGGAGACGGACAATCGAAGTCGGTCTGGGATGACGATCCGGCGGCCTCCAAGGGGGATGACCAAGCGATATCGGAAGTGACCGACGAGGAACGGTCGGCGCGGTTCGGTCAAAAGCCGGCGACGGTCCTTTTGACGGGACTGACCGGGGCCGGCAAGTCGGCGATCGGACAAGCCGTCGAACGAAAGCTATTCGACTCTGGCCGTGCCGTTTCGATTATCGACGGAGAACATGTGCGGAAAGGGCTTTCCAGGGATCTCGGGTTCAGCGCCGAAGACCGCAGCGAAAACCTTCGCCGCAGTGCCTACCTCGCCCATTCGCTTAATGACGCCGGTCTGATCTGCGTCGGGTGCTTCGTCGCGCCGAGCGAAGAGGTCCGGCAAAAGGTTGCCAAGGTCATCGGCGAAGATCGATTCTTTGTCGTTCATGTGGCGACGCCGCTGGAAATTTGTCGAGAACGTGATGCCAAAGGACAATATGCCAAAGCTGACGCCGGCGAGCTGTTAAACTTTCCCGGCGTCACGGCGGACTATGAACCGCCCGCATCACCGGACTTGGTCGTCGATGCCTCGCAAAACTCGATTGACGAGTGTGCCGACCAAATTATCGAACTCCTGCGGACCAAATCGATTATCAAATGAGACTCCACGCACGACTGATATCGGCTCTCGCGTTACTCGCCTTTTCCACCCTGGTCGTCGCGCCGCTTGAAGTGACAGCCCAGTCGGCGAAGACATCCAAGCCGAATATCGTCGTGATGTTGTGCGATGACATCCGCTACGACGCGCTGTCGTGCGCGGGGCATCCCCACTTAAAGACGCCGCATATCGACAAGCTGGCGGCCGAGGGGATCTATTTAGAAAACATGTTCTGCACGACTAGTCTGTGCTCGCCCAGTCGTGCGACGATCTTAAGCGGCTTGTACGCCCATTCGCATGGCGTCACAAACAACTTCACCGATTATCCCGCCGAGTTAGATAGTTTTCCCAGGCGATTGCAAGCGGCAGGGTATCAAACCGCTTACATCGGAAAGTGGCACATGGGGGAAAAGAATGACCAGCCGCGTCCTGGTTTTGATTACTTCGTAACTCACAAAGGCCAGGGGCAATACTTCGATACCGAGTTCAATCTGAACGGTAAAGAAAGAAAGGTTGTCGAAGGCTACTACACCACCGTTGTGACGGACATGTCACTGGACTGGATGAAGAAGCAGTCCGATGACAAACCCTTCCTGTTGATGATCGGGCAGAAAGCTCCTCATAGCTTCTATTATCCGGAGCCAAAATATGAACATGCTTTCGATCACGTCGAAGTCAACTATCCACATTCATCGTTTCAGCTAGGTGACAAACCCAAGTGGATCACTCAACGCTTGATGACCTGGCACGGCATCTATGGCCCACTGTTCGACTGGCGAAAACAGTTCCCCGATGACAAAGCGAGCGCGGTGGTCGACTTCGCCAAAATGGTTCGCGCCTATTGGGGGACGATTCTTTCGGTCGACGATAGCGTAGGCCGATTGGTGGAGTATCTGAACGAAACAGGCGAACTAGACAACACAATGTTTGTGTTCATGGGGGACAACGGATTGCTCGAAGGTGAACACGGAATGGTCGACAAACGCACCGCACATGAAGGCAGCCTTCGCGTGCCGATGATCATCCGCTATCCCGGTTGGACCAAAAGCCCGGTTCGAATCACCAAACAAGTACTGACGACAGATGTCGCACCCACCATTCTGGACGCTGCCGGCGCGGAACCGTTGAAAAACATCCATGGCCAGTCGATCCGTCCGTTGGTGAGCGGTGATGTTGATCAATGGCGCACCGAGTGGCTGTACTATTACAACTACGAAAAGCAGTTCCCATACACACCAAACGTGCGTGCGGTTCGCGGGGATCGTTTCAAGTACATTCGTTATCCACACGGTGACGGCAGCAAGGATCGTCACATGGCCGAGCTTTACGACATGCAAGCCGATCCCGCAGAGTCAACGAATTTAGTTCATGATGCAAAACATGCCGCGACGATCGCCGAAATGGAGCGACGCTTAATCCGTGCGATGAAAGCGGTGGGGCTTGACCAAGAAAGCGATCGAATGCCGATTGACCAAGGCATCGGGTCGGAACTGCCAGACGAATCGATTCGCTAACGCGATCGCAAACCAAGGTTTTCTAAATGACATCAGGCGGCGGCCGATCCATCTGTCGGCCTATCACGTCAATTGACATGGTGTCTCTTATGAGTGTTACCTTGGTGCAGTCCCAAATCAGCCGATTGGCGCTAGTGAAGGTTGACGCAATAGCCGGCGCAAACGCCCATCGGCTTGGGGATCGCACCTGAGTTCTATGATGGAACAGACGCCGCAGATTACGCTTCGTTCGAACGGCCGCAAAATCATTCGCCGCGTTGATTTCGATTGACAAAAAACGTGCGGCGCTCGTTCTCTTCCGAATCTCTTTCGTCCTTATGTAAAGCGAACACCAACCAATTGTCATGCTGTTGGTATGGAAGTGCGAACTTGGTGGCTGCCTGCAGCGTCAAGTTCACAAGGCTTGGGTAAGAAGCGGCATAGTCAAGGAGCGCATTGGTGTCGTCCTTTTCATCAACCCAAGTTCGCGCCAAAAGCAACTCTGACATCGCGCCAGAGTTCGGTGCGGGCAAATCAGATGGCAACTGAAAGTCAATGGAATCTGGATCGACATCGGAACCGATCACTTGGATGACCAGATAGCCTTCTTCGCTGGTGAAATTCAACGTTGGTACCTCGTCGTACCAGGGCTGCTCTTTCAAGCGAGCTTTCAAATTGACTAGCCGTTGATTCGCTTGTTCGAGTTGCTTCTTGACCCGTCGCTCCATTTCGACAATGAGCTGTTCGCGTGCGTTCGCGATACAGATCTGCTCGACCTGGTGTTTGGTTTCAGCCATCCGCCGACGAGCAACATTCTTGACAATCCTGCCACGCAATCCGGGGAGCGTGCTCGACACGGTCCGACGTGACTCGGTGGGAATCACATCACCATCCGGATCTCCAGCAACAAAACCGTCCTCGCGGTCGAAAGTTGCCGACATGTGTAAATCAAACCGCATCGTGCTCTGCGATTGAATGATCGCCGGGCCTTTTCGGCCTCGAGTGTCGGCGGTGAAGTGGCCTCGAAAGCGAATCTTCAAGTGCGCCGCATCGCTCGCCGGAACGAATTCGATCGACGTATTCGCGATGACGTCTGCTTCACCGAGGTTGCGGATTCCCAAAATGCAACTGTCCACATCTGACGTGCTCTCGATTTCCGATCCGGAATTAAACAAGTCCTCGGAGACACGGATGATGACCGGCGGCGTCGCCGGGGGTGATGCGGATGCGACGATAGCGGTTTCGTCGTTTTGGTCTGTTTCCGACCAAGCTGCCTGTGCGGAAAGCACCGTGAAACCGACAAAGGGGAGCGTTACTGAGAAGAGCTTGACGAAACGAACCCTGAAGAACCGTTGCAAAAAAGACATCGAAGCTGACCCACCGGCAATAAGCGCGAAGGAGCGAAGGGCGACGACTCCTTGCGCATCGATTGCGAATGGGGAAGCGTCGCAGGTGACTTGGCGGGATGGTAGCAAACGGTGTGCCCGAATCGATGAACCAGATGTGAATTGAACCCGTCGCGCGAACGCGTTCGCATCGGGCATGCATCGCCGGATACTTTCAAGAACCGTGTTCACGGCTAGCTGCGGGTTTCGAAAAGCTCATAGGCATCCTGATGAGTGCTTCACTTGGACGAGTGATCCTTGAGGTCGTCGGGAAACTGCTTTTTCAGTTTTTCCAGTTTGGGGACCAAGTAGCGCTCACAGTACTGGTTTTCTGGATTCTTCTTGAAGAAGTCAATGTGATCGTCCTTGGCGACAAAAAATTCTGAAGCCGGCTCGATGGTAGTCACGATCCGGCCTCGAAATGTACGACTACGAGCGAGCAACGTTTTGTATTCGATCGCAGTTTGTTTTTGATCGTCGGAGTGATAGAAGACGACGCTTCTGTACTGGGAACCCAGATCGGGGCCCTGTCGATTGCGAGTTGTCGGATCATGCGTCTTCCAAAAGATCTCCAACAGCTTTTCGTAACCAACTCGCTCGGGATCAAATTGAAGCTGGACCACTTCGACATGGCCGGTACGTCCGGTCAAGACTTGGTCGTAGGTGGGGGAGTCACTGCGACCTCCCATGAACCCTGGTTTGACCGATTGCACGCCATCGATCTGCTGGAAAATTGCCTCGGTGCACCAGTAGCACCCGCCGCCAAACGTTGCCGTTTCTAACTTTTCCGAACGAGCTGGGTCGTCGGCGAACGTCTGATCTGTCCTCACGACGGTGACCAGCAATAAAACAACGGCAAGTAAAAATTTCGGACGTGAAGTTGCGAATGAACGGAGCATCTTCGTTTTCTCGAAAGCGTAAACCACCAGTATCGTGACCTTAAAGCTTATCCAAATTTACAATTGAAGCGAACCACTATTGATCGCTCGCCCGACGGCACGGGGCAGATTGGGGGCAGTGCTTTTTGGTTGGACATGGAAAAGACGGTGTGTCTATAATGGGTTTTGTGAAGTCCCGCGAGGGGCAGAGTTCGTTGTTGAAATTGACTCATACCCAGTTTTGTTTCGTGGCAAGACAAACTCGCGTCGTCCTATGCTAAGGAGATCCAATGCGGCGGTCCAGAAATTGTTCGACGGTGGGGATGCGATTGGCTTCCCTCGTGATGGTGGCTGTCGTTTCGGCGTCCTGCCTAGCCGACGAAGCCGATACCGAAGCAGCTTGGCGCCGCCTGTTTGATTCAGTCTCTGGTGAATACCGGATCTTGCGCGAAGCAGAGGCAAGCGATTCATCGGAACTTCAGATGGCCGAAGGACCGCTTTATGTTTGGGGGCGACCACAACAACAAGGTTCAACTTATGGTGCGGTTTACGTGTGGACTCATAAGGGGACTGCCGAAGCGGTGGCTTGTATCTGGCGGTACGTGAATGCAGCCGGTCAGCGTGCGATAGTGCATGAACTCCATTCACTTTCGTCGACCAAGCTTCGCTCGGTAGGTGAATTCGACACTTGGCAACCTCGTTCCGGCGTCCGCCCCCAACCCGTCCCGGGGTCAGCTGGCCAGGCAGGGGCGACCGCTGCAATTCGACTTCGTCAGATGCGAGCAATTGGGCGTGACTTTGCGTTGCATTCGATCTCGGAGTCTGGTGATCGTGTCGAACTAAGACTGCTTCCTCAACCTTTCTATCGATCGCAAAGTTCAGATGCGAAAACTTTGGACGGAGCCCTGTTCGCCTTCGTCTGCTCTGTTGGCACGGATCCAGAAGCGTTCTTACACCTCAAGGCGATTCAAACCGACCACGGCCCGCAATGGCACTGGACACTTGCACGTTTTTCGCACCACAACCTCTATGCCAACTACAAGGGTCGGAACGTCTGGAGTTCCGAGCGAGACGCTGATAATCCCATGTCGCACAATGCCGATCGCACCTACACGATGATCAGTCATCCGTTTCAATCGTCGATGCTGGAGCCAGCACCGGAACCGATCGACGATTGACGGACGCAAATTGCGAAGTTCGATCTGATCGGATCGCCGAGTGGTTTTCTGACCAGTTCTTAAACGACAATGCCAGGAAATACATCCCCGAGAGCAAGAAGAGCAACGCGATCCCTAGCGAATACGTAATCACACTCGTGTTATCCATCGCGACACCATTCAATTCGACACCGGATATAAATGTCGTCGTCGGAATCACCTGCATCTTTTGGTTGAGCATAACGACTCCGGGGATCGCGATGAGGATTGCCGTTAGCGCCGTCACTACGGCAAAGCAAGCCGGACGCACGACCGCTCTTCTGCGTAGAACGGTCGTGTCAGGACGTGGGCTGTCGTAAGGATTAGGCGTCCTGCGCTGCGATTGGTCACTCTCCACGTGCTCAGCATCGATCGGAGACGTCACTTTTCGCGAGTTCCTAATTCATGGATGGTATTTTGAATCGTGCCGAGGAACTGTTGCCCATCTCGATCACGTAATTTGTACGAAATCTCCATGCACCACGTCGGTTCGATGTCTGGGATCATTAACGTGACGTCACGTCCGTCGTCGGAAACATCGACGGATTCGACGGTCAGACTCCGTTCATCGTAGCGAGCACTTCCGTAGTTTTTCGTTCGTCTTAAGCTCCACGTGTCAACTAGGAAGTTGCTTGGGTCCGCTGACAGCTTTGGATCAACGGGTTCGGTGAAGGTGATCGTCACGCCGGATCGGTGGGCTTGGATTTTAGTTGGCAGGTGAGATGCTTTTCCGGTGTAGCGAATACGATACAACCCTCCGGGGCTTTCGTCTTGATCGCTTCCCCAAGCTTGCATCCCGCAGGCGTACATCTGGCCGTCGCTCGGATGGAATCTCGCTCGCATCACACCGGTGGGGAAACTTGGCAATGGTAGGCGACACAGACCACCTTGCCATTGGCCGTCAATTTCTTCGTGCGGAACGACGAAGACTTTTCCGTAGCCATACGACAGATTCAAAAGCGTCCCATCAAGTGGTCCCCAAACATCACTGTCAACCCACAACAGTTCCGAAGGCGAGCGATCAAAAGGTTTATTCGGCCAACACAAAGGCTGTTCCATTGCGTCATCACTAGAATCGTCCGGGGCGCCATAGGAATACATGTTGCCATAGAATCCACCCGCAACCACTCGGTTAATCCGGTTCATCGGGTTCCAATGTCCTTCTTGATCGGTGACGAAGAACGATCCGTCCGGATTTAAGCAGACACCATTTGCGGCGCGAAAGCCGTTGGCAACGATCGAAGTGGTTTCGCCGTCGCGGCTTACTTTCAGCAACGTCCCATGATGAGGCACTAGCGAGTCACGCGCGTGCCGGGCACTCTTGGCGTAATAAAGATTGCCATCAGAGTCTGCTTGTAATCCCATCGCAAACTCATGAAAGTGATCCGTGACCTGATGATCGTTGTTAAAGCACTCGTAAAAGTCGGTTTCACCATCACCGTTGAGGTCGTTGAGGACCACGATTTGATCGCGGCAGGTGACAAAAATTCTTCCGTCGACGATCTTGATCCCCAACGGATGGAACAGTCCCGACGCGATGCGTTTCCAAGTGAGGCGTCCATTGGGATCGCTAATCCCGTCAACTCGCCATACGTCTCCGTCGCAGCAGCATGCGACCAACGAATCGTCATTGTCGTAAAAGTCTAGCCCTGACATCCGCAATCGGCTTTTCCACGGATTATCGGTCGGACGTGTCAACGTATCGATCGCAAACGCGCCCGTCTCCAGTCCGCGTGACGCTTTGGTTTGCAAAGCCGGCCAGCGTGATTCGCCGCCCATGGTTAACGGTCGGAGGTCTTCGGTAGGCGATCGCCGTAAACCGTCAAGTTGGATCTGGTGCTTACGTTCGGTCGTCAGGATATCAAAACGAATAGGGGTTCGGTCAGCGGAGATGGCAACGGTCAAATACCCTTTTTCGGGCTCGACTGACAGACCGCCATTGACCGTAGCGATGGTCTGGTCGGAGGGGGCGATTCTCAAGCGAAGGTCGTGCGTCGATGGTCCGACATTCAACGTGCGTTGCCAGACAGCTTTGCCGTCGACTTGTTTCAGATGGAATGATTCGAGGACTTCGGCGTCGCCGACCGTGTAAGAGATCACGACGCGATCGCCATGTTTGTAAAGCCCTTTGTAATGCGCCCATTGGCGAGGCAAGGGGCCGTACGCGCGGCCGTCTTTGCCACGCAGTCTTGGGTCCTCGAACGATCCGGTCTGAGGATTCGCCCATCCCGGACCCGGCAGGGATCCAAAATGCAATCGGTCGACGGTCCTTGGCGTCATGTTGTGATTGCCGTTAAACAGAATTCCGCGCCAATCGATGAAGCCCTCGCCTGACCACGCTCCGGCTATTCGCATGGTGTCATGGTCGAACGCCATCCAGTGTGAACCTTCCGCAACACCTCCCGGGCCATTGTCCAATCGAACGGCGATGCCTTTGTAGGCAAAGTTGACGTCGTCTGGCCAGACTTCCGCCGGGGGACGATTTTCCTGGCGCGCCCGTTGGCGTTCCTCGTCGGTAATTCCGAGACGCGGTGGGGTTGTCGGCGATTTGAGCTCGTAGGTGCTGATCAAGAATGGCCCGTAATCCATTTCACGCCATGGTTCGCTTCGATTCGGCGCCGGGCCACGAAGCTTGCCTTTGGGTAGCGACTTGAGGTACTCATCGGTGACTGTAAAGAATTGTCCATCGTTGTGTTGCCGAAGGTAGGCTTCGCGGATGTAGTGGATGACGTCATACTTTTGTTTGGGGACCAGTTGACGCTGAGGCAACATCATCTTGTAACCGTGAGTGATCGTCTTGTACATCGAATAGGGATCGCTTCCGTTTTTGAACACGCCACTTGCAAATCGAAGTGCGTTGGGAAGTGAACCTTCAAGATCCTTGGTTCCGTGGCAGTTGATGCACAGTGATTGGTACAGGCGTTTTCCGTTTTCGAAGGAACGTTCGCCGAGGTCCTTGATCATCCCCGCGTGATTCAAGTTGCTTTCGTACGCGGGAAGCGGTGGCGGAGTGATTGCGGCAAGATCAGGTTTGAGCATCGCGGCGTCCTTTGGTCCGCGTTGCCCAAGTTCAACGAGGAAGGCGACCAGATCGTAGAATTCTGATTCGCCATCGAGCTGGTTGATCAAGCCGACGGGCATCACCGAATCGGCGTCTTTGCGTAACTCGATATCGGTTTCATCGATTAGTCGCGGTGCGTCTTCGCCCGGCACCATGACTGAGATTTTGTCGTCGGACCCGCGGCTGACCAATCCAACAATCACTTGGCCGTCTTCGAGTAGCAGTTTCTGCGTCGTGTACGGTTTGAGCACTGTTTTGCTCGGACGCAAAATTGACTCAATCACATGAGCGTAGTTCGCCCGGTCCGCCAGTGTTGCTAGGTCTGGCCCGAGTAACTTCGAGCCATCGCCGGCGGTGTGGCATTGGCTGCAACTGAGTCGCTGAGAATAAAAGATGATCGCCCCACGCCGTGGGTCACCGAGCACTTTGGCGTGCTTGGCTATTTGATCGGGCGAGCGTTCGAGGAGAGCGTCATGCAGGTTGGATTGTGCCGCGACTGCATGACCGAGTTGTAGCAGTGCCGTTAGGGCAACCAGAGTTCGAAACATCGACATTGTTGAGGTAGGCAAGGTTACGGTGGGATACGGCGGCGGCCGGCAAAACAAGGCGAGTGCTTCGTCGCTATGAAAGCTTCCTGTTCTGGCTAACCATCGACGAGCACTACCGGATTGTCACTTGGCAGAGACGGCCGCCGTAGACTCGAAATTCTGATTCTCGCGATTCTGCAACCATCATCTCGACGAAGCACGTGACGGCCCTGGCGGTTCACTGTAGCGATCGAACCTTCAATATAGCCACCTGCCCACGAGGCATTGGAAAATGCATCGAGTTTTACTGCTTCGGGCGAACAACGTCGTGAATGGTGCGGCAATTCCCATTCGGCGTGTTCTGTGGTCGATGAGCCGCAACTCAAGAATCAAGTTGCCCGTAGGGTAGATCGCGACTCGGGCGTTTTGCTGCCACCGTGTCGATCGCAATGAGCGCCCGATGGCAGTCGAGGTTGTCGTCTGTCACTCGCGTAGCGGGGGTGACACGGGTCGCGGGAACTACAGCTTTTCGACATAAACAAAGTATGAACCGAATACCTCGCCGTCCGCCGTTTCGAATTGGGCCGTCATCCGGGTCGTTTGCTGTTTCAGATCCATTTCGATGATGACCTCATCTGCGTCTGGTGCAACGGAGGTCGATTTGGTTTGCTCGCCAATGGTGAGGCTGGCCTTGACCGCATTGACAGACTTGCCAGGTGTTTCTCGGAACGCGCGATCACCTGGGACAGGATCGCCCGGCGGCAATGGTTGCGAAATCGGTCCTTTGACTTCGTCGGGCCAACGACGCAAGCGAAAGCGATAGCGTCCGTCGGAGATCACGTTGACATTCCAAAATCCGGTATTCGATTCGCCGTTCAAGGCGCGGCGAACTTGGGACTGATTCCAAGGTGTCATCCTGGTCGTGATCCAATCGTGACTGGTCAGTCGTGCCGGATTGTCCGAGGGGTGTCCCAGCCCGATCGCGGTTGACTGCGAGAACGATGGCTCAAGTTCAGCCCACCACTGTTCGTAAAACTCTCGCATCGATTCGACGACCTCGGGATTAGCTTCGGCTACGTCTTTCTTTTGTCCCGGGTCAACGTTCATGTCATACAGTTCTTTGCCGTTGCATAGTCGCCAACGATCTGACATTACGGCCGAACTTTTCCATTTGACCGGGTCTTTGACCCGTTGCGAATCGGTAATCAGATAGCGATCTTTCCAATCGGTGGCGCGATCGAAAATCAGTGGTGAAATGTCAACGCCGTCAAATTTAACATCGCTTGGCGAGTCGATTTGGCACATCGAAATCAATGTGGGAACGATGTCGACATAACTGGTGATCGTATCGACGTCGCGGCCATCCGCGAGACCGGCAGACGGCCAACGAACAAAGAATGGCACTCGGTGACCGCCATCGTACTGGCTGCCTTTTTTACCACGCATACCGGCATTAAAGACCTTCTCGCCAGACGACGTTCCGTTGTCAGTCGTGTAGATAAAGATCGTATTCTCAGAGATGTCGAGTTCGTCTAACAAGCGGCGTAGTTGGCCTACGTTTTCATCGATATTGGCTATCATCCCGTAGAAGTTTGCCAAGTGCTTGCTCTGGTCTTCGTACGGCTTGCTGTATTTCGGCGGCGAATGCATCGGGCCGTGCGGCGCATTGGTTGCGATATACGCCAGGAACGGTTTTTGATTTTCGACGGAGTTGCGAATGAAATTCTTGGCGTAGTCGAAAAAGACATCCGTACAGAATCCTTTCACTGGGGTAACTTTGCTGTTATGCCAGTAAGCGCCGTCGAAGTACGCATTGTCCCAGTGGTCAGGTGTTTGCCCGACGCCTCCCCCTCCGTGACGCATCACTTCACTAAATCCACGGTCTTCAGGGCGATAGGGGTAGTTATCGCCCAGGTGCCACTTCCCAAACATGCCCGTCGCATAACCGGCGTCCGTGAATACGTCTCCGAGCGTGACTTCGTTTTCGCGAAGCATGGAACGGCCCATGATCGTATGCCATACGCCGGTGCGATTGGTCCAGTGCCCCGTCAAGAACGCCGCCCGCGTTGGCGAACAAGTCGGTGCGACGTGGTAGTCCGTCAATCGTACCGATTCGGCGTAAAGCTGATCCAGTTGTGGCGTTTTTAGGATCGGGTTTCCGTGACACGACAGATCGCCATAGCCTTGGTCGTCGGTCATCACGATCACGACGTTGGGGTGCTGAGCGAAGGCAGTCGTGCAGGCAAGTAACAGCGCTAATGTTGAGAGAGCGAGTGCGGAAAGATGTCGGTTCGCTGGCATGGTGATGGGAGTGGGGTTGTTAGAAGGGGAAGCGTTCAATGAATCTGCGAACACCGAAACGCATCTCGGCGAGTAGCACTGCAACCGGAGACGTGATCGTCCATCGCCAGCGTTCGAGCTGTATAGCCAGGGTATGGGGCGTATTGCGGATGTCGCTACGAATCAAAAACCGCGATCTTGCAGGAACGCCTTGAACATCGGCAGCCATGCGTCCTTTTCGGCACCGGTATCCCGACCTCCGAATCCATGTCCGCCGGAAGAAAACACGTGTAGCGACGATGGGATTCCCTGTGCTTTTAGTTTCGCGAACAAGCCGACGCTTCCCATGGGTGTCAACGGATCATCGAAGGCATGAGCGAAAAAGAATGGCGGAGTCTTTTCTGTCACGACCAAGGTTTCGTCCATTTCGGCAGAGTCTCGTTTCTTGGTCAGGTATGCCGGGTAAATCAATGCGGCAAAATCCGGGCGGGCGGATGCTTGGTCATGATCGTCATTGGCTTCGTAAAGCCGCTCCGTCGAGAGTGTCCCGCGGACAACGGTATGGCCACCGGCTGAAAAGCCAAGTACCCCGATGTTTTCGGTCGGGAGTGATTCGATGGCACCGGATCGAATCAGGGAAACACTTCGTTGCAAGTCTTGAGCGGGGGCGACCCAGTTCGTCGACTCGCTTCGCGTGGGCACACGATACTTTAGTACTGCGGCGCTGATGCCGTTATCTTGCAACCAACTCGCGATTTCGGTGCCCTCGAGATCCCATGCCAAAATGCTGAAGCCACCACCAGGGCAAATGATCACCGTCGTCTTTGAATCTTTGGCCGGGAAGACATGCAATTGTGGTGTGCTGACATTCCCCAAGCGAATGACGTGTCGATCGGCGACCTTTCTACCGTCGGCTTTGGTCTGATCGGCTTCCGGTTCGGTGGGAGGCGTCCAAGAGGGCGGACTTTCGGGCCAGACTTTCACCACTTCTGATGCGGTCGGCTCGGCAGCGAGCGCGTATGTGGCCGAGGAAAGGGCACAACATCCGGCGAGTAACAGGGTGCGAATCATATCAGTGACAGTCAAAGGGGATGGACGGGGAAGATAGATCGGAAAACGATCTGTATCGCTAGTATAGCTAACCACGCCATCACCGATTTCGATTGCCCAAGATTGTTGTCTGCGACACCGAGGTTACTTGCAGCATGACAAGCCTCACTCTCGAAGGATGTCGATCGGCTTCGTTTATTTGTTCAGCGATTGGAGCACTTCGTTTGCCGGAATCGGGGTGATTGCCTTCAGCGGACTGTCGTCGCGGGCAAAAAACATCAAGTGCTGCCAGGGAAGCTCGTTGTATTCCTTGACCAACTTAAATCCGTTCGCCTCGTACTCTTTCATGATTTGAATTTTTGACATCTTGTGAAGCGGCTTGATCGGGACGTTAGGGTCTTCTTCCCGATATTCAAGAAGCGCCACCGTGCCATTGGGTTTCAGGCTGCGGCGAATTTCCCAAAGCATCGATTGGGGATGTGAGAATTCGTGGTAGACATCGACCATCAAAAGCAAGTCGATCTCGTTTTGAGGTAACTTGGGGTCGTCGATTTGACCAAGAGTCGGGCGAATGTTCTCGATTTTGAACCTCGCGGCGCGTTGTCCTAACTTTTGCAACATTTCTTGTTGAATGTCGACGGCATACACAAGGCCTTCTTCGCCAACGGCGCGTGCCATGGGGAGCGTCCAATAACCGTTGCCGCAACCGAGGTCGCAAACAACCATTCCGGTCTTAAGCTCCAGCATCTTAAAAGACTCGGACGCGTTTTCCTCATCGTCACGTTCGGGACGAATCAGCCACGGGGCCCCAACGTGGCTCATCGGTTGCGCAAGCACGCGACCGAGATAGCTCTTGCGTTTTGACTCTTTCGGTTTGCCCGCGTCATTCGCTTGAGCAGATCGATCCGTCTGGGGTTGATCTGTTTCCGCCGGGACGTCTTGCGGATAGGCGTGCGTCATAAACGCAACGAAGATCAATAACGGCAACAAGCGGATCGAAATTGTGGACATCAGGTGCGTTCGGCTGGGGAAGGACAGTGTGTGCATGCGACGTGCACGTGACTTGATTTCCAATGAAGCGGGGCTCCGAAAAGTTTCGCATAGCAAATGGCGGACCACTATAGGACTTTGGTTTCGACCAGAATGTTCAAGATCGCCTCCCGATCTGCCGCGGTCAAATGTTCGAACGCGGCGTCTTGGTTGTCGCCTTCTAGGATCGCACGAAGTTGTCCTTTGACGCGTTTAAGCAGTTCCGGTTCAAGTTGTTGAAATTGCTCGGAGTAGACGAGGTAGCTACACGGATATTTGAATAGACGCGTCTGGAGATCAAATTGTCGGAGTGATCTACCTTGGGAATCGAATGGGCCACGTTGAGCAAATTCGTCGGCGAACGGACTGGATGTCGTGACCGGTGAAGGCAGCTTCGCTTCACCGGAAAACAATAGGTACTCGACGATTGATTTCGCGGCCTGGTTGATCTGTTGGTGGTGTGCCTCGTCGTCCCGTTTTCCGGCGTCGGATAAATATTCGGACCGACGAACCGCATAGTTTGCGTTTGTCATTCGGTTGTGCATTTCAACCTGGTGTTCCAGCACCATCAACGCCGCGATATCACTCGTCGCGGCGGGCCAATGTCGTGTATCAAAGGCGTGATCCAAGCGGTCAAAAAACGCTGGTTGCATTGGGACCAAAGCATCACCTTCTAGAAATGCGTTTCCCATGTGTTTCATTAGTTCGGAATGGCCGGTAACGTACCAGCCGCCCCACCGTTCCTCGAAAGGGCTGGTATGGTCGGTCTCGAATTCGGCCAGCAGCAGATTGACTTGCCCGTCATCGCGGGTCATCACGCTGGTGATGGTGTGCAGTGGGACTTTGCCGCTATCGGTAGTTTTTTCGTGACATACCAAGCAGCGATGATGCTCGCGGCGGATCGAAGCACCACGCGGTTGCATTTGGATTGAATAAAACACGGCCCCCAGTTTTGGGTCCGCCGTGGCGACTTCCATCAGCGAACTGCCACGAATCCAGCCGACGTAAACGTCGTCATTAAAATAAAACGCGCGCGGGTTTTTCGGTTCGATACGCCCGGTTTGCAAACTGGTTTTGGAAAACACCAGTGCCTGCGACGAAATCGGAATCTCCAGTTCCTCAAGAATCGAACGTAGGTATCCGAAGCCTGGTTCGTACTCCAATCGTATTTCGCCCGAGTTGACCTTGTCGGCCAAATCAGAAACCGGGTTATCCGCATCAGTCGTGCGATAATCGATCGGCGGTTCGTCGAGGCGGCGTTGGCCGTCACACACATTGGTTTGCAGGAGCCCCAACACGACAACGCACCCCAACAACATCAGTGGGTTGGGCCGACGAAACACTGGGAGCGAATTCAGATTCATGTCCATCACGCGAGCTAGTTCTTGCCGTTGGGTAGGTAGAGCAATCCGAGCGACTCGATCACGGTTTGTTGCTTACCGGAGATTACCGTCCCGTGAAAACCCGCGAATTGCTTGGAGGCGATCGTGTTCGTTTCCGTTGGGATGCGCACCTCGAAAGGAGTCCCGCCATCGGAACCGCCGAACGTCGGGGCGATTCGAGTATCGGTTTGAATGAAACCAAGCCGCCGCAGAACACCGTCAGCTGTGCCATAGATTCCGATCGGTTGGCGTTTAGGATTCATTTGATCGAGTAGCGGTGTCCAGCGAGATTGTGGGTTGCCGACAACCTCGGTCCATCGATCAGCGTCGCGACCTGGACCTTTGACGATATCGAACCGGATCCCCGTGACTACTTTTGGGGCCGTTCGGCTAAGACCGACCGACACCGCCGCGAAGTATCCGTCCTCGGGGCGAAGGACGGAGAATGGGTCTCCCGTTTGTTGCCCGGAAAGTTCGGTCGAGTGCAATCCCGATGGCGTTGCCGATAAACTCGGACGGCCTGATTTGGCCAGCCGGATTTCCGGTGCGATGAAATCGTCTTCGATCATAGGTTGGCGTTCCACAGGAATTTGAAGTGGATCGCCTTGTTCGTCTTGTAGCGTTTTCATCACCGTGAAAAGCGAATTGATGCGATCGGATTGCGACCGGTCGTTTGACAAGTCTTGCTGCTCGTTCGGATCACGATCCAAATTAAACAACTGAGTTCGCCGCGATTGGGGATAGTAGATCAGTTTCCAATCACCTTGGCGGATGGCCCGCTGTGTGTCGGTGTAGCTGAGCAGCACAGCGTCGCGCGGCCCGGATTTTCCTTCGCGGACCATCGCCGCGAAGCTTTCTCCATCCAAGCCGTCTGGAACGGCGATCCCGGTAAGTTCACACAACGTCGGAAACAAATCCATCAAGTAGACAGGATCATTGTTGGTCCCGTGAGGGATACCGGGGCCGGCCATCACCATCGGAGCCTTGTAACCGGCTTCGTAAACATTTTGCTTGCCCATCAATCCGTGGCTTCCCATCCCGAGCCCGTGGTCCGATGAAAAGACGACGAGGGTGTTGTCCAGTTCGCCGTCGCGACGCAGGCGGTCGATCAAGCGGCCGATATTCTGATCGAGGGTCGTGATCGCCGCGTAGTAATCGTGTATTTGATCGCGAAGGACCTGTTCGGTTCGCGGCCAAACGGCTGTCCATTCGTCACGGACCAGTACCGCTCCGTTATCAAAGGGATGGGCGCGTCGAGAAGCGGGGAATAGCCGCAGCGTATCGGGATCATACATCGCTAACGCTTCTTCACTCGCGGCGCGTGGGTCATGCGGCATCGCGAAGGCAAGATACATCAACCAAGGTGAATCGCTTTTGGCCGCGTTCGCTTGGCGCGCGTCGAGAAAAGAGAGTGCATCGTCAATGACTTTGCGACCAGCTTGCATCGACCACCGATCATTGAAATCGTCTAGGTAGTGTGAATGATCAAATTGGCGATGAATGTTTTGGGCGGTATTACCACGTTTGCCATGATGGTACGTCTCGTATCCTGCTGCATTGAAAACGGCCGGTAGCGTGGTGTCCGTCGCTGGCGCGTTCGCTTGCGGTTTTCCGTTCTTCGGTGCCGTCCAGCGGAAATACGTTCGACCCGATAGCAACATGTTTCGACTAGGGCGACAAACCGCTCCGACATTCGCACCAAGGCAATACGCCGATGAGGCATGGAAGCCGCGGTCGGCGATTTGGTCTAAGTTGGGGGTGATGATGTCAGGATTGCCGAGGGCTGCGATTGTGTCGGCACGCTGATCATCGGGGAATAGAATCAGGACGTTCGGTCGATCGGCAGCCGTTGCCGGGGCGAGCAGGCCGCCGCAGGTTGCAAGTGCGAAAAGGATTGCGGCTGAGGCGAAAGATTGTTTCATCAAGCAAGCTGTTGGTGGTGTGCCAGTGTTTTCGGGGGAGAAACATATTCGTAGCGGAAGCCGCCGAGGCTTTCGGTGAGTTTGGATCGTCCGGCCACCTCACGTTGAACCGATCAGAACCGAAACGCTCCGCGCGTTCCGCTACCAACCTTTTCGTAGCAATCGCGTTCACCCCGTCTGCGAGTCTAGTTTAACGAGATTGGCCACCCGTGGTGGGCATCGATCTGCGGCACTGGGGGTGAAAAAAAGTCGGAGATGAAGTGCCCCAATCGGGCAGTAGCGACGTGTTGACCGCCCTCACAGGATCTTCACGATCGAGATCCTTACCAAACGCCGAGATTTCGATATTTTGGTGCATGGCTCGCATTTGGTTTGCCAGCCCATCGATGGCTTCTCATTCCACCCCAGACGGACACACAACAGGAATCAACACAATGGCAGTCAAACGTGTCGGAATTCTTACTGCTGGGGGGCTTGCACCTTGCTTGTCGTCGGCGATCGGAGCACTCATCGAAAGCTATACCGAGTTGGCGCCCGAGGTCGAGATTATCTGTTACCGAAGCGGATACAAAGGACTGCTGCAAGGCGATAGTTTTGTCGTCGGTCCTGAAGTTCGCGAGAAGGCCGCAATCTTGCACGAACACGGCGGAAGTCCGATCGGAAATAGTCGTGTGAAATTGACTAACGTCGCCGATTGTGTCAAACGCGGATTGGTGAGCGAAGGGCAAGATCCGTTGCACGTCGCCGCGGAGCGATTGAAGACCGATCAAGTCGACGTGCTGCACACAGTCGGTGGCGACGATACCAATACCACGGCCGCCGACTTAGCCGCTTTTTTGGCTGAGAATAATTACGATCTTACCGTCGTTGGGTTGCCCAAAACGATCGACAATGACGTGATCCCGATTAAGCAGAGTTTGGGCGCGTGGACGGCTGCCGAAGAAGGCGCAAAGTACTTTGAAAACGTTGTCGCAGAACACAACGCCAACCCACGTATGCTGATCGTGCACGAAGTCATGGGACGCAACTGTGGTTGGTTGACCGCGGCGACCGCCGTGGAATACCGCAAACGTTTGGACAATCTGAATTTCTTACCCGAAGCTGGCCTCAGCCGGGAACGCAAAGAAGTTCATGGAGTCTACATCCCAGAAATGCACTTCGATCTGCAACAGGAAGCGGATCGGTTGCGAAAGATCATGGATGAGAACGATTGCGTGAATATCTTTATCTCCGAAGGCGCCGGAGTTGGCACAATCGTTGACGAGATGCGTGCCCGTGGTGAAGACGTTCCTACCGATGCATTCGGCCATGTCAAACTGGATGCGGTGAACCCCGGCAAGTGGTTCGGTAAGCAGTTCGCCGAAATGTTGGGTGCCGAAAAGACCTTGGTGCAGAAAAGCGGCTACTACAGTCGCGCCGCTGCCGCCAATCCTGCCGACATCGAATTGATCGCCCGCTGCGCACGTAAGGGCGTCGAATGTGCGCTCGCAGGAGATGGCGGCGTGATCGGCGAAGATGAAGACCAGGGCGACGAGTTGCGAGCGATTGAATTCGAGCGTATCAAAGGCGGCAAGCCTTTCGATATCGACACGCCATGGTTCGGCGAGTTGCTTGACGCGATCGGTCAGCCCAAAGGCGAAAGCGTCGCGACCGAGCACGCCTAAAAAGCCCGGTTGGAAATTGATCGTCCTCACAAGCTAGCGTCAGACCTGCGTCGCCAGCCTTGGCTAGGGACAACGCTGGCGGGGAGTGTTCCGTCTCGATCAGCGTTTCGGGTTCGACACATCAGCCGCCGTGCATTCGCACCGGTGAACGCACCGAAACTCTGGTCAACTCTCTATGTCGAACCGGAAACGATCGCCTTGGCGAGCCCCCCCGGGGCAAAGGCATTGTGTTGCCGGTGCCCCGTCGGCCGTTGTTCGTTTCCCGTTGGTCGAGGAACGATCTAGAGCGGCTTAACTTCAAGATTGCGGAAGTAAACTTTGCTCTGTGGGTCATGGGCTTGCAAGGCAATCGTGCCTTCATTGAGACGCCGTTCGAAATCCTTGCTGAAGGCATCTTTGCCCGCCGGTTCGGTGTAGTCGACCATGGTCTTGCCATTGACTTTGAGCTCGATGTGATTTCCCTTCACGATGATTTCTTGGGTGTACCATTCGTTATCTTTCACCCCCGGGTCGGCTACGTTCTCAACCGCGTACAGGCTGCTGGTCTTCTTGGGGTCTTTGTGCGACACATTCACTTGGCACTCGTATCCGTACTTGGGCCAGCCTGTCGCTTGGTACTTGGTGTGGAAGTAAATCCCCGCGTTGCTTCCTGGGGTGGTTTTGACTTCACAGCGGAAGTGAAAGTCCTTCATCGGTTGAAGCGGGCCATCGTAGAACACGTGGCAACGTTCGCCATCGCAGACCAGCATGCCGTCTTCGACATGCCAAGCGGTTTGGTTTTCTTCGGCCAGTTTCCAGTTGTTAAGTGACTTGCCGTCAAAGATTTTGACAAAGCCTTGGTCACCGGTTTCTTCGGCATGCAGTGGGGGAACGGCTACGGTGACGAAACCGGCAAGTAGTGCTGCGACAGCGATGCTTTGGGGGAATGACTTCATGGCGGACACGATGGGGTGTGGGGAACTAGGTGGGGGATAGATTGACGAATATCAGGACACAAAAAAACGCTTGCCGCACGCGCGGGTGCAAACAAGCGTTTTGATTTTTTTAAGCGATTCGTTGCCAGATCAGTCTTTGCCGTGATCGACGGCAGGTACCTTGCCCGCTTTCATCTTGTCACCGAAGGTGTCGCCGTCTTTGCTCTTTTCTTTAGCGGCTTCGTCGAGGCCGGCGAAGATTTTCTTGCGTGCTTCTTCGGGATTGGCTTTGACCCAGTCCTTGGGATAGTCTTCCGCCTTGAGGAATTTGTTGACGGCCTTACCGTATTCATTACGGACGTCTTTCTTCTGCTTGCTCACGTGGCAGATGTAGCAGCCGTGCTTGCGGGCGGTCTTTTTCAGGTCTTCATTGGCGTCATCGTCGGTGATGTATTTTTCTTTCCACATCTTGTTGAAATCGCTCGTCGCAAGTGCGGGCGAAGCCAACAGGGCCAAGCAGCCAAAAAGGATCGCGAACCGTTTCATTCATCGTCTCCGGGTGTCTTCGTGTGACAGACTCGCCACGAACGCCAGCGGCGCAACAACGCCAGGCAGTAGCGAAACCATTCTGTCATGCCCAAGAACTATGGGGCAAATTGGTGGGATAGCTCACAACGCAGTCGAGTCTGACCGCGCCTCCGTATTAACGCTCAAATGCAAGCGAAAGTCAAATCGGTGGCGACGAAAAATAGTGACCGCGCATGCGAGACGACCTGGATTTTCTGCCCCACGGAGAACTGTCGCTCGCACAGTCTCGCTTGAGAAAATCCAGGCCGCTCGACTTCCTGTGCAACTGAAATTGGCTGACTAGGCCTGCCCCACGCACTCCTGATCAGCTTCCGTTGCACAAACGGTCATCGGTCCGATGACACATTCGGATTCAACGTGGACACCTGAATTGAGGGTGAACGGGCATGCGACAGTCTGCCGTGGTGAATTTTTGTCGCGTATCGTCAGGAATTCGGTCACTCGAGCGACCGGAGTGGCCCTGTGGGGTGGTGTTTACTGTCGGACGAGCTCTCGGAAGGCTTGATTGAGCTGTTGGGTGACGGGGCCAACGTTTCCGTCGCCGATCGCTCGGCCGTCGAGCTTGACCGCGGGAATCACTTCGGCGGCGCTGCCGGTCAGGAAGCATTCGTCGGCGATGTAGATGTCGTGCCGCGTCATCGGAGCTTCGGTGGTCGGAATGCCGGCTTCGCGAGCGAGTTCCAAAACGGCGTTGCGGGTGATCCCTTCAAGGATTCCTGCTTCGATCGGCGGCGTGTTTAATTTGCCGTTTTTAACGATAAAGATGTTATCTCCGGTGCATTCGGCGACTTCACCTTTGTGGTTGAGCATCAGTGCCTCGATGCATCCGGCTTTGAGTCCTTCCATTTTGGCGAGGATGTTGTTGAGGTAATTGAGCGACTTGATCCTTGGGCTGAGTGCGGCGGGGTGATTGCGGATCGTCGATGCGGTGACCAGTTCTAGTCCGTTTTCATAGTAGCTGTCTGGGTACAGCGTGATCTTGTCGGCGATGATGATCACTTGCGGGTTGGAACAAGTAAACGGATCTAAGCCGAGTGGTCCTGATCCACGCGTGATGATCATGCGGATGTAGCCGTCGCTGATTTCATTTTTGGCGACCGTCGCGTTGGTGTCTTCGGTGAGTTGTTCGAGCGAGATAGGGAGCGCTAGTCCGATCGCACGTGCCGACTCTTCCAGACGCAGCAGGTGTTCTTGCAGCCGGAAGACTTTGTGGTTGTAAACTCGCAAACCTTCGAAAACGCCGTCACCATAGAGCAAGCCATGATCGTAAACGCTGATCTTGGCGTCTTCGGGGGCGAAGAATTCACCGTTGATGTAGATGACTCGGCTCATATTCGACAAATGCAGGGGAGTGGAGATGATCTTCAGAGCGGGCGTTTAGCGATCTGGCGGCTTCCGTTTGCCGGTGCCAGCAGAGCCAACTTCGCGAAGCCGCGATCGATAGGGGATTCGCTAGCGGCTACCGAATTCGGAGTTGGTGACGGCGGAGACAACCGCGGCGTCAAAATAGTTGATCGACATCCCGGCGTCGACAACGATTGACTGGGCCGTGATGCCACTGCTTCGTGGCGAAAGTAAAAACGTAGCAGTCGCGGCAACCTCATCAGTATGAACGGCTTTGCCACGTGGGATCACCTGCTCGGCGTACAAGTAGGAGTCGACGTAACCTGGGATACCCGCCGACGCACTTGTTTTTAGCAGTCCCGCCGAAACAGAATTGAAACGCACTTGGCTGAAACGGCTGAAGGATTTTGTTAAGAACGCCAACGACGATTCCAGTGCGGCTTTGATCGGGGCCATGAATCCGTAGCTTTCGCTGGCCATCCGGGTCGTGCTGATACCGATCGTGACGACCGAGGCATCATTGGCAAACCGATCTTTCAGTGCGTTGCAGAGGTTGGTGAGCGAGAAGGCGGAAATATCGACCGCTTGTAGAAATTGTTGTTTCGTCGTCTCGTGGAATGGGCGAATGCCGTCGGGGTAGTCGGCGAAGGCGATGGAGTGGACCATGCCGGCTAGTTCGATGTTGTCGGCTTCGAGTTGTGCCGCCAAGTCGGCGATTTGGTCTTGGAATTCGACGTCGCAGATTCGTACGTCACGATCGTTGAGCAATTTGGCGGTGCTGTCGCGGCGGGATTCACTACGGACAACGTAGATCACATCTCCGCCGGCTTGTTCGATCATTTTGGCGATCGCGTAGGCGACACTTTTGCGGTTGGCAACGCCCAGTACGAGGAACGTCTTTCCGGCAAGTTGCAGAAAGTCGAAGGTGGTCGCGTCGCTCATCACGCGTCTCCTGTTTTACTGGGCGGGTTGCTGATCGGGGTCACGCTGCAGGCGAAATCGAGTCGTGTGGCGAGTTTACCATCCAGCATGACTTTGCCGGTCAGGAAGTACGCATTGGAAACCTGTTCGTTGAGCGTCACCTTGATTTCGATCGTGTCCCCGGGGCGCACGATTCGCTTGAACTTGACCGCGTCCAATCGGGTCGCGACGGGGAGTAGATCCGGCGAGCCGGACATGAAGCGTTCCAGCAGAACCGCTCCGGCTTGGAGGCAGCATTCGCACTGGATCACGCCCGGCACGATCGGTTGGTCCGGGAAATGGCCTTGAACGAAGAACTCTTGGTCGGAAAACGTTTTTTTGCAGACGATCGATGACTCGTCACGCTCGACGATCTCATCGAGCAACAGCATTGGAGCTCGATGGGGGATCGCGGTTTCGATTTCTTGTTTGCTCATCGCCGTAATTGAAGGGTTCGGTCGACCCGCGCCAAGGCGGCAAGTCCCGTGATTTCCCGACTCTCGACCGATGGGCATGGCAACGGAATCGCCCAACACGCGGTGCCATGCGCACAATGCCCCCGTCGGCGGGCCCTTTCCCCAGTAGCTTCTTGAGATCATGATAAATAGGGAAACGGAAACATGAATCAAATCAGCCCCACCACTCCCCGTCGGGTTTTCCTCTCACCAGACTCTTCTCTGACGTTGGCCGAAACGAATCCCCCCGCATCGCGATCGATCTACAACGTGCCGAATTTGCTGACCAGCATTCGGTTCGGATTGGCTATCGCTGTGATGACTTTGATCCCATTGGGGTATTATCTGGCCGCAATGATCGTTTTTCTGGTCGCCGCATCGACCGATTGGATGGACGGTTACTGGGCCCGCAAATACGGTCAAGTGACCAAGTTCGGACGGATTTTCGATCCCTTTGTCGACAAGATCATCATCTGCGGATCCTTTATCGCGCTCGTCGGCGTCGTGGGAACTCCGATCGCATCGTGGATGGCGACGGTGGTCGTCGGACGCGAGCTGTTGGTGACCAGTTTGCGCGGAATGATCGAAGGCAGCGGAAAAGATTTCTCGGCCAGCCAGCTGGGCAAATGGAAGATGGTGCTTCAGTGTGCGGCCGTCGTCGCGGCACTGTTGTTTTTGCAATCCGCTGAGCCCGCCGCTTGGCTGAAAGTGACGACGTATGGACTGGTCTGGGCGGCGATCGGTTTGACCGTTTACTCAGGTTACGATTACACCATCGTCGCCGCTCGCCTGATGCAGGACGAGCCTGACGAGGCAAACTGACTTGATGGACGACGCGGGAATGTTCAACGAGCAGTTCTTCCTGGGCGGCTTCTTCATTATCACCGGGGTTGTCTTCTGCTCCGTTCTGATCGGTACCGGCCTGTGGCTCGCGTGGTTCGCCGGCTATCGACACCGAAATCTCTGCGGCGACGAATCCGATTTCTTGGTCACGCGTCTGCCACGTCCGCCGCAGCGTTGGTCGGTGACCGATTTCTTCGTGATGTTCGGGATGATCATTGTCATCGGGTCATTGATGGCACCACGTGCGCAGCCTGCCGCCGTTTCGACGACGCCACGCGAGGCTGAAACGACGCGGCCGGCCGATGTGGCGGAGACAGGTTCTGGCGAGTCCGTTGACGGTGAGATGGCTGCTCAGGAAGACGACTCTGCCGGCACGCCACCTAAACGCGACTTGACGCGGCGGGTCGCGACGCAAATGGTGGCCAACGCCGGCGCGTTTTCGTTGATGTTGGTGTTTTTGTTTCTAACACGCGATGCGACGCCGGAAAGCTTGTCCTTGGTGCCGCGGTTGTCGGACTTTCGGCGCGGAATTCTGGCAACGATTTGGATTCTCGCCCCGGTGTTGCTGATCAACCTCGTGGCATCGCAATTGGTGGAATACAAGCACACCGTGACGGACTTGTTGGCCGAGAGAAATAGTTTCCGAACGTTTGCGGCGCTGTTTCTTTCGGCCGCCATCGTAACGCCGGTCGTCGAAGAGTTTCAGTTTCGGTTGCTGTTACAAGGTGGGCTACAAAAACTGGTCGGTGACGCTTCCTGGAATGATGATGATCCGGCTTGGACGTTTGAATCGCTCGTTCCTCTGCTCGTGTCCAGTTTCGTGTTCGCGCTAATGCACTTCGGCCAGGGGGCCGCACCGATTCCGTTGTTCTTTCTGGCGATGGGTTTGGGGCTTGTCTATCAACGCACCGGACGGCTTTGGATCGTGATCGTCGTTCACATCATTCTCAATAGCGCGACGATCTGTCTAGAGTTTTGCCGCCTCAACGCGGGGCTGACGGTTTAGTCGTATCGCCGATAAAGGGTGAAGCCAGCAAGCCGGGTAGGAAGATCGCCGCCGCGTCAGCAAAGCGTCCGATCGGTGGGCTCGTTAAAATGATTAAGCCGACGCTGCCGATGCAATAGGTCAGCGCGATGATCGCAAATCCGTACCAGCCCGCTGCAAAGGGCGGCAGGGTGATTGTGCTTCCGCTAGCCGATCGAACGAGCAACCAAACGATCGCGACAAGGATCATCGCCAGGAACAGCGGGTGCATCGCAAGATTGGCGAGCGATCCCCAAACCGAGCGTCGGATCGCCAGCACGATCCAGCGGGCGTAGGCCAGTGGTGCGTTGGCGATAATCGTGCGATTGAAATCACCGATCAGTCGATGGACACGGACTCGATCCGGCGTTTCCGAGTCAAGGTCTGCTGAGCGTTGACCGACGGCCTTTGCCGCCGGCCAGATGACTCCATAGTTGATTTGTCCCCACTGCGATTCGAGCGTCAGTGTCGGAATGCTCGCTTCGGCAGATTCGGGAAGCCGAAAGTCGCCTCGTTCCAAATCATCGGCGACACGGCGGAGCAATTCGCCGGTTGCCGGTGCGGCATCGCCTGCGTAGCGTCGCATGTCATCCGGCGAAACCAACTGCGCCGCGACGGCGGACAGATTTTGATGACCGAAGGGCAAGAAAGAGAAGTCGTGGACGATGAAAGCCCGGCATGACATCCAAATCAAGATCACTCCGCCAACATGTGTCGCGATCCAAAGGCCTCGCCTTCCATCCGCCGCGGCCGGTAACCGTCGCCGCCGATCACAGCGGTTGAGCATCCATCCGGCAATTGCAACCCAAGGAACCAAAAACAGATAAGCCGGGCGGGCGAAAATACAAAGCAGTGCCGCAAGCCCACAGCCAACGCTGCTGGCCAGACCGCCAGTTCGCGACGTCCGCATCAGTAACGTTGCGGTGAGCACCCCCAGTGAAGCAGCCGGCGCATCGGTGCTGATCGTACTGATGTGATCGGTCGCGGTGCACCCGGCCAACACGGTGAAAGCGGCTACCAACGAAGCGCGATCAGAAAGCCCTCGTCGTCGAAGTTCTTCGCCGAAGCAAACACAAGCGATCGCATGCATACAGGCTTGCAGTAACGGTACGATCGCCACACCAAGGCTTGATTCGGCCAGTCGAAGGAAGATCGGGTAGACCGGCGGTCGGATCGACAGCATCGCTTGCCGCAGCGAATCAAACGGATAGTTCAAATAGCTGGGCGAGTCGTTGACATGATGGACCGACAACCGTCCGGTGATCGCGGCCAGAACGAAGGCGATCGCGAGTGGAACGATCCATCGCAATAGCGACACTGGTTTTGTGCCGGGGGCAGGCGGTGGCGGCATGCGTGATTAATGGCTGACGGATCTACTTGTTGACTGCGTCCATGTCGTCGTTACGCGGTCGCTTTTGCAGATACAGTTTGATCGGGACCTCGCCAAACTTGAGGTGGTCGCGCAACACACTGAGCAGATAACGCTGGTAGTCATTGGCAAACGCTTTTGGATCGTTGCACATGATGACAATCGTCGGTGGTTCGGTCGCAACCTGAGTCGCGTAGTAGATTTTGGGACGGCGATTCTGATACAGCGGCGGTTGGTGGGCTTCGACGGCCGAACGCAACAATCGATTGAGTTGTCCCGTCGACACTCGCTCGCGAGCTTGTTTGAAAAGCATCGTCGCATGGTTTAAAAGGGCCTTAACGTTCTTCCCTGATTGGCCCGTGATGAACGCGATCGGGGCGTAGGCAAGCGTCGGAAACTGGCGGCGGATGTAGCGCACCCAGCGATCCGTCGGGACGGTGCCATGAAGTTGGTCCCACTTGTTGATCACAAAGATCACCGGTTTGTGATTGTCGATCACGTAGCCGACAAGTTGCTTGTCAACCTTGCTAACCGTTTCGGCGGCATCAAAGAACATCAGCACCACATCGGCCCGGCGAATGCTTCTCTGGGCTCGGTGCATGCCGTAGAACTCAAGGTCAGTGCGTTGGCTCTTTCGTTTTCGAAGACCGGGAGTATCGATGGCAATGAACGTCTGCCCGTCGACCTCGAAGCGAACGTCGACGCTGTCACGGGTCGTCCCGGCGACTTCGCTGACGATCATGCGGTCAGACTCGGCGAGCGTGTTGACGAATGTGCTTTTTCCGACGTTACGTCGGCCGACGATTGTGATCTTCATCGTCGGTTCGTTGATCGACTCATCCGACGGAGGCAGTCGATCAAGAATCAGCTCCATCAAATCTGAACGGTTACGATTCTGGGTCGTACTGACGGTGACCAATCGGCCACGGCCGAGCCGGTGGAACTCTTCGGCCAGTGTGTCTTGATGTGGTTGGTCGGCCTTATTGGCGACTAGAATTACGGGCCGTTCGATGCCACGCAACCGCTCGACCACCAGTTCGTCCAGCGGCATCGGTCCGGTCAATACGTCGACGACCAACAAGATCACGTCGGCTGATTCGATCGCCAAATCGATTTGTCGGCGGACGTCGGCGGTCAAGTCATCGGGATCCTCGATTCCCAACCCGCCGGTATCGGTCAGTTCAAAAAAAGCGTCTTCGTTATTGATTAGGGTCGTCATCCGGTCGCGGGTGACACCTTCAAAATCGTCTACGATGGCTAAGCGACGCCCCGCCAACCAATTAAAGAGGCTGCTTTTACCGACATTGGGGCGGCCGACGATGGCAACTTGGGGAACGGGCATGGTGGGACTGTCTGAGACTCGTAAACTTGAAATCGGAACAAAAAGCAGGCAGCTACCCCTAAATCGTGGACGCGCGCCACTGGTATGTTAAACCGCGTGGTGCAATTTCAGTAGCCGGTGTGTTATCAAACGCTCATGAATCATTCCTCTTCGAAGCTCGATCCGGCCGATGTCCTGGCCCAGGCCGGTGGTCTTGCCGATCACTTGAAGCGACTCGGCGTCCAGTGGTTGCCCCAGGCGAATGCCGATCAAGTCACCGCGCTCGCCGAGTTTTTTGCGTTTGACGACGCAATCAAGACCGAATCGAATTCGTTTGTCCAACCGGCGGCGTCGGAATCGTCTGCCAATACACCCGGTGCCAGTCAGCGGCCCGCCAAACCGGCGAAATCCACTGCCGCTAAATCCGCTGCGTCACCTGCCGGAGGGTTTCAGCTTTCCAATGACCTCGGATCCGGTGGCGGCAGTTATCCTGGAATGCCGCTCTCGGAGCAGGAACGTGTAGCGCGGTTGGCCGCCGACGCAGAGCAAGTCTCGTCGTGTTTGAAGTGTGATGTGCTCGCCAAGTGCCGTACCAAAACGGTTTATGGTGAAGGTAGCGTGACTCCACGGGTCGTGTTCTTCGGCGAAGGCCCCGGGCGCGATGAAGACATTTCCGGTCGCCCGTTCGTCGGGAAGGCGGGCCAGCTTTTGACCAAGATGATCCAGGCTTGCAAGTTCGAACGCGAGGAGGTCTACATCATGAACACGGTCAAATGTCGGCCACCGAACAACCGGAATCCCGAAGCGACTGAAATCGATAACTGCCGCGAGTTCTTCGAAGCTCAATTGGAAGTTTTACGCCCCGAGTACATCGTCTGCCTCGGTGTCGTGAGTGCCCAAGCGTTGCTGCGAAACAAACTGTCCGTCGGCCGCATGCGAGGAAGGTTCCATAGTTATTTTGATAGCAAAGTGGTTGTGACTTATCATCCGGCGTACCTCTTGCGCGAGCCGGCCGCGAAAAAAGCGGCATGGACTGATCTTCAGATGATGTTGCGTGATGCCGGACTGCTGTGAAGTGTTGTTTGATCTGCAAAATCGACCTTGACCGATTTTGCGATCGAAGAACAATCATGGTTGTCGCACGTGCGTAAAGGAGAGCGAAAGGATCGCTCGGCACGTTGGGGCATCTAAAAACCATGATGTGCACGGAGGCCATCCTATGCGTCACGCATTCGACGATCGTCTATCGGTTGTATTTCCTGCGTCGATCAAAGCAGACGCCTACGAGCGGACCGTCGCTATTAAAAAAAGCGAGCCGCGGTGTTGGTTGCCACCAATGACGTCCGCTTCGATTGAGATCGAAGAAGAGGTTGTCGAACCTGCGGTTCGGCTGGCGTCGGTACTTTCTCATGCAAAGTTTTTTGGTTGCGACGACATTTCTGTCGATGCGATTACCAATGATGTGAATCGTTGTGTCGAAGGCGAGACGGTGGTTTATCGCGTCGGCGAGATGGATCCCGTTGAGTTCGTCTCCACTGCCCTGGCTCGCGGCGCGAAGGCGATCCTGACCGAACAGTTATTGCCGTGTCCGTTGCCGCAGTGCGTCGTCAGCCAGGCGGATCATGCGCTGGCAAAGATCGCGTCGGCAAAGAACGACGGACCTGATCGGCGTTTGCTAACCGTCGGTGTCCTTGGAAGCAGCGGCAAGACATCGACTTGTTTGATGTTAGCAACGATGATGAAATCGTTCGGTATGCGGATTGCCTATCAAACTGACTTAGGTAGCAGCGACGGCGTGATGACCGATACGTCGACGACGTCGCTTCCTGTCGGCGAAGCATTGATCAATTGGCTCGGAGAGTCAGCGGACTGTTTGAGTCGGGCCGCGATCATCGAAGTCGATGACAAGGCGGCGCGTGATGGACACTACGATGCGATCCAATTTGATGTTTTGATTGTCACCGGCAAGGATGCCCCGGGGGAAGATTTCGGGCCGAGTTCGCTACAGTGCTTGGCGGATCGATTGACTTCGACCGGCGTCATCATTGCTCCCGAAGGCAGCGAACGAATTGATCGCGTCATCGAAAAGGCTGAGTGTCAAAGTCTGGGTTATGGGACAACAACCGGCTGCGAGTTTGGGGCGAGTATCATCGATCAATCCGGCGGCATGTCGACGATTATGTTGTCCGCTGGCGATACCAGTGCGATGATGGAAACGCCCTTGTGTGGTTATACGATGGCGTCGAATCTGGCCGCCGCGTCGACGCTCGGCGTACTGCTGGGTTATTCGGTTCATCAAGTCGCCGAAAGCTTATCGACGCTGCGTTCGATTCCCGGGCGTGGACAGCGTCTGCCTGATTTTGGCCGTGCGACCGTCGTACTCGAAAACGGGGGTCGCGCCGATCGTATCACCGCGTCGTTACGCACGGCGCGCGCGACGACGGTTGGCGGGAAGGTCTGGTGCGTGCTGGCTCTTGGTGAGTTTGCGAACGAGAGCGAATTGGCTCGGATCGGGACGACGATCGAGCGCAATGCCCATCGCTGTATCGTCACCGGTGAAACGGTCGGTGGCGCATTTCTAAAACGAGCCCATCAACTACTTGATGGTGTCAAGGAATGCGCCGCGATCCGTTTGGTAGCCGATTCGGACAAGGCACTTCGGTGGGCGATTCGACATGCCGATCCACGCGACACCATTGTCGTCTTTACCAATCGAAAGGCGAGTTCGGCGCACGACGACCGTACGACTTGGGACGATTTGCGAGGCGTCGTCGATGACGAACGAACGCACGTCGATCGTGTTGAAACAGAGAACGCTCAAGCTGAAACGATTTCGCTCAAGTTGTATCGCTAGCGAGATGCCCCGGGGTGCCGTTTGGTGCCGTTTGCAATCTTGGATGTTGGCGAAACACTCGTTTTGGGCGAACATAGAAATGCTGTCGATAGCCGCTCTGTTGGGTGGTCTGTCGCATGTGGTTCAGTCCAGTTGGTCGAATTGAGGGAAGGTCCTCATAGGAAAGGGGAGATCCCGGCAGCCCGATCGTACGGTCAACCTATGCTCAGAAATGGATACGGTTTTGTCGTACGATTTCCATAGCAGCCACCTCCCATGTTCCAAAACGATTCGTCCCCGCGATCAGATGAGAGCCAACTCATCGTCGATGCGAATCTGGAGGAGCAAGGACAATCGGTCCACTCCATCTTGTGGCGATTTCGCTATTTGATGGCCGCTTGCATCGTCGTCGGCCTGATTCTCGGGCATTGGTATCACGGCCGAAAGCCTGCCGAGTACCGGGCGACCGCGAAGTTAATGTTTCGTAGCGACGCACCGATCACATTGGATGCGTCGACAGGTTTGGTGCGAGGTGGTTTGCCCAGCGGACAGCTACTCAAGTCGCTCATCAATTCGCGTGCGATCGTCGGACGGGTGAAGCACAATAACCGTCTCCGCCAAGTCCCGGCGTTGGAAGCGCTGACGGATCGGGCCCTGGTCAGGTTGGTCCGGGGCGGGATCCGATTCCAATCGGTTACCGATTTGAAGGATTCACACGATCGTTTGATCGCGAATCTGTCGTTCGAACACTCTGACCCGACGGTTTGTCAGGCCGTTGTCGATGCGGTTTGCCGTGCGATCGGCGAACATTTCCAGGAAGAGCGTGAGTCGACGATCAACGAATTCACTCGATTGATCAATCGAGCCCAGGACAAGTTGCTTCCCCAGCAGGTCGCTCTCGAACGCGAGTATCAACGGTTTCGTCGCGAAGCCCCGTTGCAATGGGATCGGCATGGTAAAGCGGTGAATCCACATCGTCAGAGATACGATCATCTGCAATCGATCCGCCAGGGACTGGAGCGGCGTGAGCGACAGCTCGGAACCGAATTGATGTTCGTGTCTAACATGAAGTTGCAAGACAAGAACGCAGAGTTGGTCGCGCGAGTGATCGGCGAGCTCAGTGACGAGGCACACGACCTTGGTGACGCGCCGATCGGAATGGCCAAGCTATTGAATATGAAGGATGATCTTGAGATTCAACACATCGAGATCGAGAAGTCTCTCGTTCCATTGAAGATCAAGCTCGAGCAGATGCAGATGGCCTTCGGAGCTTCGCATCCAGAGGTCAAATCGCTAACGACCCAGATCGAAGCCTCGCAGCGACGGTTGGGTGAACTCAATCGCCTCGTCCACCAACGACGGCGTGAGATCGATGGCGACGACGGCGATCCGCAGTTTGATACCGCCGGTATCAGCGCCGATTCAACCGCGACAGATTTGGTCGACACGTTTATCTGCGGTTTGAAAGAACGCTTGAAGGTGACTCAAAAAGAGATCAAAGATCTCGACGCACAGCTTGAGGCCGAACGACTCGCCGCCGATGAATTGAAACGGTTTGAAGAGGACGAGGCATCGTATCGCCGGCGAATTGCCAGTGTTCAAGGCATGTTGATTCAGCTCGAAGAACAATTGGCCGGACTGAAATTGGTCGACATCGAGGGCGGTATCTTGGTCGATCAATTGTGGGGCAGCGGTGGTGCCGCGTTGATCGGTCCGGATCAGAAGAAAGATTTGCTCGCCGGTGCGATCATTGGTTTTATCCTAGGCGGAGTGCTTTCGATCGTTCTTGAGTTCTGGTCGATGACGTTTCGCAGCGCGGCCGAGATCCAGCGTACCCTTCGCGTTCCCGTGCTCACGCATATCCCGCTCGATATTCATCGATCCAAGCCGGCTCAGACGTCAACGGAGTCAAGTTCAACGGGGCTGTGTGACAAGATCGCGGTCGTTCATCGGCCCCATTCGCCGGCAGCCGAAGCCGTGCGTGCGGTACGTACCGCGGTTCTTTTGGAGCGAAAGCAGCATGGCAGTCAGGTGTTTCAAATCACCAGCCCGCTGCCCGGCGACGGCAAGAGCACACTCGCGGCGAACGTCGGTTGCTCGATCGCACAAACCGGAAAACGCACCTTGTTGATCGATTTGGATTTGCGCAGTCCGCGGTTGTCATTGCGTTTCAATCTGCAGGCCGACAAGGGGTTGGCAAACGTGCTTAACGGTGAAGTTGGTGTCTCAGAAGTCATTCATCAATCATCAATCGAATACTTGGATGTGTTGCCATGTGGTCCGTTACCGTCGAACCCGGCCGAAGCGTTGACGATGCCCGACTTGGTAGACATTATCAACTGGGCCCGTGAGCGTTACGATTGCATCATCATCGACACACCACCGTTGTTGATGGTCAGCGATCCATCGATAGTGTCCAGCTATGTCGATGCGGCGATCCTAGTGATGCGGATTGCTCATCGTTGTAAGCCGAACGCGAGGGAAGCTTTGTCGATGCTTCGCTGGTCGGGGGCGAAAGTCGTCGGTGTGGTCATCAACAAGCACAACACGCGCCGCCAAGCCTACCGGGCCAGCGCTAGCGGAGGGTACCAGACGATCGGCTACGGATACGGCGACAAGTACCGCCGACGATATCAGCGCGAAGTTAATTCGCGCGAAACCTATTTGATCAAAGCTCATGGATCGACCCATCGCATCGATGGTCCGGAGCCGGAAAGCGATCTCGAAGGCGATCACCTTGCCAATACGCCAGCCGTTAAATCGGAACGCCGTTAGTTTGCGTGTCACCGAACGACCGAATCAACCGAACCGATTGACACAGCCGAGTTCGCACCCAAGGTTTAACATCGGGTGCGTCGTCGGATTTGATCGTAAGGACATGATACGGTCGTACTAGCTGGCTTTCTTGTACCAGCCTAATTCGTCACGCCCGTCACCGTCCCAATCGCCGACGACCGGTTGGCTATCGGAAGGAGTATCGGGAAGGTCGAATTGATCGTCTGCCGCCGTGACTTTGCGATCGCCATCGGTATCGATGATCACTCGGTTGCCTCGGATCACACCGATTTCATCGATCCCATCGCCGTCGAAGTCACCGACGATGGGTTGATCACCTGGCTGTCCAAACTCGAAACGTTCTTCGCCCGCTTTGCGTCTTCCGTCGCCTTCGGCATCAAGCATCCAGAGCCCACCACGGAAGATTCCGATTTGATCGATTCCGTCCCCGTTCCAGTCACCCGAGACGGGCGTGTCAACGTCTTCTCCGTACTGGAAGACATGATCGACCGCGTCGGCTCGCAAACTGCTGTCGGCGCCATGACGCAGCATGCGGCGACAATCCTCAGGACGTATTTCGATCGAAACCAAACCTAACGTTTTGCGATTCTCCAGGTAGCGCCGCCAGCGGTTTGATGGGTCGGGAAGCCCCGCGTCGGTTTTGATCCGCCGCCAGTCACGTTCCCATTTCCGGCCGAAGATCCCGATGTCGTCTTTTCCGTCACCGTCCCAGTCGCCGACGACCGGGCGATCCATCTCCGTTCCCAGTAGGATCCACAAATCGCCTTCGTCCCAGACACCATTTCCGTTCAGGTCCACGTACCAGTGTCCGGCGACGTAAATCGCGACCTCGTCGGCACCGTCACCGTTGAAGTCTCCGGCGAGTCCGATCGCGTCCTCGGATCCCAAGTTTATTTGCTCGCTCTCTTTGCGAACTTGGCCGTCCATGGTGAGCAGTTGCCATTCGCCGCGGTCCTTTTCGTGTTCGACTGAGTCGAGCTGCGTATCGCTTCGCATCGCGACTTTCATAAAGGCATCGCGCGAAGCTATTTTTCCCCGTGGATGTCCACCGTTGATCACGCTAAGGTGCCAGGTCACAAAATCGACTTCACCGAGGATTGGCTGGGGAAGCAGCCGTTCGGGAGGCATCGTCATTACGATCGGTTCTGGATCGGGGAATTCCTCCAGCGGTGGCGGAAGGATGTTTTCCGGTTCAGGCGTGCGCGGTCGCAGAATGTTGTGTGGCGGCTCCACCGGTGGCGGTGGCGGCGGAGGAGGTGGTGGAGGCGGCGGAATCGTAAGATCAATCTCGACTTCGCTAAAGTAATTGTCGTGCGACGTCTCTCCGCCCCCGACGGTGACGCCAAGGATGGTGTCAAAGCTCTGCGTCGCAGGCACCGACTGGATCCACAACAGTTGTTGGTCGTCGTATTCGTCGGCCGCGTTGACGGCAAGTCCGCCTGTGGTACCCGGTGTATCGATCGAGTCAATCAGGTTGCCGCCGATCGGTTGCTGTTGTGCCAAGACATACGTGCCAGGACGCAGACCGGCGAATTGAAAAACGCCGTCGTGATCGGTCATCACGACGCTGTTGGTAACCGCATCGCCGGAGAGGAAATCGCCATCAGATAGTGGTTGCCCGAACTGATCAAGGATAGTGATCTGAACGCCATTGAGTCGACGGTCGTCGCTCGTCAATTGGCCATCTTTGTAATCGCGTAGTTGATCCGGAGTGATGAACCCGGTTGTTTCGATCGCTTCACCGTCGATAAACACGACACCGACAATCTTTGCCGGTGGAATTTCGGGAAAGTCATATCCGACACCGGTCATTGCCGCACCGACGTTGATGTTTGTCAATCGATCGTCACCGGAAGGTCGGCCGCCAAGGTTGCCGACAATCTGTCCTCCGTGGAAATGCGTTTCCGGTTGGACTTCCTCGATTTGGTAAACGCCGCGGTCGAGTCCTACGAAGGTGTAATGGCCACTCGCGTCGGTCACTGTGGTCTGGACAACGTTGCCCGATTCATCGATCAACTTAATCGAGACACCGCTGATCGGAGTTTCGTCGTTGTCGTACCGTTGGTTTTCGTTGGTGTCCGTCCAAACGGTACCCGACAGACTGCTCGGTTCGTATTCACAGAATCGGTAGTCGACGGCTTTTTCACCGGGGGCGACCGTCAACGACATTAGGTCAACACCTAAGATCACGCCGCCGGCGGACCCGAGTACTTGCCCGCCCTGGAAATAGCCTTCTGGCTGAACCTCATAAACCGTGTACTCGCCGCCGCGAAGTCCGACGAATTGGTAGTGTCCGTCCGGATCGGTGCGTGTCGTCGCGACCACCAAACCGTCGGAATCACGCAGTTCGATCAAGACGTTGCCGATACCGCGCTCGTCGGGCGATCGAATGCAATCTCCGTCGTTGTCGATGTGGACGCTACCGGAAATCTCACTCGGAGGTTCTTCACAGAAATCGTAGTCCGTCGCATCGATTCCCGACCCCAGTTGGATCGCTTCGATCGTATTCGTACCAACCGTTCCTCCGGCGGAACCCGCTTTGACGCCGCGGTCGAACAAGCCCTGGGGTTGTTCTTGAACGACGGTGTAACGCCCGGGGCGAAGGTCACTAAAGCGGTAAGTCCCGTCGGCCGACGTTTCCACTTCCTTCACCACCGTGCCGTTTTCGTCAAGCAGTCGAATGACGACGCCTTCCAAACCGACTTCGTTGGGGTCGCGAATGCAATCACGGTCAAGATCAAGGTGAACTTGCCCGGAGAGCGATGCAGGTAGCAATTCGCCGAAATTGTATTCGAAACCACCCATGCCTTGCGGAATTACGATCTCGCTGATGCGATCGTTGCCAGCGATTCCGACCGTTTGGTTGCCGACCGTTCCGGCGCTGTCGATCCCATCGAGATACCCGGACGGTTGCTGTTCGACAACCGTGTACGTTCCGGGTTGAAGGTCTTCGAATTGATAGAATCCGGAAGCATCCGTGGTCGTCGTTGCAACGGTTTGCCCGGAGTCATCGATCAGTGAGATTTGAGTCCCTGCGATGCCTTCTTCGCCGGAGTCGCGCGATCCATCCATCGAGCGATCATGATAGACGTACCCCGATAAGGTCACCGGGGCGATCTCGCAAAAATGATAGTCGACGCCGGTTCCGCCCGGATTCATGCTAATTTGGCGGATCAGCATTCCATTGACGGACTCACCGTTGGTGCTGCCATCGATCCGCCCGACAAACGACGAACCGTCCAGCAATCCCTCGGGCGTGTACTGGACGATTCGATAGTCACCGGGAACGACATCGTCGAAGTGGTAGGTTCCCATCGGCGTCGTCGTGACCCGTGAGATGACGTTGCCATCGGGTTGTTGCAGTTCGACGATCACGCCGCCAAGTGGCTCGGCCAATGCCGGATCGTATGTCGGATAGCAAGCTTGACCAGGCCGAGCCAGGTAAACCATCCCACTGATTTCACCGGTTTCCAACTCGCCAAAGTTGTATTCGATACCAACGCTTCCGCCATCAAGATCGATCTGTCGGATCGCATCGCCGTCGATGTCAGCGACGCCAACAGTGATCCCGTCGATCGTGCCCGCGGTGTCCTTGCCGTCGATCAAGCCGCTCGGCTGAGTGACTTCGATAACTTCGTAGGATCCCGGAGCGAGGTTGCTGACGAAGTAACTTCCATCGCTGAGCGTCACCGTCGTGACGGTTTCTTGTGGGCCAACCGTTTGAACGGGGACGATGCGAATCGTAACGCCCGCGATTCCGGTTTCACCGGCTTCACGGAGGCCGTTGTCGTTGTTGTCGCGGTAAACGTAGCCACCGATCGA
This sequence comes from Roseiconus lacunae, assembly GCF_008312935.1. Classification (NCBI taxonomy): domain Bacteria; kingdom Pseudomonadati; phylum Planctomycetota; class Planctomycetia; order Pirellulales; family Pirellulaceae; genus Roseiconus; species Roseiconus lacunae. The sequence continues at coordinate 157,735 of NZ_VSZO01000009.1, read as the reverse complement.
TGCCGACTCGGCTTCGGCAAAGTTCATTTCGATCGCATCGGTATCACCGAGAGGAATTTCGATCGATGAGAGGACGTCCAAACCGATCGCGGCGCCGGTAGCCGCACCGTCGACCGATCCGGGAATCGCGGCGACGCTAAACAGTCCGTCGGGTTGCGTTTCGACGATTCGGTAGGTGCCAGGCATCAATCCCAGCGAGCGGTCAAAGGTATAGTTTCCCGATGCGTCGGTGCGGACACGATGCCCCGTGTCACTGTAGGCACCGCTGTTGTCGACCGCCAGCAACGTGAGTTCAACGTCGGCCAAACCGACTTCACCGGGTTGCCAAACCGCATCAAGATTGTTGTCCAGCCAAACGGACCCGCTGATCGAAATTGGTTTTGGTTTTTGCGTCAATTCCATCACCGCAGCGGCGCTACGGTTGGGGCGGCTATTCGGTCCGGTGCCTTCGTCGTCAGGAAGGTTGAGGCCAAAGTCTTGTCGGGGCGAACCGTAGTTGTTCAGAAAGACACTGTCCGCCGTCGTCGGCTCGTAATGCGGCGCCTCAAAAAATGCTTCCAGGATGGAATCTTGAAACTCTTGGCCCGACGTGATGACATCCAATCGATCATTGAATTCATCTAGGTTCGGCAGGTTACGGAGAACTTCGTCGACATCGATCGTGAACTCCAATCGGTCGCCGGCACGAAAATTGGTCAAATCAAGGATCAGTTCCTGTCCGCCGTCGGCAACCGTTGCCCGAGCCGTTGCGGTGCGTCCGTCGGTGGTTTCGATGGTCAGGATTTGGAAGTCATGCCACCCCTCTTTCCCGCGTCCACCGGCGGCGGTATCGAATATCGGATCACCGACGGAGATCCCGTCCCCGTCTTTATCGGTGCGGATTCGGACTTGGTTAAGCGTCGTACCTTCGGCGCCACCGGTGAAGGTCAACAGAAACTTGTCGCCTTGCGAATCGCTACCGTAATCGTTGTCCGATTCTAAGTAGTCCGTTTCTAGATAAACGACGCCGACGTGAATCGGATCGGCAGCGAACAGCTCTCGGCGCTCCAATACTTGAGGCCGCGCGGGGCGTCGCAATCGTTTCTTGTTCAGAATCACTCGTGGCACCTCCGTGTGCCCAACCAAAGCAAAGCGAAAGACTAATTCAAGCGTAAACGCATGAGAGGAAGGAATCCTTTCAACACGTCGTGGGGCTGGCAATCAAAAGCCCTAATCGTTCCGGCAATAACCAATTTCGCATGGCACAACCGGGTCAACGTTCCAGTGCGTTGTCACGTTCGGCGATCCGTTCGGCACCCCCAAGCACACTTTCAAGTTGCCATTTACGAAGTGTCGCGTCATACCCGCCGGAATACAGCGTTGTACCGATCGCGGCCAGCGACGTCACCGTTCCGGAATGTCCGGTCAAGCGTTCGACCAGATTGCCTGTCGCGATGTCGACCAAACTGATTAAGTTGTCGCTCCCGGCGACGGCCGCGTACTTTTCATCGATCAAACAGATGGCATACAGTTTGCCTCGCGTCACGTTAACTTGTCGGACCACTTGCTTAGAATCGGTATCAAACAAGGTCAGCCCGCCATCTTCGCCAATCGATGCCAGGATCGACGTCGAACCAACGAATTTCATATCATGGGTGCGCCCACTATGAATCGTGAATTCATCGATCAGTTGGTAGCCACCACGTTGGAATAGGTGCAATTTCCCGGTGCGACCGGCGACCGCGACAACCTTGCCGTCCTGGCGGTACTCGACTGACCGTAAATCGGTGCAGTCACAACGGACGCGGGGTTGGGAATGGATCGGTTGCTGGCTGATGATGAATACTTCGTCGGTGAATCCCACCGCCGCCAATTCTTGTCCTCGCGGGGCAAAGCGGACGCCTGCGAAAGCATGGGAGGTAGGCATTCGCTGCAAGATCGACCAATCGCGGCAATCCCATATCACGAGGTCTCCATCATTTCCCGCCGAAACGAGTCGGCGTCCCGACGGATCGAACTGCACACTTTGGATCAAATCCGAATGACCGGTGAGCAGCGCAATCCGACGCATGCTGACGGCATCCAAGATTCGAATACCATGATCATCGCCCGCGACAGCCAAGATCTTACCCGCGGGGTCGACGGCGATTGCCTGGATAATCGCCCCATCGAAGTCCGCGCTCACCGGTTGCAAACGCACCGTGGTGCTGACCGGCGTTTGCGGACGAAACGATGCGCCCGAGGCGTTCGTCGCGTCATCCGCCGCCGCCAACCATGGATGTCGCAGCAAGGTTCCGCCGAGCGCGAGACCCGCCACCTGCCGCCGATTGAGCGTCAGTTGACTCGCTTGATCAAAACGTCGCATCGATCCCCCCATTGGACTATTGGAAACGGTTGGCGCAGCCCGAAACATTTCACTCATCGGCACATTCGCGCGATCGCCATTAACCGCTAAATCAAGAAGACTCGGTTGATAGCAAACACTCAGGCTCAGGTGAGGGGCACGCACGTTGCCTAGGAAGTACCGATTCGGCGGGTTGGCGCTGAACAGGCGCTCGAAATGTTTGCTAACAAAGGTAGGTCAGATTTGACATTCGGCGATGTTTTTGTCGATTTGGCGGGATTCCACAGGAATCGTCCTTGTTGTCCGGTGGCGGACAGACGTTCAAAACGGATGAAACAGCTCTGCGGCGTCGGAATGGTCTTTCTGTTGTCCCGATCAACTTGATACAACGTGGACCTTGGTAGGCCAAACGAAGGGCTTTCCAAATTGATTCCGTAACCAAAGCCTTCAAGGATGGTGCTTTTGGCTATGAAAATGCGAACCACTCGCTGTCAACTTCTATTGCTCGGCGTCCTTTCCGGATTGCTCATCGCGGTTCCCAAGTTGGACGCGCAACAACCCGCCGCCGCGGCCGCAAAACCAGCCGCCCCGGTGCAGCCCTTTCCGCCACTGAACGCACAGCAGCAGCAGCAGCTCGATCGCGTCTTGCTCGCTTGGCAGCAGAAGAGCCAATCGACGAAGACACTTGAATGCAAATTCGAGCGTTGGCACTACGATCTGTTAGCCGCGCCCGCGGGCGTTCACGCACACAAGGCAGAGGGCGTTGTCAAATACGCCAATCCCGACAAAGGATTGTTTCGCGTTGACAACATCATGTTCTACAAAGGCATGAAGGATCAGAAGCCCGAATATGGGCCGACCGCGAACAAGTTCGGTGAGTACTGGATCTGCAACGGAACTCAGTTGATCGAGTATGACCGTGAGCAACAACAGTGCAACCTTCAAGAGTTGCCACCGAACATGCAGGGCACGCAGATTTTTAATAGCCCGTTACCGTTCGTGTTTAACCTGGATGCCAAACAAATTCAGCAACGGTACTGGGTTTGCCTTGGGGAATCACCGAAGCCGAACTCCTTTCTTGTGCAGGCGTTTCCAAAACTGCAAGAGGATCGCGCCCAATACAAAATGGTCCAGGTCGTGCTAAGTGCCGACTATGAACCGGAAGTGATGATCATGTACGCGCCGAACTTTCACCAAAAGCTCGCACCACAGTGGGATCACTATGAGTTCACCGACGTGAAACGAAACGCGATTGGCGCCGGTATTCAGCAATTCATGGGGAACTTCATTCCCAAGCAGCCGCCGGCAAGTTGGAAGATCACAAAGCAAAACTTCTTGCCGCCGCAAATCGCGCAGGGCAACCAGGCACCACAAGGTTCTGCGCCACAGTGACGTTCGGTCGAATTCGAGTTTGGCAGAACTGCCGATCAAGTTGTGGAAGGTCGGTCGGGCGGTACCCGCAACCACCTTCGCACATGCTGCCATAAAATCGTATCCAACGCTTCGATTCGTCGTCCTATCGGCAATCGAATCGGTTCTACCGCGGCGAGTGCATAGTTCCTTTAGATAACTCGGTTGCGAGCCTTCAGCCGAGGAGCTTGATCCTCGGTGGTTGCATCGAAACCTTGGCGAGCACGATTCGGCTCGTTTTGAACTTGAACTAAAGGAAAGCAAAAGTTCCACCGCGCCAGGTGCAACTCTGGATAGGAAGGCGCTTGTTTCGTCAAAGTGCGAATCAAGAAAGATGCCCGTTAATACCGCATGCGTCCATGAGCACTTCGAGATGTTGTTCATGGGCGTTTTGTCTAGCATGTTGAGAGACCAGGCGATCGGTCGGTCGCGATTCGTAATCGCGGCAATCTTCAAGGATCTCTCCCGTTTTTTCTGCGCCGCGCGATTCCTCCTTCATTGCCAATGCTTGGCGTGAGTGAGTTTGTGAACCGATCGCGCTCACCGTCGGCCATTGCGTACGCCACGTTTTTGCGGTGCTGTTTGACGCTTGCACCTTCGACTGGTGGATGTCGAAACGAGGCTCAGTACCGTTCAAGTTGTTGAAGGTGCCCTGAGTGCTTTATTCAGTTTGAAGGTTCAGACGCGAGTCTTCAGGCGACGAGCATCCGCAACATGGTGGCGCGAAAACCTTAGCAAAAGTAATCCGGCTCGTCCCAGATTCGAATCGGATCAAAGCAGAAACGCCGCGACGCAAAGCGTTGGTCTGTTTCCAACACTTCTTATTCTGGAAGTTGAATTTGCGCGGTAAGGTGCAATCTCTCTACACACTGGCGGATTTCCTACATGGTGTGAAGCAACTCCCTCATCATCGCATGTGCAAGTGCTTTGGACCGCATATTGCGGTGTATGTGGGAGTTTGCCCCACGAAGTAATGCACTTGAATCTGCATTTTGGCTCAAGACGATCTTTACTGCAACAACGGCGATTCCTAAATCACACTCTCTTGTGAGGGGACTGCATCCACCTGGTGTGGCGGCCGGCCCTCATTCTGAAGTGATCGTTGTTCGATAGAATTGACTGGAACGCCATGGCCAATAGAGAGACGTTTTGCACACGATGCTTGATGATATTGGTATGTCTGGGAGGTCTGTATTCGGACTGCCGTGGCGACGAAATTGAATTTGGGGAATTGCTAACCGACGGTCTCTGGGCGACAGAATCGACTGTTGATCAGAACTCTTCGCTTTCGCCAAACGAGATCACTGATGTGGTTCAGGAGCACATCACTGATCAATCCGACTCGGCTCGATCAGAAACGGTTGGCGTCGATAAATTCACCATCGAATCATCATCCGCAAATATCGCATCCACGCGGTCGGATCGGAATCGAGCTGCGACAGGTTTTTCCATCAGCGGGTGGGGGACTACGGGATTTACTTGGAATCCGCTAAATCCAGAAAACGGACTAAATCGTCCGGTGCTATTCAATGATCAAGCCAACGAATTTACGCTCGATCAAGCGTATGGCGTTTTGGAATGGGAGTCTGCGAATTGGAATGTAGAAACACGAATTGACTTTCTGCTGGGGAACGATGCTCGGTTTATTGCGGTTCCAGGTCTGGAAAAACATCATGACGGTAGCAACAAATGGTCTTCAGAGAGTCATGAGTTGCAGATCGCGATTCCGCAAGCTTACGTGCTGATTAAAAATAACGGAGGGCTTCCGGTTGAACTAAAGCTTGGGCACTTTCTCGCTCCAGAAAGTTATGAGTCATTCTCATCGCTATCCAATGTATTTTACTCACGTTCATATGCATTTAATTTTGCCACCCCATTCACCTACAGCGGAATCCTCGCAAAGGTTGCATTTTGGGACCGGATTGAGGCATACGCAGGAGTCACCACGGGATGGGATAATTGGCATGCGGGGAGAGGTCGCTGGTCCACTTTGCTTGGTTTGAAGCGAGCCAGTCTCGATAGGTCACGATCCTATTCCGTATTTGCCTCGTTCGGCAGCGATGCGACAAACGTGATCTATCAAGGTGGACACGACTCTGACCGTCGATTGTCAATCCGGGCATCGATCGAACAACGAATTGGTTCTTATTGGAATTATGCGTTCAACGCCATTTACGGTGAACAGGATGAGTCCGTCGTCCGGGTAGATATCCCACAATATACGATCGGATTCGACAAGGCGAATTGGTATGGACTGAGTCAATACCTGATTTGGACTCCTACTCAATGGTCGACCGCAGGCGTACGAATGGAATGGTTTCGTGACGCAGATCAAAGCCGAATCGCAGTGCCAGTCGACTATGTTCCGTTTGGTCCGGTTTTTACCGGTGGAAATTACTTTGCCATCTCCGGCGTGATTAGCCAATGGATCAACAGTTCCATCCGTCTCCGATCGGAGCTCCGCTGGGATATTTCTGACTTCAAAGGCAACGGAAATGTTCCGTCAGGTGATCCTGAAATCCGAGCCTTCGGCGATCGTCATTCCGTCGACCAGTGGTTGCTAAGCGGCGACGTCACTATCCGATTCTAAATCGATTCAAATTCACCTCTCTACACCGCGGCTTCCCGCCCTGCATCCAACTAGGAAGGAAAGATGCCAGTCCATTCTCGTCGACGAAAACGTAGTCTCCGCATCGAAGGTCTAGAGGAACGGCGAGTGCTTGCTGTTAATCCTTACTCACTTGACTTGGATGCCGTGGGGACGGTCGATTTGTTTGCCCCCGATGGCGGCGGTAGCGTGCAGGACTTCTTTGTCGATCATCCGCTAAGTATCGGCGGAATCATCACGTCACGCAATCAACCCGGGACGAACAACCGACCACCTAATGTTGGTGCAGTAAGTTTTGCCTCAAACGAAGGAGAGGTCTTGAACGAGGCGGCGCCAGGACTGCTACAGAATGCGAGCGACCCGGAAGGGACGCCCGTACGAGTTTCGGCGATCGCAAGTCAATCGGCCTTCGGTGCGACACTGTTCGGGAACGCCGATGGAAGCTTCACTTACGATTCGTCGACTAGCGTACTACTCAAGCAACTCAAGCCAGGGCAGACGTCTGTCGACACGTTCGAATTCGTTGTCGAAGATGCAGACGGAGGACAGACCGTTTCGAGCGCATCGGTGACCGTTAGCGGTAAAAACACAGCCCCGGCACTGTCGAACAACGGTGGTGGAACGGTGTCGGAAGGAGCGAACAGTGCGATCACACCTCAACAGCTTCGCTTTACAGATCCGGATGATGCACCGAACGAATTAACGTTTACAGTGCTAGTCGCTCCGTCCCACGGTGCATTGAAGTTCAGTGACGACTTGGCAACAACAATTCACTCATTTACCCAGCAAGACATCGACGTGGGACGAGTCCTCTACGTTCACAATGGAGATGAATCGGGGGCAGATTCGTTTCAATTTCAGTTGGCCGACGGGAACGAAGACGGCGTTACACCCACAACGGGGACGTTTAGTTTTACCGTGACCGCAGTTGATGACGCCCCGAGTAATTCGGGAAGCTTACCCGCGTCAGCAACATTCAACGAAGATGAGAGTGGTGCGCTCGACTTGAGCAGCGTTTCATTCTCCGACGCAGATGGAGGGAGTTCGACGATCGTTCTTGATGCGGACGAAGGTAAATTCCAGGCAACAGACGGAGGCGGAGTGACAGTTTCCGGGGCGGACACGAATCAGATTCGATTGACCGGATCAAGTTCTGACTTAAACACGTTCCTTGCCAATCCGAACGCAATCACCTATACGCCCCCGATCAATGCAACTGGAGCGTCAGCTGATACGGTTACGATGACAAGCCAATCGGACGATGAAAGTCGTGTTCTTGGTAGCTTCGATGTCAATATCACCGACGTAGCCGATCCTCCTAGCAACAGCGGAACGTTGCCATCGGATATCACGGTGACCGAAGATGCGGCCAGTAACGTCGATCTGAGCGGCGTGACGCTTGCCGATCCTGATGGTGATTCGTTGACGTTAACGCTGACCGCCAGCGGCGGCGTGTTGGCGGCTTCATCGGGTGGCGGTGTGACTACGGGAGGCAGCGGCACGGGAACCCTGACACTGAGCGGTTCACCGAGCGACCTGAACACGTTCCTTGATACGCCGACAAATATTCAGTACACGGGGCCGAGCAACGTTTCAGGCGATGATGCGGAGACCATTGCGGTAAGCGTCAACGATGGTGGAGCCCCGGTCGGACTTGGCACAATCAACGTTGACATTACGAATGTTGCCGACCCTCCTAGCAACAGCGGTTCGCTGCCATCGGACATCACGGTGACCGAAGATGCGGCCAGTAACGTTGATCTGAGCGGCGTAACGCTGACCGATCCGGATGGTGATTCGTTGACGCTTACGCTGACCGCCAGCGGCGGCGTATTGGCTGCGTCATCGGGTGGCGGCGTGACTGCCGGAGGCAGCGGCACGGGAACCCTGACACTGAGCGGTTCACCGAGCGACCTGAACACGTTCCTTGATACGCCGACAAATATTCAGTACACGGGGCCGAGCAATGTGTCGGGGGATGATGCGGAGACCATTGCGGTAAGCGTCAACGATGGTGGGGCCCCGGTCGGGCTTGGCACAATTAACGTTGATATCACCAACGTTGCCGACCCGCCTAGCAACAGCGGAACGTTGCCATCGGATATCACGGTGACCGAAGATGCGGCCAGCGACGTTGATTTAAGCGGCGTGACACTGACCGATCCTGATGGTGATTCGTTGACGTTAACGCTGACCGCCAGCGGCGGCGTATTGGCTGCGTCATCGGGTGGCGGCGTGACTGCCGGAGGCAGCGGCACGGGAACCCTGACACTGAGCGGTTCACCGAGCGACCTGAACACGTTCCTTGATACGCCGACAAATATTCAGTACATGGGGCCGAGCAATGTGTCGGGCGATAATGCGGAGACCATTGCGGTAAGCGTCAACGATGGTGGGGCCCCGGTGGGACTTGGCTCAGTCAACGTTGACATTACGAATGTTGCCGACCCGCCAAGTAATACTGGAACGTTGCCATCGGACATCACGGTGACCGAAGATGCGGCCAGCGACGTTGATTTAAGCGGCGTGACGCTGACCGATCCTGACGGTGATTCGTTGACGCTTACGCTGACCGCCAGCGGCGGCGTATTGGCAGCGTCATCGAGCGGCGGCGTGACTGCCGGAGGAAGTGGGACCGGAACCCTGACACTTTCAGGCTCGGCGTCAAACTTAAATGCATTTCTTGATACGTCATCGAATGTCCAATATACGGGCCCGAACAACGTTTCAGGGGATGATGCGGAGACCATTGCGGTAAGCGTCAACGATGGTGGGGTCCCGGTCGGGCTTGGCACAATCAACGTTGACATTACGAATGTTGCCGACCCGCCTAGCAACAGCGGTTCGTTGCCATCGGACATCACGGTGACCGAAGATGCGGCCAGCGACGTTGATTTAAGTGGCGTGACGCTGACCGATCCTGATGGTGATTCGTTGACGTTAACGCTGACCGCCAGCGGCGGCGTATTGGCGGCCTCATCAGGTGGAGGCGTAACCGTCGGAGGCAGCGGCACGGGAACGCTGACACTGAGCGGTTCGCCGAGCGACCTGAACACATTCCTTGATACAACGACGAACATTCAGTACACGGGGCCGAGCAATGTGTCGGGGGATGATGCGGAGACCATTGCGGTAAGCATCAATGATGGCGGAGCTCCAGTTGGACTCGGGACAATCAACGTTGATATCACCAACGTCGCCGATCCGCCTGGTAACAGCGGATCCTTGCCTTCGGATATTGTTGCAACCAAGAATACTCCCAGTAACGTACCGTTGGGAAGTGTGGAGCTGTTTGATGCTGATGGTGATCCGCTTACTCTAGACTTGGTGGTTAGCAGTGGAACACTTAACGCTTCGTCGGGAGGTGGGGTGACTGTAAGTGGAGCGGGATCTGCTACGATTCAACTTGCTGGTACAATTGGCGATCTCAATGCTTTCCTGAATACAGTCACCAATATCCAATATACCGGGGCGACCGATGTCACTGGAGACAATGTTGCAACGATGACGGTCTCCGTCGGAGATGGAAACTCCACGATTGGGTTGGGAGTGGTGAATATCGATGTCGTTGACGGTTCAGATCCACCTAGCAATAGCGGAACGCTACCATCGCAAATCACCGTCATTGAAGAGACTGCAAGTGATGTCGACTTTAGTGCGGTGACTCTGACGGATCCCAATGGAGACAACTTGACGCTGACATTGACCGCTAGCGCTGGAATCCTGACGGCGGCGTCGGTGGGAGGGGTGACAGCCGGGGGAAGTGGGACAGGCGTTCTCACTCTTAGTGGATCCCCCGCGAGTCTAAACACTTATCTTGATACAACTAGCAACATCCACTACATCGGCCCCATCGATGTAGTGGGAGATGATGTCGCTACAATTAGCGTCACGGTCGATGATGGTGCAGCTCCTGTGAGCCTAGGAAGTGTCAACATTGACATTACGAACGTTGCTGATCCGCCTAGCAACAGTGGGACGTTGCCATCGGATATAACGGTGACCGAAGATGCGGCCAGCGACGTTGATTTAAGCGGCGTGACGCTGACCGATCCTGACGGTGATTCGTTGACGCTTACGCTGACTGCCAGCGGCGGCGTATTGGCAGCGTCATCGAGCGGCGGCGTGACTGCCGGAGGAAGTGGGACCGGAACCCTGACACTTTCAGGCTCGGCGTCAAACTTAAATGCATTTCTTGATACGTCATCGAATGTCCAATATACGGGCCCAAGCAACGTTTCAGGGGATGATGCGGAGACCATTGCGGTAAGCGTCAGCGATGGTGGAGCCCCGGTCGGGCTTGGCACAATCAACGTTGACATTACGAATGTTGCCGACCCGCCTAGCAACAGCGGTTCGCTGCCATCGGACATCACGGTGACCGAAGATGCGGCCAGCAACGTTGATCTGAGCGGCGTGACGCTTGCCGATCCTGATGGTGATTCGTTAACGCTAACACTCACCGCCAGCGGCGGCGTATTGGCTGCGTCATCGGGTGGCGGTGTGACTGCCGGAGGAAGTGGGACCGGAACTCTGACACTTTCAGGATCTTCGTCAAACTTAAATGCATTTCTTGATACGTCATCGAATGTCCAATATACGGGCCCGAACAACGTTTCGGGGGATGATGCGGAGACCATTGCGGTAAGCGTCAACGATGGTGGGGCCCCGGTCGGACTTGGCACAATCAACGTTGACATTACGAATGTTGCCGACCCGCCTAGCAACAGCGGTTCGCTGCCATCGGATATTACGGTGACCGAAGATGCGGCCAGCAATGTTGATTTAAGCGGCGTGACGCTTGCCGATCCTGATGGTGATTCGTTAACGCTAGCACTCACCGCCAGCGGCGGAGTTTTGGCGGCATCTTCAGGTGGCGGTGTGACTGCCGGAGGAAGTGGCACGGGAACCCTGACACTAAGCGGTTCGCCGAGCGACCTGAACACGTTCCTCGATACAACCACGAATATTCAGTACACGGGGCTGAGTGATGTTTTCGGTGATGACGCGGCAACGGTCGCTGTATCGGTCAACGATGGCGGAGCCCCGGTGGGGCTTGGCACAATCAACGTTGACATTACGAATGTTGCCGACCCTCCTAGCAACAGCGGTTCGCTGCCATCGGACATCACGGTAACCGAAGATGCGGCCAGCAACGTTGATCTGAGCGGCGTGACGCTTGCCGATCCTGATGGTGATTCGTTAACGCTAACACTCACCGCCAGCGGCGGCGCATTGGCTGCGTCATCGGGTGGCGGCGTGACTGCCGGAGGAAGTGGGACCGGAACTCTGACACTTTCAGGCTCGGCGTCAAACTTAAATGCATTTCTTGATACGTCATCGAATGTCCAATATACGGGCCCGAACAACGTTTCGGGGGATGATGCGGAGACCATTGCGGTAAGCGTCAATGATGGCGGAGCTCCGGTTGGACTCGGGACAATTAACGTTGATATCACCAACGTTGCCGACCCGCCTAGCAACAGTGGAACGTTGCCATCGGACATCACTGTGACCGAAGATGCGGCCAGCAACATTGATTTAAGCGGCGTAACGCTCGCCGATCCTGATGGTGATTCGTTGACGTTAACGCTGACCGCCAGCGGCGGCGTATTGGCGGCTTCATCGGGTGGCGGCGTGACTGCCGGAGGAAGCGGCACGGGAACGCTGACACTGAGCGGTTCGCCGAGCGACTTGAACACATTCCTTGATACAACGACGAACATTCAGTACACGGGGCCAAGCAACGTTTTCGGTGATGACGCGGCAACGGTCGCTGTATCGGTCAACGATGGTGGGGCCCCGGTCGGGCTTGGCACAATCAACGTTGACATCACGAATGTTGGCGACCCGCCTAGCAACAGTGGAACGTTGCCATCGGACATCACGGTGACCGAAGATGCGGCCAGCAACGTTGATCTGAGCGGCGTGACGCTTGCCGATCCTGATGGTGATTCGTTGACGTTAACGTTGACCGCCAGCGGCGGCGCATTGGCTGCGTCTTCGGGTGGCGGCGTGACTGCCGGAGGTAGCGGTACGGGAACTTTGACACTAAGCGGTTCGCCGAGCGACCTGAACACGTTCCTCGATACAACCACGAATATTCAGTACACGGGGCCAAGCAACGTTTTCGGTGATGACGCGGCAACGGTCGCTGTATCGGTCAACGATGGTGGGGCCCCGGTCGGACTTGGCACAATCAACGTTGACATTACGAATGTTGCCGACCCGCCTAGCAACAGCGGTTCGCTGCCATCGGACATCACGGTGACCGAAGATGCGGCCAGCAACGTTGATTTAAGCGGCGTGACGCTTGCCGATCCTGATGGTGATTCGTTGACGTTAACGTTGACCGCCAGCGGCGGCGCATTGGCTGCGTCATCGAGCGGCGGCGTGACTGCCGGAGGAAGCGGCACGGGAACGCTGACACTGAGCGGTTCGCCGAGCGACTTGAACACATTCCTTGATACAACGACGAACATTCAGTACACGGGGCCAAGCAACGTTTTCGGTGATGACGCGGCAACGGTCGCTGTTTCGGTCAACGATGGTGGGGCCCCGGTGGGGCTTGGCACAATCAACGTTGACATTACGAATGTTGCCGACCCGCCTAGCAACAGCGGTTCGCTGCCATCGGACATCACGGTGACCGAAGATGCGGCCAGCAACGTTGATTTAAGCGGCGTGACGCTTGCCGATCCTGATGGTGATTCGTTGACGTTAACGTTGACCGCCAGCGGCGGCGCATTGGCTGCGTCTTCGGGTGGCGGCGTGACTGCCGGAGGTAGCGGTACGGGAACCCTGACACTAAGCGGTTCGCCGACCGACCTGAACACGTTCCTCGATACAACCACGAATATTCAGTACACGGGGCTGAGTGATGTTTTCGGTGATGACGCGGCAACGGTCGCTGTATCGGTCAACGATGGTGGGGCCCCGGTCGGGCTTGGCACAATCAACGTTGACATTACGAATGTTGCCGACCCGCCAAGTAATACTGGATCTTTGCCATCGGACCTTGCCGTTACCGAAGATGTAGCCAGCAACGTAGATCTCAGTGCCGTGACGCTGACCGACCCAGACGGCGATTCATTGACGTTAACGCTGACAGCCAGTAGTGGCATCTTAGCGGCGTCCTCTGGTGCAGGCGTGACCGTCGGTGGCAGCGGCTCTGATACACTGACTCTTGCGGGGGCCCCCGCTGATCTAAATGGGTTTCTTGGGGTTGCTACAAACATTCTTTTCACCGGGCCAACGAACCTTGCTGGTGACGATGCCGCAACATTGAGCGTATCAGTGAATGATGGTGGTGGACCCATCGTGCTCGGGACTCTGAATCTTGACATCAGTGCCGTCAATGATGACCCTGTGAACGTTGGCGTATTCCCTTCCAACCTATCGATCGTCGAAGATTTGACGTCGAATTTGGATTTGAGTTCGATCACGATTCTTGATGCGGATGTCGGTGGAGGGCTGTTGCGAGTCACGTTGACTTCGACCAACGGAACCCTTACATCGCTTAGCAGTGGTGGCGTCACAGTCGGTGGCTCAGGGACAAATGTTCTGACACTGTTGGGAACTCTCGCAGATTTGAATGCTTTCCTCGATGTGACGTCCAATATTCAGTTACTCGGAGACTTGAATCTGGCCGGCGATGACGCCGATGTATTGAGTGTCGTCGTGAATGATTTAGGAAATACCGGATCAGGCGGCGGATCGGACATTTCGTTAGGGAATATCAACATCGACATTGCGGCCGTTAATGACGATCCGACCAATGTTGGCAGTCTTCCGCTCGATCTATCACTGGTCACCGGGCTGCTAGGTGGGATTGACCTTTCGTCGCTGGAAATCGCCGACGTAGATGTCGCAAACGGGTTGCTAGCCGTGACGCTCTCTGCGGTGGCGAGCGATCTATTTGCTTCCGATAGTGGCGGGGTAACCGTGGGAGGCAGCGGTAGTGATACGTTGACACTGACCGGTACGCTCGCCAATTTGAATGCCTACCTTGATGTCACAACGAATCTCGGACTATTTCCCGGATTGGGGCTTCTCGGCGAAGATGTGGATCTTTTGACGGTAACGGTGAACGACGGCGGACAGTCCGGTTCTGGCGGAGGCACCGATGTGGTGCTCGGACTAATCAACATCGATGTACTACCGGTAGCCGCTCCTTTGGTATCGATCGCATCGGAAGAGGAATTAAACATTCCTGTTGTACTCGATAATCCGGCCTTGCCTGATCATGAAGCACCGCTCGAAAGGAATCGATCGATTACTGGTGGGCTCGAGCCCGACAATGTCGATGAGTTATTCGGACGCTTCGGACCATGGAATGATCGAGAGTTTGTTCCGACGCTATTCTAGTCAGATCTCGATTGTCGGACCGCTGGTGGGCAAAACACTGGATTCTAAGCAAAATAGATGCAGGGTTAATCCGAACATCAAAGATTGACGGGCTACTTGTCACTGACAAACCCATCTGCGATGAACATGGGCTAATAATGGCGCCCGTTTGCCGCTCAGCTTTGGAGGACAACACACGTGGTTGCAAGAATAGATGGATGATCACAACCGGTTTGTGATTGATGCGGAGTTCAGTCCGGTTCCGCTGTTGCTGGTGGCAGCCGATGGCGTGATCGAAAAATCAAATCGCAGGCTTGACGAGTTGTTCGGCTACGAACGCGGCGAGCTTCACGGGCAGCAATTAGAAATCTTGGTGCCTAGAAATGTGCGTCGCTACCACGAGGAGCTTAGAAACGCGTTCTTCGAGATCCCCACCAGTCGTCAGATGGGAGCCGGACGCGATCTATTTGGAGTTCACAAGGACGGATCACTGGTCCCCGTCGAAATCGGGCTCGATCATCTGACGATGAACCACCGCCCGATGGTGCTCGCGACAGTCCTTGATATCCGAGAGCGGAAGAGTCGTGAGGCATTTATCAGTCGAGCACTCAACGCCGCATCGAGCGCGATGATCCAAGTCAACGAGAAGGGGATCATCGAGCTTACAAACCATCGCGCCGGGACGATGTTTCGCTATCAACCGGATCAACTTCTGGGGATGTCAATCGAGTTGTTGGTCCCAGAGCGTTATCGTCGCAAGCATCCCGTGTATCGAACGGGCTATCTTTCCGACCACAGTTCACGCGGCATGGGGGTCGGGCGAGATTTGTACGGCTTGCGGAGTGACGGGAGCGAATTTCCCGTGGAGATTACCTTGACCCCGATCCACTTGCCTGGCGGTCATTCGACGATGGCAACCGTGCTTGATATCACCGATCGAAAGGCTCGAGAAGATCGGATTCGAGACAGCCATGCGCAGCTAAAGCAACTTAACGAAGAGCTCGCCCAATTTGCCTACAGCGCTTCGCATGACTTGAAGTCGCCACTCACGTCGGTTCTCGGGCTGCTTCATTTGTGTCAAGTTGATATCGAAAGCGACGCGCTACACGAAGTTCGCCATAATTTGGACAAGTGTGTTGATTTGGTACAATTGCTAGCGGACAGGATTGAAAATACACTGCAACTCGCACAAGCCGATTCGGTGGCAGCCGAGTGGACTGAATTGGACGTTGAGTCTCATCTGCCCTCGATTTGGGCGGACCTTCGGCCCGCGTCAGTTCGCTTAGAAACCCAGTGGGGACATTCGAAACCGGTACACACGGTGCCAGCTCGGTTTACAACGATTGTCGAGAACCTGCTTTCCAATGCGATTAAATTTCGGGATACCGGTCAGTCCGCTCCCTTCGTGAGGGTCATTACGGAGCAGATGCCGGGAGAATTTCGGTTGAAAGTGGTCGATAATGGCATTGGAATTGCTGCGGAGCATTTTGACAGGGTTTTTAAACCATTCGAGCGTGTCGCAGAAAGTATGATTGCGGGGAGCGGTCTGGGCTTGGCGATCTCTTTAAAAAACGCCCAGCAGCTCGATGGAACCTTGGAGGTCAAATGCGAAAATGGAGTGACCATTTTTACCCTGACCCTTCCTCAACCAGAAACAAGTTTTCAATAGGCCAACTATGGCAATTCCGATCGTTGTGGTCGATGACAGCGAACATGATCGATACCTCGCCAAACGCGTCATTGAGATGCTCGATTATGACATCGACGTTGTGGAGTTTCGTGCGGGCGATCATTTTCTGGAAAAGTTCACCGATGCGAAGTCTCGGGAGATTGAAATTGGCACAACACCGCCGCCAATTCTCGTACTCCTCGACATCAACATGCCGCGTCTGGATGGGTTCGACGTCTTATCAGCAATCAAAGATCACTTCGGTGCTGAATCGAATCGGGAAGTGATCGTGAGCATGTACACGTCGTCCAGTTTCGAAGACGATGTGGAACGAGCCCATGGTTATGATTTTGTCAAAGACTATGTCATCAAGCCGCTCTCAAAGTCGGACGCGCAACGCTTAGTTGACAAGCACTGTTTGAACATCAGCGGCTAAAGCTCCTGCTCCGTCGAGACCAAATGGTCGTGTTTGGCTCATCAGCCAACGGTTGTTTGCCCCGGGGGGATCGCGCCGAAGCTGTTGCGAACGCTCTGCGGCTAACCCTAATTTCAATGATTAACGAAGCACTCGTTGCCTTCGCTATATCGATGGCATGGCAAAGAAAAAACCCCAGTGAGCCTCAATCCAGAGACCCACTGGGGTTTTAATAAGAGCCGACATCCGAGTCGAAATAAATTCCATCTCAATTCGATCGCATCATGCGACTCAATAGCGAATGCATCTTGCATCCGCTGCCCCATTGTGATCAACCGCTTGGCCAAAAGGCGCCGAATCTGAATCCCAGATCGTGGCGGGTTGCCCCGCCAAACGGTTGAATACGCAGAGTCTATGCCCTGGTCGCAAAACCTCCAACACCAGTTTCACGACGGGGATTTAGACGTGCAATTTGCCAGCAAAGTTTTGGTCGTTTTTGGCTGAGCGTTCTGAACGGATTCGCGCCTACAGCTCTTCGACTGGCGTTTCAGCGGCCCAAAGTCATCCGAAACGGTCAGGAATTTTTTTTGTAAAATCGCTGCTGCTCGCAACATTATCCGACGATTATCAGCTCCGCTCGCGTTTTATCGAGACGGCTTACTCCATTTTGTATTGAGCTTCCGCCGAGCAACCACGGGGGCGGCGGCGTTGTTAGACTATGGCGCTATCTCACCTGCTGCTTTGTCGAAACGCGATATTGGATTCGGTTGCTCAGCCGACGGACGTTCAAGCTGGTTGTCATTACAAATTAGCAAAGTACGTCACGCCCTTGATTGGGAACAATGTTTCGACGGAGAACCGATCCGAAAACGGATGGCTTGGGCTCACGTATTACGGATCAGTTCAAGGCCCCACTGTTATCCCACCTTCAAGGATTTACCCTGATGAAGCGCCGTCGTTTCTTAGTCAGTGCCGCCGCGACCGTGGCAGCTCCTGCGATTGTTCGTGGCCAGAATCTCAATTCAAGAGTGCAGATCGCCGGCATTGGGTGCGATGGTAAAGGCTACTCGGACCTTAGCGAAATGCACGGCCATCAGAAGACGAAATTGGTGGCGTTTTGTGATGTGGATCTTGCGCGAACGCAGCGGATTGCAAAGCTCAGTCCCGACGCACCCGTGTTCCAAGATTTTCGTGAGATGCTCGCCAAGCAAGGGGAGAAAATTGATGCCGTTACGGTTTCAACACCCGATCATATGCACGCGTTCATCGGGATCGAAGCGATGCGTCAGGGCAAGCATTGCTATTGCCAAAAACCACTCACGCATAACGTTTGGGAAGCACGACAGATGAGCATGTTGGCCAAGCAAAGTGGCTTGATCACGCGGCTTGGCAATCAGATCCATTCGCATCAATTTTACCGTACCGCCGCACATGCGGTTCAAAATGGTGCGATCGGCAAGGTAAACGAAGTTCACAGTTGGTGTTCGGCGACAGGGCACGGAAAGTCATTCCACATCGATCGCCCGAAGACGAACGCGGCGATCCCGAGCACGCTCGACTGGGACAAATGGCTCGGGGTTGCCCAGGAACGCCCGTTCGGCGAATGGAAGGTCTATCATCCATGGGGCTGGCGAGACTGGCAGGATTTTGGCAACGGGGCTCTCGGCGATTTCGGATGCCATATTCTTGATCCAGTTTTCACGGCCCTGAATATCAAGAAGGCTCCGACAAGCATCACTGCCGATCACAGCGGTATGAACGAAGAAGTTTGGCCGGCCCAAAACACCGTTCGGTATGTATTTCCCGGAAATGAGATGACCGTCGGGAACACTCTTAATGTCACTTGGTACGACGGTGGTCGGCAACCGAGCCATCGTGGCACCGGCTTTCCCTCCGACCACGCGTTTCCCAAAAGTGGCTCGATATTGATCGGCGAAAAAGCAACGATGGTCATCCCACACGTCGGCGCGTGTTATCTAAGCAACGCGGCGTCGTTACAAGAGCTCCCCGGTCAGAATCATTACCACGGCTGGGTCGACGGGATATTGTCCGGCGAACAACCATCGGATGGATTTGAATATGGCGGGCCGCTAACCGAAGCTGTCTTATTAGGAAACGTTGCCGTTCGGTTTCGCGGTCAAGCGTTGCAATGGGATGGGCAAGCGATGGAGTTCCCAAACCATCCGGATGCCAATCGGTATCTGAAACGCGATTATCGCGCCGGCTGGGAAATTACACCCGTCGCGCCGACCGTGGCTGGGTAGCGTGTTGTCAGTTTCCGGTGATAGATTGCGGAAACTCGTTGAGGGGCTTTCGATTTAACTTTCATCGCTTCGGCGGCTCTCGCGTCGCCAGCACTGTGTCTGATCTGAGGCATCGGACGTCGATCGCAATGACGTCCTATCGCTGAAACGTTGACTTATTTCGGAGCATGTGGTGGTAGTGTTGTGCGAATCGGTGCGACTCGTCTCGGACGTACTGCAGTAATCTCAAGGCGAACGAATTCTTGCTCAACCGCAACGGCTCGCTGATACCGGGGCGAAAAATTTCCTCTTCACGCTTGGCAAGCGAGATGACGGTCGGTGGCGTGATCTCCTGGTCGCGGAAAGCGGCCATCGCCGAATTCAATTGGCCTTTCCCGCCATCGATGAGAAGTATGTCGGGGAATGCTTCGCTTTCATCGGATAGGCGTCGGAATCGGCGCGAGACAACTTCGTACATGCTGCGAAAATCATCGATGCCATCGACGTCTTTAATCTTGAACCGTCGATAGCCGGGTTTGAACGGCAATCCATCGATGAACTGAACGAGGCTGGCGACTGTTTCGCCGCCGCCAAGGTGGGCGATATCCATTCCTTCGATCACGCGTGGTGTTTCGCTAAGGCCCAGGACTTTGCGCAAACCGGCGAGACCTTTCTTGGGATCGATGTAAAACACTTCTGGCTGAGCGTGGGTGTCAAGTTCACCGCGTTCCTCTAATCGTTCGAGCATCTTCAGCTCGTCGCGTAAGACCGCCGCTCTTTCAAAATCAAGTTGTTTGCTGGCGGCCATCATCTCGTCGCGCATTTCTTTAAGCAGTCGTTTCTTACCGCCATCGAGAAACGTTTGCAGTCGCTTGATATCGCGACGATATTCGTCCTTGCTAATTCTTAAATTGCATGGAGCGGTGCACTGATTGATACTGGCCAGCAAGCATGGACGAAACCATTTCCACTGCTCGTCAGCTTCGGCGATGTCAAGTGAACAAGTGCGGAATTTGAAGATCCGCTGTAAGACTTGGATCGCACCACGGAGTGCACCGGCGCTTGGGAACGGGCCATAAAGCTTGACGCCTTTCGCTTTCGGTTCCCGTGTGACCTCGACACGCGGAAAATCCTCGCGCGTGGTGATCATGAGATACGGGAATGTCTTGTCGTCTTTGAGTTCTTTGTTGTTCTTCGGCTGGATGTCTTTGATCAGCCGAGACTCCATCAGCAGCGCGTCGACTTCGCTGTCACAGTCCATGAAGTCAATGTCGGCGATGTCACCGATCCAACCTGCGGTGCGAGCGTCTTCTGCGGCAGCCTTGAGAAAGTAGCTGCCGGCTCGGCTGCGTAGGTTCTTCGCCTTGCCGACATAGATCACGCGTCCGGCGATGTCCTTCATCAGGTACACGCCGGGTGTTTGAGGGAATGTTTTGACCTTCACCGCGGCGTGGGCAAAACCGAGCGGTTCGGATTGGCCGCCGTTCGCGGCGGCTGTCGTTTCCTCCGAAGGCACAGAATTGCTCTCTTTTCCGTCCTTCCGTTTTTCATCCATCGACATTCAATCCGTTCGTATTACTTTTTCGCCAGTGACCAATCCTTCCGTTGGCGACTACTGGGGATACCCATTCGCTTTCGGTATTTAGTGACCGTTCGTCGTGCCACGGTCATGCCCTCTTCGGCAAGTTTTTTGACCAGGCTCTCGTCGCTCAGCGGATCGCTTTTATCTTCGTTGTCAATGAGCTCTTGCAGTTTAAGCCGAATGGTATCCCAGGCAACATCTTCACCGTCTTCGGTTTGAGTGCCGCCGACGAATAGGCGATGCAAGGGGATGATCCCGCGGGGCGTTTGCATCCATTTGTCATTGACCGCCCGACTAACCGTCGTCACGTGGACGCCTACCTTCTCGGCGATTTGCTGCATCTTTAGCGGCTCGATCGCCTCGGGGCCATCTTCGAAGAACTTCTTTTGGTGTTCGACGATCGCTTCGGCAACTTTTGTGAGCGTGCTACGTCGTTGTTCGATTGATTCGATCAGCCATTGGGCGCCGTTAATTTTTCGTTTGATGTACTCGCGTTCTTCGTTGCTACACGTTGGGTCTTGCAACCGACGTCGGTAGTACTCGCTAATTCGCAGCATCGGAACGCGATCGTCATCCAAGCGAATTTTGTAGTCGCCGTTGTCATCCTGTTCGAGAATGATATCGGGCGTCACGTTGGGCACATATGTTTCCATGAACGCCGCGCCTGGTTTTGGATTCAGCACTTGCAGTTCTTCGCGGACGGTTTGGATCAGGTCAATCGAATACCCCGTCGCCTTCTGGATCTGTGGTAAGCGGTTGGCGGCCAAGTCCTCAAGGTGCTCGCCGATTAGCTTTTGCATTTCTTCGAAGTGTTCGAATTCAGGGCGAAGCTGCATGAGAAGGCATTCGCTCAAGCTGCGCGCTGCAATTCCTACCGGTTCGAGCGATTGGACAACTCGCAAGGCTTCTTCGGCGACGGCAAATTGTTCGGCGGAGTGATCGCTGGGCAACAGGTCGGCCAGCGGCGTTCGCAAGTAACCGCCGTCGCGGGCATCGAGGGTGCTGATGATCCGCTCGGCAACCCGTTCGACTTCGTCGTCGATATCTAATTCGGCGAGTTGATGCAGCAAAAAATCGTTCAATGATTCGGGGCGCGACTGGGCGTTTGCCATCATGTCGTGCCGCCGGTCCGCTTCTTCTTGCATGCGGTTGGACGAGCGCCGAAACGAATCGTCAAACGTGCTCGGCAGTTCCGACACCATGTTTTGCAAACGCTCGAAGTCTTCGGAATTGTCACCGCTATCGCGGACCACCAATTCCTTTTCGTCTTCACTTCGGTTGTCGCGGGGATTGATGTCATCGACGTCGTCGACGCCCATCGTGTCCCCTTCCTGTTGCTCCAGCAACGGATTCTCGTTCATTTCCTGTTCGATGCGTTCTTGAAGCGCCAGCATCGGCAACTGCAAGATCTCCATCGACTGGATCATCCGTGGAGCCAGCTTTTGAGTTTGCACCAATCGGGCCTGAAGGCCCATCGACATTCGCATTCCGCTCATGAATTTATGTCTTTGCGTGGAGGGATGCGCCCTCGCCTAAGTCCTGTAGTCAAAACCATGGGCGAGCTTGGCGTCCGCCGAGTCACTTCCATGATATCCGTTTTTCGCGAGTTGGCGAGCATATCTTGTGCCAAACTTTCGCCGATTTCGGCAAGTTCAATTGAAAAAGTCCTGCGAAGCGGACAATCACGTCGTTCACGCACCCGATCGTGCCTCAATGCCCCGAATTTACCTAAGTGTCGCGACATTATCGGTCGCAGTGACATGAGTGGGACTTCCGAGGGGAACGTTGAAGTCACGCTGTAATTTCGAATTCAGGGAACGCTTGAACTCTGGAAGCAGCCACGACGCGCCGCGAGCGGGAAATGTTCGATCGCGGGAAAACCCCTCGTCCGCCCCAGTCGGATTACAGTTTCTGCCGGCCGGAGAGCGCGTCGGCGATCATTTCGCGATTGGCGTATTCGAGCACGCTGCCGGCGGTGATCCCCCGTGCCAGACGCGTCATCTGGACAGGATATTCGCTAAGCTGGTTGCTGATATAGAGTGCCGTGCCGTCGCCCTCAACCGTGGGGTTGGTTGCCATGATGACTTCGGAGAAGTTGCCTTCGCGCACGCGATCGACCAGGGCGTCGATCGTCAACTGATCAGGGCCGATTCCGTCGAGTGGTGCGATCCGGCCGAGTAAAACGTGGTACAAGCCGTTGTAAGCTTTGGATTGTTCCAGGCTCATCAGGTCACGTGGCTGTTCGACGATGCAAAGTCGACTTTGGTCGCGGCTGTCGTCGCGACAGATCGAGCAGAGTTCTTGTTCGCAAAGATTGAAGCACATCGAGCAATAGCGCACGTCGCTACGAATCCGCCGGATCGCGTCTGACAATGCAAGTGCTTCGTCTTCGGGGACGCGCAATAGATGGAACGCCAATCGTTCGGCGCTTTTGCGCCCGATTCCTGGCAGTCGGCCGAGGAGGTCGACGAGTTGTGAAACGGCGCCTTCGTGTTTGTTCACGCGAACCAGTCGGGGCTAGGCGGAGAAGCGGTTGATGGATGGGGGGCGGCGACGTCACGTTCGAGTCGCAGCCGGTCGTAACACGACGCGTCGTCTATCGTCCGGTAAAAGATGTCAACAAGCCATCGATACCCGGCATGTCAAGATTCATGTCGGCAACCATTTCACGAATCGCTTCGGCGTAGCGTTGTTTCGCCGCCGCGCCGGCCTGGTTGGTCGCTTCCAACGTTGCCTGTTCGGTTTCGACAATGGTTAACGATTCTTCGGTGATGTTGACCGTCTGGACTTCACCGACGCAGTTGACAGTCACATCGACTCGACCGCAGACGGACTTACCGGTGACATGCTCAGCCTGCATTTGTTGATTCAGCTGCTGCATTTTCTCTGGCAGATCTTTGAACGCGGCCATCATCGAGGCGATGTTGCCGAGATTACCGAGGCCTTTGAACATCTTTATTCCCTTTTGTTTTTGTGCGATCTAGTTGCCGACGGCATCGTCGAATCGGACGTCGGCGCAACGGGGCTGTTGTCCGATTCGCCACCCCAAGCCAGCTCGGTTGTTTCGATGGGTTGGTCGTCGGGCGAGCCAATTTGGAATGGCCGATTTGCTAAATCGTCGCCGAAGTTTATCGGCCGATGATTGCGAAGTGTAAATTTTCCCGATCGTCGGAATTGTTTGCCGCGTGCAGACGAAATTGTATCTCAGAAGGAAAGTTGCCGAAACGACGGCCCCCCCTGTCGTGCTTTGGTAAAATTCGTTGCATTCCCAATCCATTGAGATTGCTTTCGTAGTCGTCGAATCAATGGGGCAATATTTCGGCAACGCCC
Organism: Roseiconus lacunae; assembly: GCF_008312935.1. Lineage (NCBI taxonomy): Bacteria > Pseudomonadati > Planctomycetota > Planctomycetia > Pirellulales > Pirellulaceae > Roseiconus > Roseiconus lacunae. The sequence goes on along the minus strand of NZ_VSZO01000009.1, from coordinate 133,809 downwards.
CTTCGGTGCCCTCCCGCGATGGTTCAGACAGACTAGGATGAAACCGCTTCGTGACGCGACAATTTTTTCGCGTTTGTCATCCGCTGAACCCTCCAACGACCATCAACTTCGCAGTGATTCGATCGACTTTGTTATTTGCGTTAGGCATCGTCAGCCCCTGCCTTTTATGCACCACGGCCGTCCCCGCAGAAGCTCCCGCTGGCGCGTCTGCCGGTAACGTCGAGCCAATCGATGTTCCGGACGCGGTCGCCACAAACGAAAAGGAGATGAAGCCGTATGCCGAAAAGATTGAGCATACCGAGCAGACGATCCAGATGGTTCCGATTCCCGGTGGCGAATTTTTGATGGGAAGCCCCGAAAGTGAAGCGGACCGCAACGAAGACGAAGGGCCTCAGAGGAACGTCAAAGTCGATCCGTTCTGGATGGGCAAGTGCGAGATCACTTGGGAGCAGTACGACATTTGGAACGAGTCGGTTGACCAACGCATGCGGCGAATGTTTGCGAAGGGCAAGACGCCACGTGATATCGCCGTGGACGGTGTATCCAAACCAACCGAGCCCTACACCGACATGAGCTTTGGGATGGGACGTGAAGACTACCCCGCGATCTGCATGACTCAGCACGCAGCCAGGATGTACTGCGAATGGCTTTCGGCCAAGACCGGTCGTTATTATCGATTGCCGACCGAGGCGGAATGGGAGTACGCATGCCGGGCGGGGACGAAAACCGCCTACTCGTTCGGCGATGATGCCGACCAACTCGACGACTATGGTTGGTACTATGACAACAGCGATGACACCTACCAACGCGTCGGCCAGAAAAAGCCAAACCCGTGGGGACTCCACGACATGCACGGCAACGTAAGTGAGTGGGTGCTCGATCAATACACGCCCTACGACTCGATCAAAGAAACACTCAATCCGTTGGTCGTTCCGAAGACGCTTTACCCGCGGATCGTTCGTGGTGGCGGTTGGGACGATGATCCGGAAGTCTTGCGTAGTGCGGCTCGCAAGGCATCCGAAGAAGATTGGAAACAACAGGACCCCCAAGACCCGAAGAGCATCTGGTATCACACCGACGCCTTGTCCGTCGGTTTTCGTGTTGTTCGACCTTTGAATGTCCCTTCCGCCGAACAACGCGAAGCTAAATGGGATAAAACGGAACCCGAGCAAAAAGACCCCGAAGAATAGCGGCCGCCGTCGCCCGATGATCCGGGCACTCGCGATCTCATCGCGGTGTGTGGAATGAACATCGAATCCCGCGCACGTCCAGAATGCGGCGCGTATCCAACCGGGCATTTTGATGCCCGATCACTCGTTTCCCTCCTTTCCCCTCACGCCCCCCCACAGCTTTGAACCCCGAGCCTAGAAAAATGACAGACAACAATCGTCGTGAGTTTATCAAGAAGACCTCGGCTACCAGCGCCGCATTGACCATCGCCGCAGCCGCAACACGCAACGTTCATGCGGCCGAAGACAATACCATCCGTGTCGGATTGGTTGGTTGTGGCGGACGGGGAACCGGCGCAGCGAAGCAATCGCTTTCGGTGAACAATGGACCCGTCAAAATGGTCGCGTTGGCCGACGTGTTCGAGAACAAATTGAAAAGCACGCATGCGTCGCTGACGACCGACAGTAAGCTGAAAGACAAGGTCGACATTCCCGAAGAACGTCAGTTTGTTGGCTTCGACGCGTACAAGAAAGTGATGGACGCACTCGAACCCGGCGATATCGTGATTTTGGCTACGCCTGCGGCATTTCGTTGGGTGCACTACACCTACGCAATCGAACGCGGCTTGAACGTGTTCATGGAAAAGCCGGTGACGATCGACGCACCAACTTCGGCCCGGTTTCTGGAAATCAATAAAGACGCCCTCGCTAAAAATCTGAAAGTCGGCGTCGGGTTGATGTGCCGTCACTGCAAAGCTCGTCAAGAATTGCACGATCGTATCAAGAACGGCGAGATCGGTGACATCACCATGATGCGTGCCTACCGAATGACCGGGCCGACAGCGACGGCCGCCGTCGAACCGAATACCGGTGACCTGAGTGAATTGCAGTTCCAAATCAAGAATTTCCACGGCTTCTTGTGGCTCAGTGGTGGTGCGGTCAGCGATTTTTTGATCCACAACATTGACGAGTCCTGCTGGATGAAGGACGCTTGGCCGGTGAAGGCAATCGCTTGCGGTGGACGTCATTATCGCGACGGCTGCGTCGATCAAAACTTTGATACCTACTCAATCGAGTACACCTTCGAAGACGGCGCTAAGTTGTTTGTCGACGGCCGAACTGTGCCGGGATGTAAACGCGAATTTGCCAGTTTTGCGCATGGCACCAAAGGGTCCGCGATCATCTCGACGGCGTCGCACACACCGGCGAAATCACGAATGTTTAATACTCAAGTGATGGACGATCAAAACGAGATTTGGGCTTATCCGCAACCGGAACCAAATCCGTATCAAGTCGAATGGGATGATCTGATCGCCGCGATCCGTGAAGACAAGCAGTACAACGAAGTCGAACGCGGCGTGATGGCCAGTGCGGTCACCAGCATGGGACGGATGGCCGCTCACACCGGCCAGGAAATTACACTGGACGAATTCATGAAGCACGATCATGAATTCGCGCCGAACGTCGCCGATTTGACGCTGGATTCGGAAGCCCCACTGAAGGCCAACGAAGACGGCAAGTACAGCATCCCGATGCCCGGCCTGGTCAAGAAACGCGAGTATCTCTAGGGATCACTCCGAGTCGCGTGGTCCGAAAACGCTCACGCCGGGCCTGGGGCGTCAGTCCCGGGCGAAATGCGGTGTTTTCTATGAACCCGACCAATAGGCAAGGTCGCATCCATCGGTATGCGGATAAATTGTCGGTCGTCGTCACGCGTCAAACCGATTCGAGCCTGATGCGAAAGGGTGGTGCCTATGCAGGGACCCACCCTTTTTTTAATCCGGCTATCATGACGGTCGTCCGTTGCGATTTCAGTCCCGCCCTGTCGTTGCCCGCCCCATTTCGCCTGTTCAACCACGGAGACTATGTCATGCCGAACCGTCGACAATTTACTGCCGGAACGATCACCAGCGCAGCCTCGCTCGCCGCCACGAACGCGATTGCGGCACCGAATGAACGGGTCCGGTTGGGATTCGTCGGTGTGGCCAATCGCGGGACGCAATTGCTCGATGCGTTTTTGCCGCACAAGGATTGTGAAATCGTTGCCGTATGCGATGTCGACTCCATCGCTCTCGACAAAGCGGTCGCCAAGCTCGACGGTCGGCCGAAGGCTTACAAAGATTTTCGCCAAGTGATTGATCGTGATGATATCGATGCGGTCGTAATCGCTACGCCCGATCATTGGCATGCCATTCAAACGATTTCCGCATGCGACGCCGGCAAAGACGTGTATTGTGAAAAGCCACTGTCGGTGACCGTTCATGAAGGCCGCGCGATGATCAAGGCGGCTCGGCGTAATCGACAGATTGTCCAAGTCGGTACCCACCGCCGGAGTAGCAAGCTTTATCGAGAACTGGCGCCACAGATCCGCGATGGCATGATCGGCAAGGTCTGTGTCAGCCGAGCGTTTCGGACTAGCAACATGTACCCCAACGGGATCGGAAAGCGGATGCCATCCAAACCACCCCAAACGCTCGATTGGGACATGTGGCTCGGACCGCGTCCCGAACGCGAGTATCAAGACAACATCGCACCCTACAAGTTCCGGTGGTGGCAGAGTTACTCGTCACAAATGGGCAACTGGGGCGTTCACTACCTGGACGCAATCCGCTGGTGTACCGGTGACGAAGCTCCTAAGAGTGTTTGTGCGATGGGCGGGAACTTTGCCATCGACGATGACCGCACCATTCCCGATACGTTGCAAGTGACCTTCGAATTCGAATCCGGACGGTTGGCAATCTTCGGGCAATACGAAACCAGCGGCAATCGAGCTATTCAGCAAGGCGAGATCGAATTGCGTGGGACCGATGGGACTTGTTACGTCAGTGAACGTGAGTATGAGGTGGTTCCGGAATCAGGTGGCCAATTTGCCGCTCGCGGTCCACGAATGAAGCCGGTGAAAAAATCGGTGCCCGGCGGAAACGCGCTGCTCACGGAAGATCACGCCAGAAATTTCCTGGACTGTATCAAGAGCCGCGATCTTCCCAACGCCGACATCGAAATCGGTCATCGCAGCACGACGATGAGCTTGATCGCTAACATTTCGCACGCCGTCGGACGACGCCTCGAGTGGGACGCAAAGGCAGAACGTTTCGTGAACGATGACGAAGCCAATGAACTGTTGCACTACGAGTATCGGTCCCCGTGGAAGCTTGGGTAACATAGCCCCGTAAGTACGAACCTCCGATCGAGAGGTCGGGTGGGCTGCTTAAATGCGTTGCGTCACCGCTATCGTGCCGGTTCGTCCCCGTTAGAAAGGAGGGATCGCGGGGCGCCACGAAAGTGTCGCAAACCATGACGCTTGATGCTGCGTATACAGCGAAATCCTAAAGTTCAATTCCTCGGCGAACGCCTGTTTTACTCGATGCTTAAACCATTCACGCTCGTCGCCACTGTCGCTGCGATTCTCTGGTTCTCCGGTCTGAATCATTTCGTCTCCGCTCAGCCTCCAGAGGCGGGGGCCGGGACTGGCGAATCACAAGCCGGTCACGAAGGTCATGATCATGGCACCGAAACGGCATCCGATGGGCCGACGTCTTTTGATCCGGCACAGATGACCGAAGACGAACTGTTGAAGATGTTTCGCAGCCAAGTCGACGAGCAAACATACAAGCTGGGGCAGGAAGCACTCGAGCGATTCAAATCTCAATCCGAGGAATTGAAGAAGGTCGTGACGGAAATGCGTGTGGTCCATACCAAGATTCGCAACCACATCATCGACGATCAACCACGCTACATTGAACTTCGCGATCAATCGAGAAAGCAAATAGGGAAGACTTATCGGGCGGCCCTCGACCTGCTCGATTTCATGCCACATGCAAGTGCGATGCAATTCGTTAACACGATGATACAGCAGCGAATGCAATATGGCGTTTACGATGCCGAAACTAAGGAAGGTGCGGCAAAGCTGCTCGATTACAACGCGTCCTATGTCCATTTGGCGCTTGCGACGGCACGGGCGGCGACGATGACCGGTGATTTCGTTACGGCTCAGCGTGTCTACGAAAAACTGGATCCGGAGAAGGAAATGGAGGATCTCGATCGCCGTCTTTTTGCCACCCAAGAAGAACTCAAAGAGCAGTTTCAAATCGAACAGGCGCTGCGAGATAATGACCCGGATGATCTTCCGAAGGTCCGGCTAAAGACAACACGCGGCGATATTCTGGTGGAGCTTTATATCAACGAAGCTCCATCCACGGTGGCCAATTTTATTCGACTCGTTGAAGAAGGTTTCTATGACGGCTTGGACTTTTTCCAGGTCGTTGACCATGTGTTGGCAATCACAGGTGACCCTCTGGGGGACGGGAGTTCGATTCCGGAGAAATTTTTACAGGACGAGGATAAGCGTGATACGGTGCGGATGCCACTTTATGGATCGCTTGTGATGGCAAAGTTGCCCGTTCCCAATACGAAAGACTTCGTGCCGAATTCCGCTGGGACTCAATTCGCGATCTTGTTCAGTCCCCTGCCACACATCTCTCATTCGCAAACCATCTTTGGCCGAGTAATCGAAGGCTTCGACGTCCTCGGATCACTCGAACGCGTGGACCCGACGAAAGAAAAGAAGAAAAACGAAATCGCTTACCCCCCTGATCGAATCGTCGAGGCAACGGTGATCAATCGTCCCGACACGCTCCCCGAGATCAAGTTTGTCGATCCGACCGCCGGACGCTCGGCGACTGTTCCTGCAAACCCTGATTTGCCGCCTCTTAACCTCGGCGCCCCAGCAACCCGTTGACCATATCGGCGGGGAAGTCATCGAAGGTTTTGCCGAAAGCGTGCGACGCACGGAGCAGTGCTTTCGTTCTTGTCAGATGTGGGCCTTCGTTCTTGTCAGATGTGGGATTGGGCGGTCGGTACTGGCCTTTCATTGGGTTAACCTCAAACCAAACCGCTACGGCGCGTGACGTCTTCGGGCAGAAAGGAATCGAGGGTCGGTCTGAATTCCCGGATCGTGGTTGATACGATCGGCAAACCTCGTTTCTGGTTTTGACGAAGCACCGGGGCGGTGTTCTAATTAGTTCCCGGGTTGGGACGAAACGTCTTTTTCCGGTTCGCGCGAATGACGGGGACTGACGATTGGCGGGCAAACTGCCGAGGTTCCCAGAAATTTCAGTTGGGGTAGCCCACCCAAGTCTTGCTTGCAGCTCATGCAGGTTAGTTTACCCGTACGCCTTCTTTCAGATTCGATGTCAGAACAAACCAGTCAGCCCTCCGATTTGGCGTTCGATGGTCAAGCCCCGGCACTGCTCGAACGTGTGGTGAATTTGATGGATCCGGCGGGCGATCTGATCCTAAATATGTCCCGCGACGAGGCACACCAAGCGGTTCGTAGCGGCGACCCCGAAGCGGTCCGGCGCATCCGAGGTCAGTTCGCGATCTGCGAGCAAGAGGGGAAGACGATTCGCATGGCCCGGTCGATCGGGCGTCCGATGCGATACTTCCTGGCAAAACGCGCCGAAGGTCCGGCGTTGATCATTGCCGAACGAATCAGTGAGATCGTCGATCAACTAAAGAAAGAAGGCTTGGCCGATCAATTTCACCCGACTTACACGCGGATGGTTCCGGCCCATTATCTGTTGGAACTACAGCTCGTCGGATGCCCCGATCCCAATCCAAAACTGTCACGTTACTTTGCCCCCGAACGCAATCGTTTGCCAGCAGATATTGAAGCGATTGGCGCAACTTACATCGAACGCCTTGCCGAAGTGATCGATCAGTTCCTTGCCACAATCGACGAGAAAGAACCGATTGGCGTGATGTTTAGTGGTGGGATCGATAGCGGTTCAATTTTGATTCTGGTCGATCATTTACTTCGCCGACGGGGGCAATCGCCGTCGCGAATTAAGGCGTTCAGCCTGGCGGTCGAAGGGTCACCCGGCGATGTCGAACAGGCACGCCGTTTTCTCAAGGCGGTCAATCTGGAAATGATGCTTGAGCCGATTGATGTTCCCGCCGACCAAGTGCGTTGGCAGGATGCGATCGCCTCGATCGAAGACTACAAGCCGCTGGATGTGCAATCCGCGACGATGGGCTTTGCCATGCTTCGTGAATTGCGAAAGAAGTACCCTGATTGGAAGTACTTGATCGATGGCGACGGCGGCGACGAAAACTTGAAAGACTATCCGATCGAAGACAATCCAGAATTGACGATTCGCAGCGTACTCGGAAACCGCATGCTGTATCAGGAAGGTTGGGGAGTCGATGCGGTCAAGCATTCGCTCGTTTATAGCGGTGGGCAAAGTCGTGGCCATAGCAGGACCAGTATGCCGGCAGCTCAATTCGGGTTTACCGGTTTTAGTCCTTACGCCGTACCCGATGTCATTGAAATTGCCGAGGCAGTTCCGTTCGTCGCTCTGACGGACTGGGATCATCAGAAACTGTACGCGCTCAAAGGGCAGATCGTCGCCGCCGGTATCAAACATGTCACCGGTGTGGAAATGCCCGTGTTTGAAAAACGCCGATTCCAACACGGTGCGGCCGATTCGAATACGTTTCAGCAGATCTTTCCAACTGAAGATCAGACCTACCGGGACGAATTTAAACGGCAAATGGAAGCCTATGCCGGCGGTGTATAGGCCGACGCTAACGGTGCGACGTCAACGAACGGGGCAAAAAAAAAACGCCTCGCCCGTCGGAAGACAGGCGAGGCGACTGGCAATTTTGGATCGTCCGCTTGTTATCACGGTCGTCCAGGTCTACTGGTTCAGCGATTCCTCGATGACTTCGTTTGAAGCCTTTGTGCCGAGCGAACCCCACAACCCATAGGGGCTGACTTGGCCCGGTTCACGTGGGCCCCCGCCTGCATTCCGACGCACCGCTCCGTTTCGCGGGTTACCCGCTTCGACCGAATCGGTCATGAAGACAACGGCACCATCGGTCATCAAGATGTGAGCGCCGCCCTGGTGGTTACTACTCGGAGGCATCGTTCCCGGCCCATCGATCCATCGTCCAACGCAGACTTCCGAGTTTGGCGGTAAGACGGTGTAGACCTGCGTGCAGTGTGGGCGAAAGTTTGCCCAGGCACTCCCCCGCGAGTCCCAGACACGTTGACGCAAGTGTGGTGGCACGGTGCAATTGGCCGAATCACTACACCAAAAACGTGGACGCTCGGGATCAATTTCGCCTTGGTCAACACAATACTTTGGGTTGTCGTTGACAAGGTGACCACCTTGCTGCAACCAAGAGGCTGCCGCACGGATATCGCGGTCGCCCAAGTCGGTGATGATTTCGCCCATCGCGATCGTGTTCGACAATCCATCAAGAATGTCTCGGAATTTAGCATCTCGGCGGACCATAAACACGCCTCGGCTGACCGAGTTGAAGTTCATCACCGCACCGTTGCCAGCCGGGCGTAAGTCGCCTGTTTTCAGGCTGGTATGCCAACCGTGTGGCGAATCCCCCATGCACAAGGCATAGTTCGTTCGCCCTAATGCGGGCAAGCCAACGCCCGGATCACTTGGGCAACGCAACGTTGGGATCTCGGTCGCCCAAGGGACGTAGCCCGGGTTGCGCGAGAAGTTTCGTGGGTTGGGGCCCATCGCCGGCCACCGCGGTGGATTGGTCAATCCGGTGGTTGCCGGTGGCGCGCCGCCGGTAACCGTTTGAGTAGAGGGATTGGAGATCATATCCCAAATCCCTTGTTGCTCGAAAAACGAAGTTAAGGGCACCAACGCGCTATTGCATTCGTGACTTGCATCGTTACCGGTTTGCCACCAACGATTGTTCTGCAAACCGATTCCCGTTCCGCCGCCCATGATCGGCAGCTGTTTGTAGGCGGAATGGTAGTTGTGCATCGCCAAGCCGATCTGCTTGAAATTGTTGCTACAACTCATTCGCCGCGCTGCCTCGCGGGCAGCCTGAACTGCGGGCAATAAGAGGCCCACAAGAATACCAATAATGGCAATGACAACGAGAAGCTCCACCAGTGTGAAACCCTTCGTTTGCCGCGTCCGACGGTCCATACAACACTCCATCAATCTGGGGATGTAAATATCACACCTCCTGACCTTAACGGAGCCGGCGGCCCCGTTGAGTAGCAAAAAGGTGTGATTCGCCGGAATTAGAGAAAAAAATGTGGTCTCTGCGAAACTTTTCTTGACGACCTGGGTTTTTGGCGACTCAACGTCGCGGTTTCTTTTCGCTAACCCTTGTAGGTTGCCAAGTACGGGCCGATCCGCGTCAGGCGAGACGCCCAGGATGACTCTCGTGGTACGTTGTTGAGTTGTGGCGAGTGTCGCGACTCGCCCAGCGTTGGCTTTGGCCTCTCCGCCGAAGTCCGTTTGCTATGGTCCGTTCAAGGAAATCCGTAGCAAACGTCGATCGGCGATTCCTAGGCACGCAATCCGAAGTAGCGGATCGATGGTGAGCTACATTTCTGCGTCCATCGCTTTGGAATACTCCTCATCGGACATCCCTTCCATCGCGGGAATATCCTCCTGGACTTCGTCTGCCGGTGGGGCTTCCACGACGGCTTCACTATGTCCGCAACCCACCAGGGTCAGCGACGAGACGCACAATCCAGCTACCAAAAGCTTCGACAATTTTTTCATCTTACCTACGCTCATTGATCTCGCGATCGAGATCGGTTTGGGAAAACGGTTGATTTGGGGTGCGTCATCGCAGCCCATTTTCAACCTAGCGAACATCTGGGCGGCCTGCAAACAACCCTTCGGTGGCTCCCCGTGAAGGCGAATTCACGTTGGCTGCTCCGGGCGAGAACGCGGTGTTTAAGGTGATCGATATGGTCAATCGCGTTGGTGCTCGCATCGGAGTGGCTTGCAATGTAAAAACCATGGCGCCAAAGTTGCTTTTTCAGACTAAAGTGCAACATCTGTTCGCCTCCTCGCGTTTATCTACTCTTCATGTTTGGGTTTTGCTCAGACAAAGGTTCCGTACCTACGGACCGTTCGATTTTGATCGCTATTCCGGACTTAAAAGTTCAGCCCGCAGATTGATCTTGCGCTTTACGCGTTATCTACGAGGTGTTGGCCTACTCGAAGGTTCCCTGTCGCGGAATGCAACGAACACTCAATTGCCGTCACGAGACTATTTATGCACCAGTCGCAGCCAGCTTTTCTTGCCTCAGTTTTTCAGCGAGGTCGTCGATGGGGGAGCCATCGTCAAGCGTTTACATTGGTCGAACTCTTGGTCGTGATCGCAATCATCGGCATCCTCGTCGGATTGTTGCTACCGGCCGTGCAAGCCGCTCGTGAGGCAGCTCGCCGGATGAGCTGTAGCAACAACTTCAAACAATTGGGGCTTGCGATTCACAACTACCATTCGGCGTACAAAAAGCTGCCGATCTACAAAGGTGGCACTTGGTCGAATGGGTCGGACGGTTCGGACAACCGTGACAATCGGATGGACCTTTCCATTTGGGTTGGGATCACACCGTTCTTTGAGCAACAGGGCCTCTGGGACCAAATCTCGAATCCCAACACCAAGATTTACGATGCGGACGCCAGGCGATCACCGCCTTGGCCACCGATGGGACCGCCGACTTCACAGGCAAATTACCCGCCGTGGCGTACTGAAATCCCGACAATGCGTTGTCCCAGTGATCCCGGGGTCGGATTGCCGGCCTTCGGACGCACCAACTATGCGGCTTGTTTGGGCGACTCGGCCTGGATGATGGATCAGGGACATTTCGAACAGTCAGGTGGCATATTGGCACAACCGATGTCCGCGACCGTTGCCGTGGAAGCAAACGCCAGCTGCCGAGGACCGTTTGTCGCCCGCCGTACGATGCGGTTTCGGGATGTGCTAGACGGACTTTCCAATACCGTTTTTGCGGGTGAGATCGCGACGGACCTAGGAGATCGGGACAAGCGAACGATCGCTTCGATTCAAAGGGATTCGGTCGAGATCCGAGACGAACCGGATCACTGTCAGCATGAAAACTTGATCGATCCGGAGCGTCCTTCGTTTTGGTCGGACGGTACATACGGCGTCGCGCCAACGCTTGCGCCGTTCGATGCCGGGCGTGGTTATCGCTGGGCATCCGGGGGGACTTCATTCTCAGCGATGAATACGATCTTGCCGCCTAACAAGGAAATCTGCCTTGGTGGCGGCGCCTCTGGTGACGCTTCGTCCATGGGAGTGGCTCCGGCGAGCAGCCGGCACATCGGCGGCATTCACGTGATGATGGGAGATGGATCGATTACGTTTGTCACCGATTCAATCGAAGCAGGCGACGTCCACCACCCGAATGTTTGGAGCGGTGGAACGGGGCCTTCCAGCGTTGGGTCGTCAAGTCCTTACGGTCTGTGGGGAGCGTTGGGAACGCGAGCATCGCGTGAGGTCATTTCCGAAAGTTTTAACTAAGACGCGTTTTCACCGACGAGAGATCCGCGGGCGACGCTATTCAACTTGTCATCTGAACTTGTCGAGGCGACTTGCCGGAACCAATCTTTGTGAAGCAACGTTTCTGCCAAGCGATGCGATCTGGGGGAAGCCAGGGGCTCGCTACGGGACAGGAATCAATTGGGGCACCGAATCGGCTTCCCCTTTGATATACTGATTCAAAACCGTTTTTTCCTCGGGCCCCGACACCGCGAAGATGCAGGATCAGCTATCGATCCTTTTGGTCGAAGACGACGAAGACACTCGTGCGACGCTGACCGATGTGCTCGAGATCGATGGGAATGATGTTCTTGTTGCCAGCACGATTTCCGAAGCGTTTAGGCTGATCGACGAGGCGGTCGCGATCATCATTCTTGACCGAAAATTGCCCGACGGACCCGCCGAACGCCATATCCCAACCCTTCGCGATCTCGCCCCTCAGGCTGACATCGTCGTGGTCACGGGCTATGCCGATATGGATAGCACGATTTCAGCGTTCCGATCCGGAGCTTCTGATTTCTTGATCAAGCCAATCAATCCCGAGGCGTTGCGGCACACGGTTTGTCGTATTTTGCAAAGCAAACGCGTTGAGCTTGAATTACGGCAGGAGCAGCAGTTTGCCGATCGTGTCCTCTCGACAGCCGAAGCGATCGTGTTGGTACTTGATCCGGAAGGAAAGATCGTTCGGTTTAATCCTTACTTTGAGCGATTGTCTGGCCGAAAACTTGATGAGGTCCGCGGTAAGGAATGGTTCGCGACATTCGTTCCGCCTCAAGATCATGACTTGATTCAGCATGTTTTCTCGACAACGACAACGTCGGGTTCATCGTCTGGGGTGATCAATGCGATCATCACCAGTGATGGCACAGAGCGTCAGATCCGTTGGTGCAACACAACGCTGGAAGATAGCGCGGGCAACTTGGATGGTGTACTGGCCGTCGGAGTCGATGTGACAGACATCATTGACGCGCAGGAAAAAATCGCACAAAGCGAGCGACTCGCGGCGATCGGTCAGACGATGGCTTCGCTGGCTCACGAAAGTCGTAACGCCTTGCAGCGAATTCAATCCGGTTTGGAATTGCTCGAGCTGGATATTGGCGATGATCCTGAAGCGACTAAAGACTTGCAAACCGTACAACGGGCTGCGACCGATCTCAATTCCTTGCTCGAAGAGATCCGTTCGTTCGCCGCACCGATTCACCTGCATCGAGTTCAGGCCGACTGCAAAGATATTTATCGCCGGGCATGGCGCAATCTGGAGTCCTCGCGTGTGGGACGCACTTGCGAATTGATTGAAATCGATGACCGCAAACATCACAAAACGTCGCTCGACGCGCAGCGAATGGAACAAGTCTTTCGCAATCTATTTGAGAACGCACTTGCCGCTACCAACGATCCGGCACAAATTCACATCACGCTTTCTCAGGCCGACAATGGCGACACCGTCGTTTCGGTGTCAGACAACGGTCCCGGTCTAACGCGAGACCAAGCGCATCGAATTTTTGAGCCTTTCTATACGACGAAGACACGTGGAACGGGGCTGGGGATGGCGATCGTCAAACGCATTATCGATGCCCATGGCGGGGACATTATTGTCGCGCATCGAAATTCATCGATCGGTGGTGCTTCTTTTCAGATGACGATCACTCCGGAAAACACTAGTAACGGATTCTGATCGCGGTTTCCCACGTCGCTTCATTCTTCGTCGGCATGCGTTCTGCCGTCACGCGGTGATTGTCTAAGCCAATTCTTCGTTCGGCTCTTTAGCCAATAGGGGTTAGCCTCGGTTAGTGCACCGAAACCGTGGCTTACGTCAATCGATTTATCCTCGTTTGGTATGTCGACGAAATACTTGAGGGTTCTGGTAGGAAGCCTTCCTCTGACGATGTCTGCTATCGCTCGTTGGCTGAGCAGTAGCCGACAAGAGTGTTCATTTTCACTGTTAGCCCGTGCCCGGTTTCCGACGGGAAGGGAACTCCGCCGACGCAGGCATCGCTCTCTGTGCTAGCGTTGCACACCCATTCGAGTAGCGAAGCATTCATTCCATTGTCGGAACGAACAAAGGTGCTGTCATTGCTCGGTCCCACCGGAACCCCCGCCTTAATGAGACACAATTCGGCACGATGAGTTTCGATTGTTTCATCCGATTCATTGCCCTTCCCGGGCTGCTGCTGTCGTACGCGGCCGGTTTTTTCATGCTGACGGACTATTCAACTCGTCCCGCTATTGCTAGTCCGATTCACTCTTCGGGGGCCATCCGTTCGGTATTGGAAGAATTCCATCCCGATCCGGACACCGTATCGATCCTGTTGTTCTACCACCCTCAATGTCCATGCACCGTCGCTACAATTCGCAGCCTTCAGCGGGCGGTTCCGCTTTTAAAGTCACCGGCATCAGTCTACGCCTTTGCGTTTTATCCCCAATCGGAAGCGGAAAGTTGGATCGAATCCGATGGGACCGATCTGCTTCGTCAAATCGAAGGGGCCAAGGTCGTTGCAGATCCTGATGGTGAAACGGCAAAGTTGATCGGCATCACGACGTCCGGCCATTGCCTTGTTTTTGAAGACGAACGAGGCATCGTCTTTAGTGGCGGCATAAATCCACTGCGTGGTCATGAGGGCGATTGCCCGTCGCTCGCTCAACTCATTCACTGCGTTAATGATGCCAGGGAACCATACACCAGTTGGCCCATCTTTGGTTGCACACTAGCGAATTCGCAGAGGCTCCAATGACGTCGTCCAACAGCACCGATCACCAACTTTTTGATTTTCGCTATAACAAAGAGTGCCGATGGGTGCATCGCTTTATGGCGAAGTTGATGCTCGTCCAGTGGATGGTCGGCATTCTGTTCGCATTCTTTTGGTCACCATACACATGGATTGGTAGCACCAGCTACGTTCATCTTCATGTTTGGGCGGCAGTCTTTGCCGGCGGTGCATTATCAAGTTTTGCCGCCTTGTGGGTGGCCACTTTTCCTAACGCGACCCATTCTCGGCATGTGATCGCTGTCAGTCAGATGATGTGGTCGGCGCTACTGATTCACCTTTCGGGTGGACGAATCGAAACACACTTCCACGTCTTTGCATCGTTGGCGATCCTCAGCAGTTACCGCGACTGGCGAGTGCTGGTAACGGCGACCGCAACCGTCGCGATCGATCATTGGGTTCGAGGCGTCTTCTACCCGCTGTCTGTGTTTGGGGTCACCGCGGAAAGCTCGTTTCGCTGGCTTGAGCATGTCGCTTGGGTACTGTTCGAGGTTTCGTTCCTAATTCCGTGCTGTCACCGTCTGCGGCGCGAATTCAAAGAGCTTTGCGATCGCCAGGGTGAGATTGAAAGATCAAAAAGAAGTGTTGATCAACAAGTGAACGAGCGAACTCAGGCTTTGATCCAAACGAATAACTTGTTACTCCATAAAACCGACGAAGCTGAAATGCTGGCGATGGTAGCTCGGTATACCGACAATGCAGTCGCGATCACCGATGCCGAAGGTCGGATCAAATGGGTGAATGAAGGGTATACAAGGATCACCGGATATTTACCCGAGGATGTAATTGAAGAAGACGTTCTGCAGTTTCAGCAGTGTGAGGAAACCGATGCTGCCGCGGTGAACAAGATGCGTCAGGCGCTCCGTACCGGAAGCGCTTGCAATTTGGAATTGCAGAACCGAAGAAAGAACGGCGACGCGTATTGGTTGGCCACAGAGATCCGCCCGACAAAAAACAAAGACAACGGAAGCCCGCGATTTATCGTCATCAATAGTGATGTCAGCGAACGGAAAGCTGTGGAACTATCGCTCGCCGAAGCGGAGCAGCAACTACGGTCGATCCTGGACAACGTGCCCGGTGCGTTCTACCGACGCCATCTCGGACAAGACGACAAAAGCGTCTTTATGAGTCGATGGATCGAAACGATTACCGGATATCCCGCGGAAGAGTTTATCGTTCCTGAAACTCCGGATCCGGACTTTTTGCTCTCCAAACGCTCCCATCTGGATTTCGTTCATCCCGACGACAATGAACGCGTCAACAAGACTTTCCAGGATGCGATCAATGACAGATCGGATTTTTCGATTGAATACCGGATCACTGATAAGAACGACCATGTCCGTTGGGTTTGGGAACGCGGGACATGTAGTGAACAGTCGGATTCAGGTGCGATCGTCGACGGGACGCTATTCGATATTACCGACCGGATCGAAGCCGAGCAAGAAAATCTGAAGTTGCAACAAGATTTGCTTGACGCGTCACGGCAAGCCGGCATGGCGGAGATCGCTACCGGAGTTCTTCACAACGTCGGGAACATACTAAATAGCGTCAATGTTTCGGCGACACAAATTCAGAAACAACTTGACTCAAGTCCGCTACGCAACCTGGAAAAGATCTCTGGGTTGATCGATGAGTATCGCCAAACGTTTCCTGCCTTCGTTAAAGACGACCGGCGTGGGCAAAAAGTGCCGGAATATATTCGTCATGTCACCGATGCGTTGCAAGGTGAACGGCAAACGGTACGTGACGAAGTCAATGACTTGGTCTCGAACATCGAACATATCAAGGCAATCATCTCCGTCCAGCAAACGATGGCTAAGTCATCTGGGTTGATGCAAAGTCTAGAAATTCGTGATTTGCTCAATGATTCGATTTCGGCGAACAAGGCATCACTGCAGAGTCATCGTATCAACCTGAGTCAATCGATCGACGACGACGTTCCGACGATCGTTTCCGATAAGCACCGAATACTACAAATCCTTGTCAACCTGATAAAAAACGCAGTCGATGCGCTTCGGGATTCGAACGTCCAATCACCGAAGATTTCGGTCATCGCGAAGAAAGAGGCTGATCATGTCAGCATGCGTGTAGCGGACAACGGTGTGGGGATTCGTCAAGATCGACTCGACCAAATCTTTCAACACGGATTCACCACCAAAAAGGGAGGGTTTGGCTTTGGTTTACACAGTAGTGCCAATGCGGCAAAAGAACTCGGTGGTCGACTGACGGTGGCTAGCGAGGGCGAGGGATGTGGAGCCTCGTTCGAATTGACGATTCCGATTTGCCCGGAAAAGGAGACACGTCCTTCGGGAGAAATCGAATCGGTTGCTCAAACGAGTTGAACATTGACGGCGACACTTTGAATGAGGTTGGACTATGAGACTAAATAGTGATCAAGAATATCGACACATACTGATAATCGATGACAACGAATCGATTCATGCCGACTTCGACAAAATCCTCCGGCATACGTCGAATCATTCTGAACTCGATCAGCTCGACCTCGAACTGTTCGGTCCAGGCGACGAACAAGTCGAGCAAGTTGATTTCAAACTGGAACATGCTTTCCAAGGAAGAGACGGCTTGGAGATATTGAAGAAGTCACTTTCCGAAGGCGAAACTTTTGGTGCGGCGTTCGTCGATATGCGGATGCCGCCGGGATGGGACGGAGTAGAAACGATCAAGCACCTTTGGGATGTTGATCCATGTCTACAGGTAGTGA
Source organism: Roseiconus lacunae (assembly GCF_008312935.1). Classification (NCBI taxonomy): domain Bacteria; kingdom Pseudomonadati; phylum Planctomycetota; class Planctomycetia; order Pirellulales; family Pirellulaceae; genus Roseiconus; species Roseiconus lacunae. Next base: position 116,809 of record NZ_VSZO01000009.1, on the reverse strand, counting down.
TTTGCACCGCGTATTCAGATCATGAATGGTCCAAGATTGTTGAGAATCTTGGGCAGACCGATCGCTTACTAATTCTGAAGAAGCCTTTCGATGAGATCGAAGTGGTCCAGTTGGCGACTTCCCTCTGCGAAAAACGTCGCCTGCTAGATCTCTCACGCCAGAAGATGGAATCGCTTGAACATACCGTCGATGAACAGTCGTTGGAATTGCAGGATGCGTTGGAGAATGCCGAAACGCTGATCCAGTCGATCTCCTCAATCTTGGTCAGCCTCGATTCAAATGGCTTAGTCTCTCGCTGGAACCCAATTGCCGAGCAAGTGTTTGGTATCCGGGAGCCTGATGCAATCGGCAAGGCTTGGAACGAACTTTCGATCAACTGGCTGGTACCGGAAAATGTCCAGCGTTTGGTCTCTGCCGGATCTGCAAAAGGTCCCGTCCGTGAATCAATCCAGTTCCTGGATTCGGCGGGAAGTACGCTTACTTTGGAATTTCATGTTTTTCCGATCGTTGACGAAGCATCCTCCGCCGCTCGATTGATATTGGCTAACGATATCACCTTGCAAATCATGCTGAAGTCTCAATTGGATCAAGCACAACGTTTGGAGTCCGTTGGTCAGCTCGCCGCCGGCGTCGCCCACGAAATTAATACGCCAATGCAATACATTAGTGATAACATTCGCTATGTCTCCAAAACGTACCAACGGCTTAAAGCTCTTCTCGATTGTCTTCCCTCCCTGATTGATGATTCGATCAGTGACGAAGAGTTTTTGACGTTGCGTGGGCAAGTGATCGGATCGACCACCAAACGTAAGCTAGATGACTGGATCACTCAAATCCCGGAAGCACTCTCGGATTCCATCGTTGGGGTCGATGCTGTTGCAAAAATCGTTTCGGCGATGAAGGAGTTTTGCCATCCGGGACGGGACGAAAAGTCATTGCTTAGTTTGAATCACATCTTGAATTCCACAATCACAGTTGCCCGCAACGAGTGGAAGCATACGGCAGAACTTGAAACGGATTTTTCAGATGACTTACCGGATCTACTCGGGTTTCCCAGCGAGCTAAATCAGGCATTCCTCAACATCATCGTCAATGCGGTCCATGCGATTCGAGACCAAATCGAGGGTGAGCGTATCGGTCGAGGGGTTATTCGGATTTCCACCCGAGCGGAGCGGTCTTCCGTCATTGTCGAAATTTCCGATAACGGAGGTGGAATCCCTTCCTCTGTCCGTGATCGTGTCTTCGAACCGTTCTTTACGACCAAAGATATTGGGAAAGGGACGGGGCAGGGATTGGCGATCGCAAGGTCAGTGATTGTCGATAAACATGGGGGAACACTTTCGTTCGATGTGGAAGAGGGGGAAGGCACGAAGTTTATCATCGAATTGCCACTGACGGTGGATGACGCGATTGAGGAAACGGACGCAAACGAGATCCAGATGGAGGCCGTTTCATGAACGTTCTGCTGGTTGACGACGAGGCACAAGTGCTACGAGGTGTCGCCCGTACGATTGAGTGCGAAGCCGAGGAATGGGAAGTCCATTCGGCGAATTCAGCGGCCGAAGCCCTCGAATGTCTCGACTCTGAAAAGATCGATGTCATCGTCACTGACATGAGCATGCCTCAAATGGACGGGGCTGAATTGCTTGAGATCGTAGAAATACGGTTTCCAAATGTGCTGAGGATCGTGCTTTCTGGGCAAGCGGATCGAGACTCCGTATTGCGAGCGATCAAGCCGATGCATCAATATCTTTCAAAGCCATGCGATCCCGATGTATTGCTTGCCGCGATCCGTCGAGCGGAAATATATAAGGATACGATCACGTCTTCAGAAGTTCTCGACGCAGTCGGGCGTGCGAATTGTTTGCCAACGCTCCCTTCGATCGTCGCCGAAATCAACCAGGAGATCGATTCTGACCATGGAACGATCGCGACCATTGCGTCGGTCGTTTCGCGTGATCCCGTTCTGTCAGCTAAAATATTGCAGATCGCTAACTCGGCCATTTTTAGTGTTCGCCAGCCGATTCTCGACGTTGAACATGGTTTGTCATTGCTCGGTGTCGAGATGGTCCGTTCTCTCGCTATTTCACTCGCTGTATTTTCCACAGAAAATAGGGCGACGCTTCAGACCGCGACGCAGCTGTTTGAGCATTCCGTTGATGTCGCCAATATTGCAAGAACGATCGCCAGTGTTGAAGAAGTTGATTCTACGACGCTTAACACCGTGCTTTCGGCCGGACTTCTCCATGACATTGGAAAGATGATCCTTTTCAACGCATTTAGCGATCGCTACACCTCGTTAATCAGTCGATCAGAGCGTGGTCTTCATCAGGCTGTCGACTTAGAAAAGGAAGAATTTGGCTGCTCTCATCCTGGAATTGGGGCGTACCTTTTGGAGCGGTGGGGTGTGCCGAAAGAATTGACTGATGCGGTCGCGGCACATCACAGTTTGGGGATTTGCTCGCGTGCTGAGATCGCAACGCAGATCGTTTATGCGGCCAATTGGATCGCGACGCATCCGGACGGAGCGACACCGATCGATGTCGAGGAAATTCAGTCCCCGATGTCGAAGAAACTCACCAAATTCCTCTGCCAATTGAAGCGGTGGTCAATCCATTATCGCGAAACGCAACAAGCACCGACATCATGACCAGTAATCAAATCCTGTTCGTCGATGATGACGAGCGTATTCTGAAAGGAATCCAGAGGCAGCAAGGCGAAGATTTTGAGATCACAACGGCGCTCGGGCCGGTAGAAGCGCTCGAAATCTTCCAAGACGACGGGCCCTTTGCCGTAGTCGTCTCGGATATGCGGATGCCTGAAATGAATGGTGTGGAGTTGCTCAAGCGTATCCGAAAGCAGTCGCCGGATACCGTGCGAATGATCATCACGGGATTCGCCGAATTGGACACAACTATCCAAGCGATCAACGATGGACACATCTTTCGCTTCCTTGCCAAGCCTTGCGGCGAACAGGAGATGGCGACGTCATTGAGCGCCGCACTCAGGCAATACGAATTGATTCAGTCCGAGCGGGAACTCGTCGAAGGAACTTTGCGGGGGAGCGTGGATGTCTTGGCGGATATTCTCTCGTTAATCAATCCACTTGCGTTCGGTCAGTCAAATCGACTTCGCACCACGGTGGAAGGAGTGCTTAAGCGCGTCTCGATCGATAACGCTTGGCAGCTAGAAATCGCGGCGGTGTTGGCTTCGCTCGGTTGCGTTGCGTTGCCGACCGATCTATTGAAAAAGAAGTTCAGCGGACTGCCGTTTAATCAGGAAGAGGAATCGCAATTTCGTCATCATCCTGAACTAGCGAGTCGACTGCTACGCAGTATTCCGCGACTCGATGAAGTCTCCGAAATAATCGCTTCTCAGATGGTAGACGACCGGTCTCGAGAAGCGTTGTCCCCGGAACTCGAGCGAAAGTCACAAATCTTACGGATGGCGTTAGAGTTTGATTTCACAGAACTTCTCAGTCCTTCGTCGTTGCATGCCCTCGACGAGATGAGGAAGACGGCCACGAAATATGATCAAGACCTTTTTGATGCGTTAGCCGACTACGTTAAGCGTGAGCGTCATACCGCAATCAAAGAAGTTCCGATCAACTCCTTGCGTGAAGGTCATGTGCTTGCCGAAGACCTATGCGGCAAATCCGGCACGTTGCTGATGAGCAAGGGGCAGCGGTTGACCGAATCAGCTTTGCGAATGATCGAGAACCATCGACGCAACGGTGCGTTGGGCCCCAAGATTAAGGTGGCTAGCACCAGCATGGCGGACGCGCCGGCTGCGGTTGCAGTCGGATAAGAAGTCGCACCCAAGCGATGATTAGGGACGGAGGCCGTACAATCTAGACCCACGTGCTTGTGGCATCTGAAAATACAGGTGCGAGTCTTCCGTCGGCGGGCGTTCGAACTGGTGATTGGTCAGAGATTGTGGCGAACGCATACGGCTGATCGCAAGATTGGGCTGGAACAAAGCCCTAGCAATCTAGCTCGTCGACAGGTTTGGGCAGCGTGAAGTCTGGTTCGAAGGCGCCGTCAAATGGATAGACGTCGTCAAAGTCCTCGCGGCGATCGGAATCGCTTTTCCGCATCTGTTCGATTCGGATGAGGTTGTAAACGATATCGCCAAAGTCGCTGGTCGAGCGAATTCCCCAGGTTGAAAGTACCATGCGCGCGAGATAGCCGTATTGGTCAATCGCATATTGACGGCAGCCTTCGCACAGTTGCTGTCCGGTGATGTGCCGTGTAATGGAGCTGCTCGCGGCCTCACCGCTGACCGAAGCTCCCGTTAATTCGGGCAAGTGCTCTTGGGTGAATTGCAGTGCCTCACGCACAAATTGGTACGCTTCGTATTTGAAACGGGCGTCCTCTTTGAGCAGCTTTCGCATTGCTTGGAGGGGCGAGTTGGACAATTCATGACTCATCGTGCAATGACTCTATTCGATTTTGCAGCGTTTCGGTCAACGGATCCGTAGGACGGCAATCGGACAGCAAGTAACAGTCTAATTCACCTATTCTAGGCGTCGCGATGATCTGGCGGACGAGATTCTGGGTTTGTATTTGATTTCCGGTTGCGAGCACCGGAGTGGTTGGCGGACGGTTTTCGCCTCCCCCCCGATTTTTGTGGCGGTGGCATTTTAGTGATGCTGACCACTTGGTCACCGCCAATCATGATCCGGCGTTTGTCTTCGGTACGCACAACCAATTGTTGCGAAAGAATGTCCTGAGCCAAGACCGTCGCTCGTCCATCTCGCGTTAAAATTTGTGCCCCGATCGGAGGAAGCTCCGCCGCGAGTTGTTCGTACGTCTCGAATTCATACCGCAAACAACACTTCAATCGGCCACAACGTCCTGAAATTTTTGTCGGATCGAGGGTCGACCGTTGCAATTTTGCCATTTTCATCGACACCGGTGGCATCTTACTCAGAAATGTCGCGCAACAAATCGGTTGTCCGCAATCGCCGTAATCCGCCATCAGTTTCGCCTCATCGCGGACCCCAATTTGGCGCATCTCAATCCGTGTCTGGAATTCGCTGGCGAGTCGGCGCACCAGTTGACGAAAATCCACCCGGCCTTCGGCAAGGTAATAAACCACCAGTTTTTCGCCGCCGAGCAAGCGTTCGACGTCGACCAGGTCCATTTGCAGACGCAGGGAATCGACACAGCGTTGGCAAACCGCCAAGTCGTCTCGCACGAGTGTTTCAATATGCCGCCACTGCGTCTTGTCATCGTCGGTCAACCGTCGCAGGATCTTTCCCGATGTCGGTTCCTCCATCGAGTCAAGCGATGCCGGGGTCGCTTCGCAAAGGACGGTGCCAATTTCGGTTCCACGGTCGCTTTGGATGACGACCTGATCGTTATATTGAAACGGCTCACGGGCTTTCATGACGCCGAGGATTCGCATTGTTCCATAGCGCACGACATACTCGACCGGCGAGCCGCTCGCGATCGAGCCGGTCGTCGATGTGGTTGCTTCGGTACTTGATAGATCGGAGTGTTTTGAAGACTCACTCATTCAGTCGCAGTATCCGACTCGGGCGTCCGTGCGGTCAGGGTCCAACTCTGCTTGGCGATCGCGATGCCGTCCTTCCGCGTGCCGACCAACAATGCTTCCGGACTCGCAAAATCGAGTGCCCACACACCACTGTCCGCACCTACCGTTGTGACGCTGCCGCCGGAAACAAAGTGGACACGTCCGCTGACTTCCGCGGCCGCAACTTGACCGCTCGCCGACACCGCAATTCGCGTGATCCAGTCGGTGCCTTTGGCAATCGCTTCTGGCGTCGCATCCGCTTTTGCTTCGACCCGGTAAAGATTCCGATCGCCTGATCCAATGATCAACGACGACTGGTTCTCGTACGCGACACACCAGGCCGTCTCGTCACTGATCACAACCTTTGCGACGATTTCCAGTTCCGGCCACGAGAGTAGATGGACATTGCCTTCACCATCGGTCGCGGCAACTTGTTTTGAATCGGGTGAGAATGCCAAGCAAGTAATCGATGCTTTTCCAAGTTCAACCGACTTGGACACTTTCGACTCTGACAGACTCCATGCAAATAGCTTTCCCGATTCGTTTCCTGCGACGACGTGCTGGTCATCGGGTGACACGACAATTTTTTGGCACCAGCGTTCAAATGCGTTGTCATGTTGGGTCGGCTGTTTTGACTCGACGTCGTAGACAACTAGATTGCCTTTGTAGTCCGCGCTTGCAATGGTTTTTCCGTTTGAGGATGTCGCAACTGTCCAGACGGCGGCGGGGTGTTGATACAGTTCCTCGAATTTGTTCGGCGTGTCAGAATCGAACTGCACGACGGCGGACGGTCGCAACAAAAGTCCGGTGGCCGTTCCGGCGACGAACGTCTGATTATCCAAGCCATCGATTGCGGTAATCCAAAGTGATTCCGAGTCGATCGACTTCGACGCTTTATCGCTGTCGTCGGCACGGACCGATGCAAATGGAATTGCCACCAATAACAGCGCAATCGTGGTGCGGAGAGTGAATTTCATCGGTTGCTATCGATCGAGAAGTAGGAAAGAAAACTCGTCGCCGGATCAGAAAAACGAGACAAGCCTCATGTCGCAGACAGGGGACGCCGCCAAACATTCCGTTGTCGTTCTTTAACCGATCAAGCTAGTGGTTCGTCAAGATCTGAAACAGGGCTCGCCGAATGGGTCTAGCCATGGTGTTTCGGTCAGTAACCGGGGGCAACGCCCATCGGCTGATGGGCACTCACCGAGGCTAACGCCTATCGGCTGAAGGGCAGCAACCGGGGCTACCGCCCGACGTCTGATCAGCCGAACCCGGAGATGGGGTCGAGACGAAACACAAGGGTTTCGATTGTAGCAAACTCTCCAACGTGTCGCGTGGTCGTTTTGGAGAATGATGCTGACACACGCGGGCCGTTGGTTTCTGCATAGAGGCTGCGATAGCGGTGGGCGACTATTCGTCGGTCACGCAGCCTTCGCTCGCCGTTTTGACGTTCTTGATGTACTTGTAAAGCGTTCCCCGTTTGACTTTTAGTTCGGGGGCTTTCCATGATTCGCGACGCTTTTCAAGTTCCTCTGCCGAGACTTCCACGTTCAGCGAATTGGTTTCGGCGTCGATGGTGACGACATCGCCATCGCGGAGCAATCCGATCGGTCCACCAATTTGTGCTTCAGGCGTGACATGTCCCACGATGAATCCATGGCTGCCGCCGCTGAATCGACCGTCGGTGATCATGGCGACGTCCGAACCGAGTCCGGCCCCCATGATCGCACTTGTGGGAGTGAGCATCTCGGGCATGCCGGGGCCGCCTTTCGGGCCTTCAAAGCGGATGACAACGACATCGCCTTTTTGGATTTTCTTTTGTTCCAAGGCGGCCAGCATTTCTTCTTCACTGTCAAAGCAGCGGGCGGGGCCACTAAAGAGAAGTCCTTCCTTGCCGGTGATCTTGGCGACGGCACCTTCGGGAGCCAGGCTGCCTTTTAAGATGCGAATGTGGCCACTCGATTTAATCGGGTTGCTCACCGGACGGACAATCGACTGGCCTTGCTTCAGGCCCGGTACCGCTTCGACGTTTTCGGCCAACGTCTTGCCCGTGACCGTCATGCAGGAACCGTCCATGAGTCCTTCTTCAAGCAGGTACTTCATGACCGCCGGAGTACCGCCGATCGAATGTAAGTCTTCTTGAACAAACTTTCCACTTGGTTTCAGATCGGCGAGATAGGGAATTCGATCGCTGACCGATTGAAAGTCTTCGATCGAAAGCGGTACGTCGACGCTGCGTGCCATCGCGATCAAGTGCAGGACGGCATTCGTGCTTCCGCCGAGTGCCATGACGGTGACCATTGCGTTTTCAAACGCTTGTCGCGTCATGATGTCGCGCGGTTTGATGTCTTTTTTCAGCAATTCAAGAATTGCGTCCCCGGCCTTCTTGCACTCTTCCTTTTTCATCGGGTCTTCGGCAGGAGTGCTCGCCGAGTAGGGCAGTGACATGCCCAATGCCTCGATCGCGGTAGCCATCGTGTTTGCCGTGTACATCCCGCCACAAGCGCCGGCGCCCGGACAGCTTTTCTCGACGATCTCCTGTCGCTCCTCGTCGCTGATTTGACCGGCGATGAATTGCCCGTAGCATTGGAACGCGCTGACAATGTCCAGTTTTTCACCGTTGCGGAAACCGGGCCGAATCGTTCCTCCGTAAACCATGATCGCGGGCCGGTTCAAGCGACCCATCGCCATCAAGCAGCCCGGCATGTTTTTGTCACAACCGGGTAGCGCTACTAACGCATCGTACCACTGTGCACCCATGATCGTTTCGATCGAGTCGGCGATCAGGTCCCGGCTCTGTAGCGAAAAACTCATTCCGTCGGTACCCATCGAGATGCCGTCGCTGACCCCGATGGTATTGAATCGCATTCCGACCATACCCGCTTCTTCCACACCCTGCTTGACCTCGGCCCCCAAATCCAGCAGGTGCATATTGCAGCTATTCCCCTCGTACCAAACGCTCGCGATACCGACTTGTGGCTTGTCCATGTCCTCGCGGGTCAGGCCGGTCGCATAAAGCATCGCCTGAGACGCACCTTGGCTTTTCGGCTGGGTGATCTTGCTCGAGTATTTGTTCAGTTGAGTCATGGACGAAGGATCGGGTTGGGGGGATGGATTAGCTTGTCGTGTCGCGAAGGGAGGCGACCGAGGAAGTGACGTATTATCATGAACGGATTCTATTTCACAATCCGTCCCTTTTTTGGCCAGGTCATCACCATGCGTCACCGGATTTCGCGTTTCCTCCGCCCCGCTTTGCTCATCGAGCGTCTTGTGTTCCGGAACGGCGTTTTTGTCATCGCCGTTTCCCTGGCCACAGCATTAACGCTGACGATACCTGCCGCAACGGCCGAGGAAACGTCAGCGGAATCACCGGATCAAGCATTCCAAACGCTCTTCGACGGAAAAACACTCCAGGGCTGGGAAGGTGACGAACGTTGGTTTTCAGTCCGCGATGGGATGATCGTCGCCGGGAGTGCGAGCGAGTCGATCCCGCACAATTACTTCCTGTGTACCGAAAAACGTTACCAACACTTCGAATTGGTCGTTGAAGCAAAATTGGTCGGTAAAGGAAACAACGCTGGCGTGCAATTCCGAACCGAACGTCTGCCTGATGATACCGAAGTGATCGGTTATCAGGCGGATATCGGCTGGATGCAGAACGGGACCTGCTGGGGGGCACTCTATGACGAATCACGCCGGCGTAAATTCTTGGCCGAAGACCAGGAACTCGCCGCTAAGGTCGTCAAAAAAGGCCAATGGAACGAACTGCGAGTTGTCGCCAAAGGCAAGCGGATTCAGATTTTCCTAAACGGCGTCCGCACCGTCGACTACACCGAACAGGACGCCGATATCAAGCAGGACGGTGTGATTGCCCTGCAGGTTCACAGTGGACCGCAATTGGAAGTTCTCTACCGCAATGTCCGCTTGCGTGAGCTTTGATTAGCCGAATGGCGTTAGCCACGGTTTCGGTGCAGCAACCGGGGCGAATGCCCTTCGGCTGAAGACTCGCGTCCGAAGTCTCGCATGGTACAACGCACTCCCCGCGTCTCGCGGCACCGCGTTTGCCCTAAGCCGTTCGGCAATTCCTTCGACGAAGGCAATCGCCACGCTAGGGGCGCACTCCGAAACGGTGGATCGTGACTTCCTTTAGCGTTTCACCCGGATTGAGCAACGTTGACTTGAATTCAGGTTTATTGGGGGCGTCGGGGTAATGCTGTGTTTCCAAGCAGAACGCATCGTGCGAAGCAGCACCGGCGGTTCCAGGTCCCCCGCCGAGATGGTTTGCCGTGTAAAGCTGCATCCCCGGTTGGGTCGTTTCGATTTCCAGCGAGCGCCCCGAGTCGGGGTCAACGACGATGCCAGCTGGGCGTAGCGTACCGGCCTGTCCTCGCACGACGTAGCAGTGGTCATATCCCTTGGTCGCCGGCAACTGGTCGATGCGTTTTCCTAATTCGGTCGGGGATCGGAAATCGAGCGGGGTGCCTGCAACCTCGTTCAGTTTTCCAGTCGGGATCAAATCATCGTCGACATCCAGGAAATGGTCCGCTTCGATCGTCGCGACATGGTCTTTGGCCGTCCCTGATCCGGCGCCGCCGAGATTCCAGTAGCTGTGATTGCACAAGTTGACATGGGTGGGTTTATCGGTGGTCGCCGAATAAGTCAGTTTCAACTCGTCGGCGTCGTTCCACGTATATTCGGCGATCGCATGGACCGTTCCTGGAAATCCGTTATCACCGTCGGGACTGGTCAATTCGAAGCGGACACCGACGTGATCAGACGCCTGAATCGGTTCGGCAGACCAGACCTGGTAGGAAAAATTCTTCTTTCCGCCATGCAGTTGGTGTTTTCCGTGGTTCACAACCAAGGGATACTCTGTGCCATCGATTGTGAAAGTGGCGTTCCCGATTCGGTTGCAAAATCGCCCGACGGTACTCCCAAAATACGGATGTCCCTGAACGTAGGGCTCCAGCGAGTCGAAGCACAAATTCACATTCGCCAATTGACCGTCACGATCCGGGACCTCGACTTCCAGCAACGTCGCACCAAAGTTCATCACGTGAACCCGATGGCCTTTGGAGTTGACCAACGTGTATCGAGTGATCGGCTGATCATCGGCTGTTCCAAACGGAGCGGTTTCTATCATCATCGAACGTTCGTTCTTTGGCGGTTGGGCGTGTGAATTGGAAACGAAAAAACTAACCAGAGGTGAATTGAGTGTCAGTGTTACACCAATCGCCACGGCTCCCACAAGTACGGACGACAGTCCAGGCAGTGATTGTTTCATCATGACGATTCACGGAGATCAATTGAACGGGGAAACGATTCGCGGTGCGGAGTTCGGCGGGGCCGAGTCGATTTCAGAAGCTCAATCACATCGGCCCGGCTCCGGTGCAGCGGTTACCGACGCCACCGGGGCTGATAGTGTACCGCCGGTAGACGGTGGGCAACACAAGGCGGCCGCTATTCCTCGCCCGGCGGTCGAAGACCTACGCGCGATCGACACTTGGAAAAACGAGTTTTCGCCGTTGCAGCTTGGGGCGGTTCAAATCGGTTTCCCGGTCGTTCAGGCGGCCCTCAGCGGTTATAGCGATTTACCCATGAGAGCAATCGCTCGCAAGAGTGGGGCGAGCTATTCGGTATGCGAAGTGATGCTCGATCAGTTTCTTCTGGCGCTCAATAAACGGCAAAAAACGAAGCACTTTCTCGATATCCATCCCGACGAGCATCCTGTCGGTGGCCAATTAATGGGGGCCGAGCCGGAACAGTTTTCACTCGGTGCGATGAAGCTGGTCGAAGCCGGTTTTGATGTGATCGACGTTAACTTTGGTTGCCCGGTCAAAAAAGTTCTCGGTCGTTGCCGCGGCGGGTTTCATCTCTCTCAACCGGAGGTCGCGATCGAGATTTTAAAACGAACGCGAGAGATGGTGCCGGATTCGATTCCGGTCACGGTGAAAATGCGGCGTGGCATCGATGACTCGAACGAATCGCGAGATGCGTTCTTTCAAATTCTCGATGGCGCGCTTGATGCCGGTCTCGCCGCCGCGACGGTCCATGGACGAACAGTGGTGCAGCGCTACGTCGGTCCGAGTCGTTGGGCGTTTCTTGGCGAAGTCAAAACGCACGTCGGCGATCGAATGCGGATCCTCGGTAGCGGGGATCTATTCTCCGCCGAAGACTGCCTGCGGATGATGCGTGAAACCAGAATCGATGGCGTCACGGTCGCTCGTGGGGCGATCGGAAACCCTTGGATTTTCTCTGATGCCCTGGCCCTGGCAAATGGGCTTCCGTTGCCGACACCGCCGTCGCTGGGTGAACAAGCCTCGCTAATGCGAGAGCATTTCGATCTCTGTGAACAAAGCTATGGCGAAAAACGGGCTCCAATGCTGATGCGAAAGTTTGGCATTAAGTACAGCCAATCGCACCCGCGTCACGAGTCCGTGCGGCTGGAGTTCGCTCGGATCAAATCCAGAGCTGACTTCGAGAATGTTCTCCACAGTCACTTCGTGCCTGATGGCCCCGGCCGCAGGGTTCCGCGTGAGTGCCACGGGAGCCAAGAAGAGTAGTCAGCCAACGTCGCCAGATGACTGTGTGCTGTCGGCGGCTTGCCTGGGATGGTCAATCGTTTCACCCTGATGATAAACTTGCCACTATGAGCGAAAAAGAACTTAGCGAACGGGTCCGTCAATTACGCAATCTCGTCGTGATGGCGTTCGCCGATGGGTCCCTCGGTGAACGTGAGGTCGACTATGTCGCCAAACGATGCCATGAACTCGGCCTCGGAGAATCTGAGCTGTCACACGCGATCCGCTTTGGACTTGGTGATGACGCGGCGTTGGAGCTTCCCGTCGCGCCGGATAGCCGAGAAGAGTTACTCGTTGATTTGATCAAAGTGATGGCCGCCGACGGCGTTTTGGATGAAAACGAAAAACGTTTGTTCGCACTCGCCGCGGCCAAGATGGAAGTCTCTACCGAGCGGCTAAACCAATTGGTCGACGAAACGCTGAAAACATTGGATCAATAGTTTCGTGGCGAAGATTCTGATTACATCTGGTCCGACCCGGCAATACCTTGATCCCGTTCGCTACCTCTCCAACGCGTCCAGTGGGCGTATGGGGGCGGCACTCGCACAGGCTGCGATTGATCTCGGACACGAGGTCACGATCGTTTCCGGACCGGTTTCGATCGAGTATCCTTCGCGGGCGACCGTGATCCCGGTCGTCTCGACCGACGAAATGTTGCACTCGGCGATGCAAGCGTTCCGCGACTGCGACGGTGCCATCGGAGCCGCTGCCCCGTGCGATTACATGCCACGTTTTGTCAACGACCAAAAGATCGCCAAAACGGGCGATCCGCTGACCTTGCAATTGATCGAAACGCCCGACGTCGTCGCGACGTTGGGACAAAACAAAACCGCTTCGCAATGGGTCGTCGGATTTGCGCTGGAATCCGAAGATCGTCGCTTTCGCGCGACCGTCAAACTTGAGAAGAAACATTGCGACCTCATTGTCAGTAATGGTCCCACGGCAATCGATTCCGATGAAAACGAAGTCGAATTGATTGGGCGTAGCGGCGACGTTCTGATGAAAATCCACGCGGACAAACAGTCGGTCGCGGATCGCATTCTGCAAGTTATCCAAGAACGACTGATTCCCTAGAAGATACGTTGTATCGAGGCTCTCGAACGATGACACAATCCACCACCACAGTGGACTTAACGACGACCTTGGGCAGACTCTCGTTGCCCAATCCAATTCTGGTCGCGTCAGGCACCTTTGGTTATGCTCGCGAGATGGAGAACGTCATTGACGTTTCGCGACTCGGTGGTGTGCTACCGAAAACAATCACCGCCGAACCTCGTGTCGGCAATGCTCCGTGGCGGACTGTTGAGACGTCGGCTGGTTTGTTGAATGCGATCGGTTTGGACAATGACGGAATTGATGCCTTCTTAGAACACCACCTTCCTTATTTACGAACCATCGGGGCGCCAATTGTCGTCAGCGTTGCTGGTCGAACTGAAGACGAGTTCGTCGGTCTTGCCGCGCGGGTCGCAGAGCACGGGGCCGATGCCGTCGAACTGAACCTTTCCTGCCCTAATGTGAGTGGGGGCATTGATTTTGGAATCAATGCCGAGTCTTGTAGAAAGGTTGTCGCGGCGGCACGGAAAGCTTGTTCAGCTCCGATCCTAGCGAAACTGACCCCCAACGTGACCAAGATCGCAGAAGTCGCAAAAGGTGCTGCCGATGGAGGTGCGGATGCGGTTTGTTTGATCAACACCGTGCTCGCGATGGCGATCGATTGGAGGCGACAAAAGCCGGTGCTGGGTAATGGGATGGGCGGACTGAGCGGACCGGCGATTAAACCGATCGCGCTACGCTGCGTCCATCAAGTCAGATCGTCGGTCGACGTTCCCATCATTGGCATTGGTGGTATCTCAAACATCGATGACGTGATGCAGTTCCTCGTCGCCGGGGCGTCGGCCGTTCAAATCGGCACCGCAAACTATTACGACCCAACAGTGTCGACACGGTTGATTGATGAGCTGCCTGCTGCACTCTCCGAATTGAACGCGACGTCAGTCAAAGAAGTCGTTGGTTCGTTAACGATTTAATGCATCGAATTGCTGATAGAGCGTGCCCTTACTGGTTCGCGGCAACCGATTCCGAGACTTCGAAGGATCCAATTGACAGTCCCTCTTCGTCAGCGAGCGCAAGGTGCACACGAAGCTGATCGATCACCAATTGAACCTCGGATGGGCTAATCCCGCCGCTCTTCAAGCGATCGAAAAGCATTTGATTCGTACTAATGTGAAGCTGCACCCAACGGGCATCTTCGACCTGACGATTTGAGACGTCCGTAAAGCGGTCAATCATCGGAGCCCGTTGTGACTGGGGACGCGTCTGGTTGTCCGGGACGAGTGTTGCTTTTGGTTCCGGGTTAACCTCGGCGACGTCCGGAGTGATCGTTCTAACGGGGTCCACCGTTTCGTCTAGGTCTTCGTCATCGAACGATGCATATTTACCCTTCTCGTTGTCGACATAGTAGTCGCCATCTTGATCGTAGTCGTCGACGTCGTAGATCGAGTCGACAGAATAGGGAAGCGTGTTGCTGCGCGTCTGCGTTTCCCGGTTACTAATGTGAGCTCCATAGGGTTCCGCGATTCCGCGGTCACTACTCGCCGCAACTGCCTTTTCTACTTGGCTTTCGACCTTTTCGGCAAGAGACTGCTGCTCTCGGGGCGTCGCTTCTGCATCGGCCACCCGATATTGATCAATATCGGCTTGATTGACCCCGGTATTGTCTATCGATTGTTTCGATTTTCTGAGGGACGCTTGTTCCGAGGCCGCGGTCTCAGCCGCTGAATTAGAAGGACGGGCCACCCGTTTCCAACCGAGGTCCTCCATCTGGACGATCAATCGATCAGCTTTGTCGGCAATGGCATAGAACTTTGCCCGCTGGTCACTATCTTTCGTATCAGAAGCCGCTTTAGCGGCGGCCGTCCGAACAAGGTTAGCATCGCTCCACAATACACCCGCCCAAGCCCATTCGCTGATCCGACCGTCGTCCATCTCAGACTTAATCGCTGCCGGGAGTTGTTGCGTCGTCGATTGCTTCGATTGCTCAGCCGCGTCAGACGAAGGCTGCGATTTGCTTTGTGGCTGTACAGTTTGTGACTGTTCAGCTTGGACTGTAGCGGCCACTTCCGTTGGCGGATCGTCCGACTTTGCCTTAGAGGCTACGAACGCACAGAGAACGAGAAAGAACAGGGCGAGTGGTAGACGAAGAGGATCGTTCATGGTTGCATAGGGTGCGAGGGGATGGGGCAACAAGCCAATCGGATGTGATAGCTCGGCCGGCTACGGGCGACGCTGAGCTAGAGGCGGTCGTAAAATGCTGACGCTGATCGCCGCGACGCAATCCTGGTCATACCGACAAGTGCACCAGAAATAGCGCCCCATAAAAGAGCGTCTTTCCAATTGACCTCCGGTGATGACGGGTTCACCGGTGGATCGCGGTCGAGCGCACTCCGCCAGCTCGCCTGAAGCGCCTGACGAGCGACAAAGGTGGCGGCAATCGCCGCACCATACGCGAGCAGGTTTTCGGTCGCTGTGATGCCCTCGTTGACTCCGTCGGGTTCATGATGACCACCAACGTGTTCGCTGAGTGACGTCCGTGCCTCATCGACACGCTCTTGGATCTGCTCTAACACGGTGTACTCCGTTGTTTCTCGATTGAAAAAAACGCGGGGAAGAGCCCCGCGAGGTGCCCGATAGTCGACTACGGCTTGAGTTTCCACCCGACAACGATACCGGCGGCGAAGGCCCAGCAGGCCGCGACATCAGGGTGGTCTTTCGCATACTCTTTGGCCAGCGTAAGCAGATCTCGCGCTGGTTCTTTGACGTAGTGCGTCGCCGCATCTTGACCGTACTCGACCGCCTTTTCCGCAACACGATTTGCAGTCTCGTGGGCTTGGCTGCTCGACGAACTGGTGGTGTTGGAAGAGGCGGCGGTTGCTTGCTTACTCGTGGACATAACTATCTCCTAAAGGAATCGTGTTAATTTGATTGAGAGACTTGGGATCGATACATGTGGTCATTCATTTCTTTCATTTCTGGTGAGTGACCACTGCTATAGGGGCCGAAGCTTTCCGCCCGTATTTGGTTCCTCGCCGATGATCTCGGAGTTACCAGGGTTGCTTTCAGCCACTTCAGGCTTTCGACGAACTCAGACTTGCTTTCCGTCATCGCCTGCGATGCCTTAGATGCGGCACCAGCGGCGAGCCACAGAAGTACGACGACGACAACGAATGCGGTGACCGACGTGACAATGATGGCGGCGCCGGTACCAAGTGGCGTAAGGTCGCGGATAAGAAACCCGACTCCTACCAGAAGTACGGTGAGTGCTGATCCGGCAAGCGTCACTGCAGATACCCCGGCAATCATGGCCTTGGTCAGCTTCCGCCGAGCTTCTTGCGAATCGACGGACAACAACTGCCATTGCAGTTCCATCAAGTCGATGATGTCGCGAAGTACGACTCGCATTGGTGACGGAGAGGTGTGTTCGCTCATCGCATCACCCGCTTCACAAACCAACCTAAGGCGAGCCCTGTGGCGGCGGCGACAGCCATCGCGGCTTTCGGATGGCTGGTAACCATCTGCACTACCGGGTTCTCATCCTGTGAGGTGATGTGCCTTGACCCATCGTAAGCCCGCACATTGGGCACGTCTGGAAATGTCTTCGAACGTTGTTCTAAAGGAGCAATCATGTTGACTGAATCGGTTAACGTGGATTTCATCGCACTGACCGCGGGGAGTGTGTCTCGGTTCTCATCGGTTGAGACCGCGGCTGGATCATCGAGGTGATTTGATTAGCGGCCATTGAAGCAACCTGCCGCAGGGCGATTGTCGCAACGGCACCGACCAAGCCACCGACCAAGCCTTTCTTTGCTGGCTCCGCGTCTGAGTCACGTCGACGAGGATCGCGCTCGACGACAACTTGTTTGGGCGTCGATGGCGACGGAACCAACAAAAAACCAATGGCCACGGCGGCTCCCAGCATTGCTGCGGGGTGCCGACGGAAGTGATACTTCCAATCAGACAGTTCTTTGACCTGATCACGAGCCTGGTCAACTTCGTAAGGCAGGTTGGTGCGAATCTCTCGCATGCGCTGCTTGATTGCTTCAGCTTGTTTTTCAGTTGCGAGTGTTGTAGTCATGCCGTTTAACTGTCTGCGTTTTGATCCGTGACCATTTTCGAATGATGGTCGTTGAGGTTGGTAGGGAACGGCGACGAGGTGCCAAGCCCTCACGATAGATTTGCGTTTGGTCTGGAAACCACTCACGTTCCACAACCGACCCGCGGGTGGCTATCGGCAACGGCCTTGCCAATCCAAAAGCCATGGAGTCGAGCGTTACCGTCGTTTGCCAAAGAAGAACAACGCTCCGGCGGCAATTCCTAACCCGAAGGCGATCGCGATTGACTCCTTGGGGCGGCTTTTAACGGTATGCACAAATCGCTCGGCGTAATCCTCAGTCACGGCGGCAGCGTCCGCACAAGCATGCTTCATGTAATCAGCGGTATCGCTGTAAGCTTGTTGAGCAGCTTCACCATACTGCTGTGCCGCTGCCGAAACTTTCTCGCCAAACGAAGGATCCAAAATTCCATTGAGGAAGTTTTCAACCTCGTTTCGGGTCGCGCCAGTTTTTTGTTGCACGACGCCGACGAGTTGTTCGGCCGATCCACGCGCCCGCTGCAAATCGTTTTCAGTCAGCTGACCCCAATGTTCACGCAGGCGTCCTTTAACTTCGTTCCATTGTCCGTGTAGTTGTTCTCGGTTTACCATCGGTTTACTCCGTCTGTTTGTTGGTGAGTCGCGGTTGCGACCTTCAGTTTCAATACATTTGAAAATGCACTTGCCATGCCATAGCTGAGGCTCTGCTAAAAACTTCTGCACGAATCGGCAAAGAAGTCGCAATTCCCATAGTCGCGGCATTCAGATGCCTCGTTTGAACGCCGGCTCCGTGAGCAGCCCGAGAGAAGGCGGTCGAACTGAGTCCGTGCAGCTAGTGATCGCGTTACTAATCTGGGCGTTCAACAGCCATGTTGTGGGCTGATCAAGCAGAAGGGACTGCCGTGCAGAAGAATGCCACCGGACACTCGGGGCAGCGGCCTTCGCCGAGCCCAGATCTGAGTAATATGTGTGCCGCCAATCGATAGGGTTAGGTGGCGAGGGGCCAGGGCGACACCGACATCCGCGGCGCATTAAAAAAGGCGAGTACCCGATTAAGCGGGGCACTCGCCATTGCGGACCTGGTTTGTCGCAGGCCGTCGTTGATTCGGTGACGGCGAAAGGGTCGTTACTCCTCTTGTGCCTGTACCATCCAAAGATGTTTTTCGAGGGGCGCAGAGATACCGATGAGCAGGTCTTCACTAACCGGATCAAGGTCGCCGACCTGCTCAATTGATTTACGCAAGCCGTCAATGACGGTTTTTAAAGAGTCGGCGACATGAGTTGCCGTCGCTTGCACGTCTTGGAAATCGCTTGGGTATTCCTTCAAGTCGGTATTCTTCGCGACCGTTGCCGCGCGTCCGTCGGCTGGGATTCCCAGCGCCGCGATTCGCTCGGCGACTTCATCACTCGCGGTTCGGACAGACTCGATAATCTCGTCTAGTTGAAGGTGGATTGAGCGAAAGTTTTTGCCGACCACGTTCCAGTGAGCTTGTTTTAGCAACAATGCAAGATCGATCAGGTCGACCAAGTTTTGCTGCAACAAGTTCGTCGTCGATTCGAGTTTCTCGCCCTCAAGGATCTGACGTTTAAACGGTGTTGCTTTCGTTGACATATGACGTTACTCCCGTAATGTTCAAATGAGTTTCGTGCTTCACATAGAAGCGTTGTTCACTGAACGAAAGAGCAACTCCGATGCCAATCGAACGATTGTCTGCCACGGCCTAAATCCAGTCCGCTTCGTACTGGGCAACGTAGCGGCGAAGTTTAGGGGATACCGTTGCGACCTGAAACGCCTGCGTGAACGATCCCCAGCATTCCGAACCACGCAGAGTTGCGAAGAATGCCATTAGGAACTGGTCCCGGTCCAATGGCTTTGATGCGAACGCGCTGCCCCCGACCTTTTGGACGAAGTCTTCGATCATGGTGTCTTCCAAGCTGCTGATGACTAGCACCGGCATCTTGATAAGTTCAGGCTCGGTCGACTCACGGATGTTCCGAATCAACTGAACTCCGTCCCCACCGGGCATGTCGATATCGGTGACAACAATGCTCGGACGCAGCGTCTCAATCAGAGTTGCCGCCTCACCGCCATTGCCGCACTCGAAGCATTCGAAGCCGAGGCTCGACAGCCACGACCGGATCGCCAAGCGTGTGCTTCGCACATCATCGACAATCAAACAACTTCCAACGAACTGACGCACGATTACTTGAGGGGCTCAATAGTGGGAAAACAGGGTGAAAAAGTTTCGATTAGATCGTTGCTCGGTTTGTGGTCCAGAGGTTAGGTGCTACCGAGGTGTTCCATCGAGTTCTTTGTCAGCGACGCTATCGTAGCGTCCATCCGTTCAAGCCAACAAAGCCGAAATATAAAACGATTCGAAGAGTTGGCTGAATGGAAAAACGGTTTGTTAAATCGGACAACGAGGGGCTGGTGAACCTTCACCGTTCACGGGCAGCCATAGCACGCTGGCATGGGTTTGCCTGACCAAGCCAACCGGAAAATCAAACAGGCTTGACAGGTTTCTACCACCACGTCTTCTCAGCCAGTGTTGCAACTTCTAGGCCATAGGGTAGGAGCGAACTCGCATTCATGCGATCCCACTGGCGGCTTCACGACTTCTCTGTTTACCCCATTGAGATTTGGACCTTACAGGCCGCGGGGCGATTTTATCGTCTGGATTGTTTGAAAAGGCGGACACAACGCTCGATCTGCACTCCGCCGTAGACTTCGATTGGCTCCGATGCCTCATCAAAGATTAATTTCGATGCGAGTTGAAGTTCATCGAATCCGGCTTTTTTTGCGTCCTCGACACTTGCGCCAAAAACGATCGATCGGATTCCGGAGAACACAATCGTAGCAGCGCACATCGGGCAGGGCTCACACGTGCTAACCAATTGGTAGCCCCGCAGATTGGCTTGGCCGAGTTTTGCACAGGCTGTGCGAATAGCGATCACTTCGGCATGGGCACTGGGATCCGTATTCGATTTCACTACGTTATGCGTGATCGCGATGGGGGTTCCGCGATCATCGAAAATTGCGGCGCCGAAAGGACTTTGACCCAGTGAAATTCCGACTTCGGCGATCTTGATCGCTAAGTCCATTCGCTGTTCGGATGTTTCTTGGGGGGGGCTCATGATCGTCCTGGGGTATCGTTGATTTTGGCATCGTGAATGATGCCCTGGCACAAAGAATGCAATTCAGAAAAGAAAAAAAGCCTGTTCCAAACAAGATAAAATGCTTGTACCAAACAGGATGACGAGTAGTGGCAAACGAGATACCAAACCACATTTAAGGCGATCGAGGCTAATTCGGAATCGGTGAAAGCTCAAATTCAGCAAGTGGCTTATCGGATTAGCGGCAGCTATTGGTTCGTTCCCACCCTCATGGCGATTATTTCATTGATCGCCAGTCGATTCACCATTGAGATCGATCGTTCAATCGGCGTCGACTGGGTGGAGATGGTGCCGATCGCTGCACTGAACCAACCCGAGGGAGCGCGGGCGCTGTTGGCAACCGTCGCCGGTTCAATGATCACCGTCGCCGGGGTCACATTCTCCCTGACAATGGTGACCGTGTCACACGCGACGTCACACTACGGTCCGCGATTGCTTGACAACATGATGCGGGATCGTGGGAATCAAGTCACACTCGGTACGTTTGTCGCGACCTTCTTGTACTGCTTGATGGTCTTGAGAACCGTTCGTTCAGGTGACCCCGATAATGAGGCTCTGCAAACGACTCTCTTTGTTCCGCACCTATCCGTCCTTATTGCGTTTCTTCTCACGCTTGCCAGCGTTGGAGTCCTGATCTATTTCATCCATCATATCCCCGAGAGCATTCATATCTCAAACGTTCTCGATAACATCTCGCGGATGGCTGAGTCCAAGGTCGGTGAGCTGTTTCCTGAAATGCTCGGCGAACCTCGATCATCGGACAGTATTGAAGCGATCGATTGGTCGGATGGCCTCGCGGTGAGGAGCACGCGGTTTGGTTATCTTCAAGGTATCGATGAATCGGGCTTGATGGAGACTGCGATTCAGCATGGGGCGGTGATACATTTGCTGATCCGGCCCGGGGACCGTGTTTTGCTGGGGCAACAAATTGCAACTATCAAGCCTTCTAACGGTGTCGCCGATGCGGACACGACGCCACTGATCGATGCGTTGATTCGATGTCTTGCGATTGGGAATAGTCGGACGCCGACACAGGATTTGTTTTTTATTCTGCATCAGTTTGTCGAGATTGCGGTTCGCGCGCTTAGTCCAGGTGTGAACGATCCATTCACTGCAATTCAGTGCATCGATCAAATTGCGAATTCCATCACTCTGATCAGTTTAAGAAAGCTGCCCAATCCTTTTCGTGTCGATGATGAAGGGCACCTTCGGGTTGTCACCGTTGGTCTGGACTGGAAACAAATTATCGAGGAATCCATTGACGTGCTATTGCCGTATGCGTTGACCGATGCAAACGTGAAGGCGCACCTAGAGGAGACGATCAAACAGATTCGTAGTGTCACAAAAGTTCCGCAGTTGGATGAGCAACTTGACAGATTAGAGTCTGAACTCGTCGCTTGGAAACCGTTAAGTTGACCCATCACGGGCGTTCGATCCGGTTCTAATACGGCAACCGTCTGCGTTGGGAACCTTCGCATAAAGAAACATCGCTATCTCCATGCGATTGATCCCAATTTCAGATGCGAACAAAGCATCGCCTGTCGAGCGTGACGATCGTTTGGTCAGTGTTCTTGAACGTTCTCGGTTGCTGACGATCCTTCTGCTGACAGTATTTCATGGATTGATAAAAACGCATCTCCGTTTTGATCCAGACGACGAAAAACGTCGATCGGTCCGATGAATTCAGACTCGGACAGATCGCCATCGCCGTTAAGATCCGATCTGGTTACCCAACGTGGATGCTGCTGAATGTCGACCGAAGAGACCGGACTAAGTCGAAAGCGTTCTTCGTCTTGTTGTGGCTGACCGCGGACCAATTGAATGACGGTTGACTGCGGTAGATCCTCCGGAGTGACCGTATTCCCGAGATGTTTTATTTGATCGCCGACATGACGGATTTCGCGTGTCGAAAGTCGGTGGTTTCGGTCTTGGTCCAAGAACGCAAACAGTAGGTCGCGATGGCTGGCCGCACGACCACGGATTTGAAATTCCCAAATTGAATCCGTCTCTACACTTGTCACCTCTGATTCATTGGGTTGCGTCATCATCGCGGAATCGCCCGAATTCATTTGGGTGAGATCGACGCAGATTTGTCCCTCGATCGATTCGATCCAAATTAGATCCGGTGAGGTCCGGTGAACGCGAATTTGGTTGCCGGTGTGAGGTGCGATCCAAACCTCGAGCGATGTTTTGCTCGTATCGGAGAAGTCGACTGAGATGATCACCGTTGGAACCTGACTATCGATTGCTTGAGCTTCGTTAGTCGAGATCCAACGATCATGATCTGTATCGATCCAATCGCCAATCGTTTTCGATCCGTACCAAAACGGTTGGTCGATCATACCGCCGAGGGAATAGGCGAAGTCCGACCAGTCGCTGGTCGTATGCAAATCCATTGCAACTTCGCCTCGGCGAGACGAACGGCTTGTCGCCCAAGCTCGCTCGTCAACCGATTCGAATGCGGTGAGTTCCGACAAGGTGATCGTCTGATTGTTGTCGGCATCTAGTTTTCGCAAGATCGATTGCCCCGCTTGAAAGGCTTCCTGATCATCAATCACGCTGTCGTTGTTTTTGTCGATCGCCACGAAAATCGGCGAGGCATGTCGGCTTGGCCACGTCAACGCGTCGGTGCCAAACAAGCGAAACGGCTTTGACGTCGCCGCCTCGCGAAAAATGAATCGAGTAAGTTCATCCGGTTCAACAAGCCGATTTCCATTTCGGTCGTATCGCCGTATCAGATTTTTTGTTTGATTGCCAAGTTGACTCGGCGATGTACCAAATACGGCTGGGTTGTTGTCGACGTAGTCAAAGAGCTGATTCCAGTCGAACGATTGTTTTCCGTCCGTGTCAATCGCGTTGATGAGACGGTCAAGACGAGCGTCGAAAGCCTTGTGCAACGGTACTCCATCGAGGCTTAGGTTCAGTCCGAGCAAGGCGACTCCTTTGCCCGTAGGAACCCAGAGGAGCATCGAGTGCTCATCGAAGGGAGCTGGATCGATTGCTTGGCTGGTCGGGGACTCAATCTGATTGGAATTGCCAACGTTTGACTCGCTAGTCGTCGGGGCGTCGCCGAGAGGTGTGGGCGGGCTGGCGTGCGTTGGTTCCGGGGAGATCGCTGTCAAATCGCTGCGCGGTGCTTCCGGGGTTGTTTTCGTCTGTTCCGTGGATTTCGAAGCTGTTTTCGTCGGAGCTTTTGGCGTTGGGGGATCCGACGATCGCGTACCACAGCCGGTCAGAGGCAACACGATCACGCCTATGATCGAGAGACAACACTTTAGCGATCGAAGGGCTGTGGCTTCATGGCAGAATCGGAGCCCCGTTCGCATGTTCGTTGCATGATCTGTGTTGTTGAGCTTCATCATTTAGGCAAGGACATTGTCGACGGGAATGCCTTCGGAGATTTTGATCGGTCGACCTTCTTCGGTTTCATTCTCAAGCTCGGGATCCACATCGACGGCCGCACACAAGGTCGCCATCAAATCTTTGCATTCGATTTTTCCCTCGACGACCTCGGCCCCATCGTTGGCAGTTGCGCCGAACGCTTGGCCGCCGTGGATTCCACCGCCTGCCAGGACACAAGTGAACGCTTGCGGGAAGTGGTCGCGACCTCCGCTACGATTGATCGTCGGAGTCCGACCGAATTCGCCAGCCCAAAGAAACGTGGTTGATTCCAACAATCCGCGATCCGCCAATTCATCCATCAGCGTCGCCCACCCGGAATCGAGTTCGCGACTGAGTGTCTTGACTCGTTCAAAGTTGTCGGCATGGGTGTCCCAGCCCAGACCATCACCGAGTGCGACCTCGATCATAGGTACACCGCGTTCGATCAGTCGACGCGCCATCAGACAGCCTTGACCAAACGTTCCCGCACCGTAGGCCGAACGGACTCGATCGGGTTCATTCGTTAGATCGAATGCGTCTTTGGCATCGCTGCCAAGCATCTCAAATGCGGCATCATAGGTCGTTTGTTGGGCATCCAAACTAGCAACGTTTCGGTCGGCCAGAAATGTTTGTTGTTGCTGACGCCAGAGTTCGAGCCTTTTTCGGTAGCGTGGAGATTCAGTCGACAGCGGCGAGTGCAAGTGATCGACTCGCAGTGTTGCGAAATTCTGATCGGCTTCGTTGATTGCCGAAGAGACTCGCGTGGGCGCAAACTTGGGGCCAAGAAATCCCGGGCTTTGAGCCTGCGGTGCGATCGGCGGGGGGCTGATAGAAACGTATCCGGGGAGTGGTTGGCCGGGGAGGGCCAGTGCTTTCGAGAGAGAGCTGCCGATCGATGGATAGCGTAACGACGTACCGACGGGATTACCGGTATGCATTAGCGTTGTCCCGCGGGCATGGTCACCTTCTTTGGTCGAAACACCGCGCATGATCGCCAAACGCTCGGCCTGTTTCGCTAGTTTCGGGAGGTGTTCGCTGAATCGCAGTCCCGGGACACTGGTTTGAGATTCTTTTAACGGACCGCCAACCGCCGTCCCCGGTTTCATGTCAAATGTATCGAGTTGGCTTGGGCCACCGGACATCCACAACACGACACAGTGTCGTCCTGCCCTGGTAGCACCTTCAGAGGCGGTCGCTTCGGACGCAGCGGTCAACAACGATTGTCGCCACGATGACATTCCGATCGCGGCCGCGGGACCGATCCGAGTGAGGATGGAGCGGCGTGAGGTCAGCATGTTCATTTCCTTAAGCCGGCGCGAGTGGGTGGACGAAAAGACGAAGCGGCGTTTGCATCAGGGACAGACAAAACTTTCGGCAGAGTTTGCCAATACCCAAATTAGATCTCCCCAACGCTGTGGCTTCGAAGCGTTGATCGAGTCATCGGTCAGGTAATCCAGGAAGCGTTTCGATTCCGCTTCGGTCGGTGGTCGGGACAGGGACGCCAAGAACAATGCTTCGATTCGTTGACGGTCGTCGAGAAAGGGTGCCTCGATCGCTGCAATGATTCCACTCGAACTGTCGGTCGTCGCGAGCATCATTTCGGGGCCATTGATCATTCCCAAGACTTGTACGACTCCGTGGGGATAGTCCATCGGTGTGGCCCCTCGATCACGCATTCTTTGGACGAATCGTTGTCGTTGAAGATCAATCATTCCGGTCTCGGAAAGGACGGGATCGAGACGACGAATGATGTTTTGTCGCAGACTGTCGAAATACTGTTCCGGCGAGAGCGTCTTTGGATGCATGATCGCATACGAATTCTGTGGCGGACGCAGACCATCGAAGCGACTGGTGCGTTGGTATGCGCGCGTATTCGCAATGGCCCGATACACTTTGCGGAGGTCGAAACGTTCTTCGATTAAGTAGGCAGATAGATACCGTAGTAACTGAGGGTGCGAGGCATGCTCGATCGAATCAATTTCATCAATCGGATTGACCAATCCTCTGCCGAACAGGTGAGCCCAAACGCGATTGACGGCGGCCGTCGCAAAATAGGGATTGCTTCGCGAGGCAAGCCAGATCGTTAACTGACGGCGACGGAGGTTTTCTGGGTCTGGCTCAGGAGGCTCGTCCGATCCTAGATACCTTGGCTGGATAATTTGGTCAGTGTCCATCAACGTCAATTCTTTTCCGATGCGATCTTCGACGACACGATTGTTCGGCATCGCATTTTCACCGAGTTCCAATTGGGAAAAGAATGCCGCAAAGGACCAAAAGTCGTTCTGGTTCCAATCGGCAAACGGATGATCGTGGCACTGAGCACAATCGATTCCGATGCCTAAAAATAAACGTGAAGTCGCCGAGGCAACTTTGATCGGATCCGCCTCACGCGACGTGTAAAAGATCGCCGGTCCGGTATCGGTCCCTCCTCCGGCGGTCAGAAATGCTCCGACCAAATGATCGTAAGGCTTGTTTTCTAAAAACGCTTGCCGCAGCCACCGCTGCAACGCTTCCACGTCGGGCTGAGGAACCGATTCGACATCGCCGGGGAGTAACGAGTTCGTGTATCGCGTCGCCATGTGGTCGGCGAAGCGTGGCGAATGGAGCAGGCGATCGATCAATCGTGATCGTTTGTCATCGCTTTCGTCCGCTAGGAACGATCTCAGTTCCCACACCGGAGGCGCCACGCCTGCCAAGTCCAGCCAAAGACGACGACAGAATTCAGCATCATTACTCTGGCCGACTGGCGTTTGAGATTCGCTCTCCAGCTTTTGATCTAGAAGGCGATCGATCATCACCAACGGGATTGCAAGGTCTGAATCCGGTGGCACACCAACTTGCGAAGATTGGGCCATCGCACCGGTAGCGGTCAAGATCGCCAGTGCGAATGAGGTAATCGATGCACGAGCACTCAAGGGAGTCGAGCTAGCGAAACGATTCGCCACGATGTTCTCCTTGCCGGTTCAGGTTGCCCAGTCATGCTCGACGAAGCGATTGGCCTGTCGAATCTCAATACCGGTAGATCGTCCGATCCGGTCGGTGGACCTTGATCCGGCGTTGTTTGAGCACTCCGGTGATGGGGGACCCCCAAATTGTAGCAGGCTTTCGGCAATCAACGAAGAATTTCGTGGTGTGCGTTACGGCTGCGGCACAACTTCGGTTTGGACGGTCGACCGCGCACCGCTAGTCTTGTTTGCGCTAACCGCTTCTGCCGAGATTGAGAATCGCTGCGGGCGATTGGATTCCAGAACAATGTCGTAAACCAACGTTTCGCCTCCGCGGAGCGTGCGGATTTCGATGTACGCGTAATTCCCGTTTTCACTTAGCGTTGCCGCTTCGTTGAGAGGGTTGATCCGTTCAACGATCCGACGCACTTTGACGGCATCGGGCAAATTGAAGCGGACCAAGACATTTGAATCCGGCTGGATCGACGGGTTTGTCACTCGCAATTCGTACCGGATCGGTTGGTTCACGATCACTCGGGTTTGTGGGCCGGTAAGGATCAGTCCTAACGCTTCCGGTTCGGGCCGGGGTTGGCTGGGTTGCACGGGAGCGGACGGCTGTGTGGGGGCCGGTCGCGTTGACGGGTCGGGAATCGTCGGTGGTGGCTGAGCCGGAGGCAGGTTTGGACGACTGGGCTGGGGCGCCGGCTGTTCGACCGCGCCGGCTAGGATTTGGAATTCTAGCCGTTCGCTCGCGCGAGCACCTTGCTGGCTGACCGCCGTCAGTACCAGACTGCTGCGAGGATTGGTGGCAAGGGCACGGAGCTGAGTTTCCAATGTCTGACTGGTTTGAGGATCAAGACGCGGGATCGTCCACTGCAGGCGGAACTGGCCGGTCGTTTGCTGACTATCCAAGAACGCTTCGGTCGCTGCGATTGGCATGACTTGCGGATCATAGGCCAACGAGACTTGAACATTCTCGAGCGGGATTTGCCCGTCGTTACTCACAACGGCGCGAAACAGTTCCTGGCCTCCCACAGACATCCGTGATCGCCCGGCAAGTGTGACGCTGACCGATGGCGTCGCGACCGGTTGGTTAATCACAACGACACATGATTCTGCTTCGGCGCGTTGGCCTCCGTCGGCTGTCACTTCGACCTTGATACAACGGCGTCCCGAACCTAATGGAACAAACGCGACCAACGCATCACTCCAGGTATCCCCGGCTTGAAGTGGACCGTCGGACTTCGGCAATCGCACGCGAGTTTGGTTGCTCTCTTGATGGATCATCTCGCCGTCTCCCTCGGCGAACAACTGGACATTCTCCAACGGGCGGCCACCGGTATTGGTCACATCGATCTCGAATTCCACCGGTTGCCCGGCGATGTGGTTACCTTCTCGAGGTGTCACCGTCAGTGCGATCGATGGACGGTAAACGTTGACCGAGACCGAACTAGATGCGAACAAGCCGCCGCTCGCACGAGCTTCGAATCCCAGCACCATCGAGTTGTCAGTGACCACGTCGGCGGTCAAATCGATAAATTGTCCGGGGGGCAGGTCTCCGATATTCCAGACTAACTGGTTGGGAAGATTTTGTACGAAATCGGATTCCAAGTCTTGAGCCTGCACCCCAGGGGGCAACGTCAAAACAACGGTCACGTCTTGAGCCGACTGGTCACCGGGATTGGAAACCCGCGTAACGACTTTAAACGGCGATCGAAAGGAAGCGACCTCGGGACCAACCGATTCCATCGTCAATTGTGGCGAGCTCCACGTCACGAACGTGTGGCCTCTGAACAAATCGAGCGGTGGCATGTTATCGGTTTCACCGCCGGGCCTAACCACCGTCATCTCGATTGTCGCGGTCCCGGAGGTACCAGGAACAGGAACCAATTGGATGGGCGCATTGCCGTTACTATCCACGATCACCTCGGCTTTGGCCGTTCCGCCGGCTTCGCTTTGGAACAACCCCAGTTCGGGATGTAGCGACTTGTAGATCACTTTCCAGCCACGGGCCGGCAACGCACCTTCGGTTCGCGTGACGCGCGTGGTCAGCGTGACCGGTTGTCCGGCAGGAAGAATTTCATTCTTAGGAAACTGAACGGAGGCGTCGACCCAGTAGATCGTCGCCGTCGCTTTACGTTGATCCCAGCAATCGCTTTCGGGCGCCAAAACCGTCACATGGCTGGTGCCTTCGCTAGGACTGCTGATGCTGATCCACGTTTGGCCTTTTTCCAGTTGAATGTCGTCGTTCGGGTTCAAGTTGCCCCGCGTGATTTTGAGGCGTTTAGTGCTAGTGACTCCATGGGCATAGGACGGATCTTGTTTTTCGGCCTTCTTGATCCGCGCGAGCTTATGCACCAAGCCGGGATCGTCGTCGCCAACTTGGATAAATGTTCCGACGCTATCCGGCGTCAACATCCATTCCAATGGTTCGCCCATTTGCAAGTAGCCGCCGTCGCCACAGATTCCAGACAACAAGACTACTTCACCGCCGACCGGCGCGACGATCTTTTGTGGCGATAGCAGGATGCAACCCTTCTTGCCACGCTTGGGTAAGCAGCCATGGCGCGGGGCACCGGTTTCGTTTCCGATCAATACGGCTGGAGGACCATTCAAGCAATCGCCCGGACACGTGGGGCCAGGGACACGAGGTTCCGTGTTGCAACCACCGATCGGCGCACCGATCATCGCCGGTGCTTGCTCGGCCGGTTGTGGCGTCAAACAGGTCGGTGGCGTCTCCGGCTCGGTGAACGCCGGTTCGGGAATTCTGAAGGGCTGCAAGTTCAGTGGATCGCCAAGTCGTTTCAGACAATTGCCGAGTTTGCATTCACCGCCAGATCCGGGCAACGCCAATTCGGTTGTCGCCGGAAGCGGGTTAAAGATTCGCCGCCCTGTCGGGTCCACCGCCGGCAAGCGTAATCGCGAGCAACCGCTGTGGGAGATGATCAAAACCACCATGCTGATCACACCCAGCCAAGCGATCATCGACGGCGCAGCAATCGATCGCGGACGATGCGAATCGTTCGCAACGTTGCCGATGAGGATCGCTGAATGTGGCCGTTTCGCTCGCACGATGGTCGCTTGCCAAGGTATCACAGGACATTGGAAATCTTCCGAACGCGGCCCGCAGTACTTGTAGACCTCGTCCGAGGAAACGTAGCACGCTCATTGGGGGCATGATGCGAAAAGGCAACCTCGGATGATGCGGAAAATCAACGAGAGTGTGGCGATCCTGACGGTCTTGACGGTTGGTCAAGCGTTGCGAGGGGCGTGAGGCGGATCTCAATTTTAGGATCAGCCGCATGGCGTTCGCCACGGTTTCCGTGTAATCACCGGGGCTAACGCCTGTAGGCTGATGAGTCCAACCCGTATTTTCAAATGGAACGAAGCACTAATCGACGAACAAAAATTCATTGGTCATCAATAAGGCTTGCGCGGTTTGTTCCCACGGTGTCATCGCCGGAGGTGGGGGGCCGCCGAAGTCGCGAGCCGAATGCCACGAGTGCAGGATGTCTTTCCGATCGTCACTGCGTTTTTCTACGAGCACCGTCCACCGATAACCGTCCGATGTGGAGGTCTTGATCGGATCGACAACAAAGTCGACGTGCTCACCCGCGTCGACTTGGTGATAGCCGGCAACCGTTTTTATTGGTTCGTCGTCCTGGGTGGTTGTTGCGAACACCACGGCATTGCCGAGACGCACTTGGGCGGCAATGCCATCACCACGGTCGCTACTTCGTTGCAGTGTGCCAGCTATTCGTACCGTCATTGCCTCGGGGGCCGTGAACCTCAAAATGCTACATGTCTTCGAGGATTTTCCGGGATGACCGCCGGTCTTGGACAGCATCACAAACCCTTTGTCTGGTGAAGGGAACTTGGGTTCGTAGGTGTAGCGTTTACCGTCAAAGTGAGACAGCGAAATGAAACCATCATCTTCGTCCGATTCGGTTTTTACGGGTCCGTATCCATAGCTCCAAATCGGTCCCGTTTGTGGCGTGAGCGTTTCCGCTTCGTTAACGAACCGTTTCAGCATTGCCATTTCATTGGGGCGAGGGGCACGTTGATGCGACATTTGAAACAAGGCTTGGATTCTCGATTCATCGTCAACCGCCGCCAGAAACTCGCTCGACCCAGTCATCGCCCGTGCCTGTTCGGTAACGAAGGGGTTATTCATCGCAAAAAGCGCTTGTTGGGGCACTAGAGTCTCGGTTCGCTGCGCCGAAGACACGTCGGGAGACGGGACGTCAAAGGTCGCGAACAGGGGATTTGGGTCGACGCGGTCGACGTAGGCATACAACGTTCGCCGGACCGGATGAGGTGTTTGGGAAAGTTCCACCGATCGGCCGCCGATCTTTAAATCCACCGTTCCGGCAACGGCTAGCATCGAATCTCTCATCGATTCAAAATCTAGGCGACGACGGTTTTGTCGCCAGAGCAATCTGTTTGTCGAATCGATTTCGTCCGCCCCGATTCCGTCATCACGTACTGGCGGGTTCATCGCCGATGAGGATTGTCGATACGTTTTGGACATCATGATTGTCCGATGCAACCACTTAATTGACCAGTCATGCTCCATTAACGAAGCGGCAAGGAAATCGAGCAGTGGACCTTGCACTGGAGCGTCGCTACGCAATCCAAAGTCACCGGCATCGTCGACCAAGCCCTGTCCAAAATGCATCCGCCAAACGCGATTAACGATCACACGTGCGGTCAGTGGATTGTCCGGCGACACGATGTGTTCGGCCAACTCCAGACGGCCGCTGCCGTTTTCAAAGGGGGCATTGTCACCGGCGAAGTAGGACAGGAAACGCCGTTCGACTTTGGGGCCGCGTCGCGACGGTTCGCCTCGAAACATGACAAACGTCGGAGCGAGCTTTTCCGCGTCGCGAACCACCATTGCCTTGTCGGGTGCGCCTGGGTGAGTCGCTTCGACATCGGCGATGGCACGCTGAAATTTAAGTAAGGCTTGTCGGCCTTTGCCCAGCAAACGCGAGGCTTGCGACGCGGCCTGTGGGGTGATGAAAAATGGTCCGCTCGTCTGCGCGACGACGAAATCACCGACGGGACTACCGTCGGGCTCTGTCGCGGCAGCCTCCAAAACGGCACCGATTCGTTCGGCCAGTTCCATCCGCGTTGATGATTGTTCAACCGCTTCGCGAATGGTCGGGTACAAGTTTGGGTGGGTTCGGATGTACTTGGTTCGTCGTCCCTGAAAGGACTGGTCCGGTACGGCAATCAAATCCGCGATCGGCCCGAGGATGGGGTGGTCACGATTGGCCGCTTCACGCCGAAAGGCATCCAGATTTCGAGCAATCGGTGTGAGCGCCGTCTCTTCCAATTTTCGCTTCGTCTTCAGTCCTCGCGTGGTCTCCGTCTTGTCGATGTTCAGTTCGACATAGCCGATCAGATAGTCCGAAGCGTTTTCGGCGAACGCTTTCATTGCCGTATTGGCCAATTCCGCCTCGTAAGCGGCAAGCTTGTCCTTTTCGGTTTGCAATTTGATCGAAAAGTCGTTCGCCAACGCTTCAGGCACTTCGTTACCCAGCGGGCTTTCGATGGTAGGCAGCGTGTCCGGACGCTGGCTGTCACGGAAGATTCCGTAAAGCGAATAGTAATCTTCAATCGAAATCGGATCGTACTTGTGGTCATGACAACGAGCACAAGACCCGGTCATCCCCATCAATCCTCGGGTCACCACATCGATTCGATCGGCAACCCGTTCGGGGACGTTGTTGCGAAACAGGGGGCCGACAGACAAGAATCCTAACGCGGCCAGATTGGGATCGTCGGGTTGATCGGTCAAATGATCTGCCGCGAGTTGCAACCTGACGAAATCGTCAAACCGCACGTCTTCGTTGAATGCATGGATCAACCAGTCCCGGTAAGTGAACGCAAATGGATAACGCAGATCGGCGGCGGCGAGAAAGTCGCGAGTGTCGGCATAACGTGCGACATCCATCCAGTGCCTTGCCATCCGCTCGCCATAATGTTGACTGGCGAGCAGTCCGTCGATGATCTGACGATAGTTCATACCTCGAAGATTCGACTGCCCGAACACCGCGTCGATGACAGCCGGCGTCGGAGGAAGGCCGATCAAGTCGTGGAAGGCTCGACGAATCAGCGTTGGCCGATTGGTTTGTGCCGAGGGGCGGAGTTGATTTTCGTCGAGTTTGGCGAGTATCAATCGATCAATCGGCTGCGAACCCCAATCCGGATCGCTCACCATCGGCATCGGTGGCTTCTCGATCGGGCGAAATGCCCAGTGCTGGTCCGCGGCCGAGCGAATTGCTTCCTGGTCGCCTAAAGATGGCTTCGATGCGACTTGATCGTCGGGCCAATTGGCTCCGTCACGGATCCAGCGGACCAGTTTGGCAATGTCCTCGTCGGCCAACGGCTTTTCCGGAGGCATCTCCAATCCTTCGTGCCGAACCGCTTCGATCAGCAAACTCTGCTCCGGTTTTCCGATGACCAGGCTGGGACCACTATCACCGCCACGCAACAGATTCTCACGCACGTCCAGTCGCAACCCGCCTTCTTGTTTTTCGGCGTTGTGACAATCAAAGCAATGCTTTGCCAGCAGAGGACGGACGTGGTTTTCGAAGAATGCCAACCGCTCCGCTTTTTCGGCAGCGGTCGCTTGTGACGTACCATTCAGCGCGGTGGAAATACCTAGGAGGACGGTCAGCGGAAAGAGCCAATTTGATGGGCGTTTCATTTCAACAATCGCATCTAGAAAAAACAGTGCAGGCAGCCCGCTAGTGTAGCTGAAATCCTCCAAACACTCCGGTCGCGTCTGAGTTCGCTTGTATTCGTTGCCGTGCCCCATCGCCCACTTGGTGACGCAGCGTCACGGCAGTTTGTGCGAATTGTCTCGGGAAACGGTGGTGAGACATGGGGCGGTCGTCACGCAAAATTTTTCTTTTTCTGCCCCGGCGAGGCGTGCTTCGCGCGATGCCTTCGATCGTCGTGTCGCTTAATCACGAAGCCCGTAAGGCTTTCCGTCGTCGATTCTTGCAAACAGGCAACTGATCTCGGCATGGCAGCCGACGACGCATCACATGATCGGCTAGCAATCGGCATTTCACTTGCTGCTCTAGCTGGGGGCTTGGTCAATCTCTGGGCGTTCCGCTCAGACGTCAAGGGAGAGCCGTGGCGAAGGCTAAAACCATCTGGGCTCCGGGACGGACCAAACATCACCGACGTAATTTGATACCGCACTTCACCTTCCTTCCCAACGATAGGCCAACGATGAACACGACCGATGCTATCCATCAGCGAGGTCACGCATTGGAGGATCTTTATTTTCGTCACATCGACGAAACCTTATTGCAAAAGATGCGTGAAAAATCACAGCGTGAGCAGATGACAAAGGAATTGTCCGATGTCGCCGCGATCGACGATACCGAGTTGCTTGACCACATGTTGGATCTTGATATCAATGCCAGCACCATCGCTGCGTTTACGCTGACACCGCTGGTATTTGTCGCATGGGCCGACGGCAGCGTCACCAGCGGCGAACGGCAGACGGTGATGAGCGCCGCGCTCACTCGTGGCGTTTCCGACAATCCGCTCGCTTTTATGCTGCTGAAGCAGTGGCTCGGGACGCGACCCCCGCGTGAACTCTGGGAGACATGGAAGGAATACGCGAGCCGACTACATCAAACGCTGCCCGCGGAAACCGCTGACACGTTGGCATCCAAACTAGAGAACAACGCACGTGTCGTTGCGGAAGCTTCCGGAGGTGTGCTTGGCATCGGAAAGACGTCTAATGCCGAGCAGAAGATCCTCAACGCGATTAGAGAAACATTGCCACCTCGAACGGAACCGATCGTCCGCGTCGACGCTTCCGATTGATTGCCACGGCATGGCTCTTGCCGTAATTGTGTCGCAACCATCGCGACGGACGCCTATCGGCTGATGAACCACAGCCGATCCCAAATGCTGCTTTCTAAGACTCGATCGCTGGCGTGGCCCGTTCCGCTTCGAGGTTAGCAAAGCGTTCGAGCAATCGGTACAGCTTTCGACGGTGAATTCCCAGTACGCGAGCCGTTTTGGCTTTGTTACCGTTTTCGAGTTCCAGCACACGAAGCACATGGTGCTTGGCGACATCGTCAAGTTTTAGAGAACTGGGTAATTCGATCGGCGCCGTAGCGTTCGGACTCGTTGGAGGCGAAGAATGATCGGCGCCGTCGAGTACGCGGACGACTTCCGATGGTAAGTCGTCTGGAGTGATATCGTTTCCGTCGGCAAGGATCGTCGCCCGTTGAATCACATTGATCAACTGACGAATGTTTCCCGGCCAGTAATAGCGGTTCAAGGCTTCGCGTGCGGCGTCGTCGATGTGCCAGGGGACCGGCAAGTGATAGTCGATCAGTCGATCGATGTCGCCGGGACGATCACGCAGTGGCGGCAATTCCAGTGAAAGGACGTTGATTCGATAGTACAGGTCTTCGCGGAAACGTCCCTGAGACACTTCGTCGGCCAAGCTGCGGTTCGTTGCCGCGATGATGCGTACATTCACGATCCGCTCGCGATGTGAACCGATTCGACGCATCGAACCGTCTTCAAGCACTCGAAGCAACTTCGGTTGTAGCGCGAGCGGCAATTCTCCCAGTTCGTCGATGAACAAGGTTCCGCCATCGGCGATTTCAAACAGTCCCGGCTTGTCTGCTGTCGCGCCCGTGAAAGATCCTTTTTGGTGGCCGAACAATTCGCTTTCGACCAACTGCTCCGGTAGGGCCGCGCAATTGATCGTGACAAACGGCTTGTCTGCCAATGGGCTATTCTGTTGGATCGCACGGGCGACCACTTCTTTCCCGGTGCCGCTTTCGCCCAAAATCAGGACGGGTTTATCGGTGGGCGCTACCTTCGTGATCATTTTGCGAACTTGCAACATCGACGGCGAGTCGCCGATCAAGTCAACCGATGGCTTACTTCGCGAGATAATCGCTTTCAGCTGTTGATTTTCTCTCCGCAGCCTTCCACGATCACGCGCCAAAACGCAATGATGCTCCAAGTCTCCCAATGAACATGGTTTGGTCAAGAAATCGCAGGCACCCATTTTCATCGCAGCGACGGCCGCTTCGATGGTGCCTTGGCCGGTCAATATAATGACCTCCATCTCGATCTTTTTTTGCACCACTCGTTGTAATAATTCGATGCCGCTCATCCCCGGCATGTTCATATCAAAAACGGCAACGTCGAAATTTTTCTGTTCGCAGAGACTGAGTGCGTCGGCTCCGCTTGCCGCCGCATCAACCTTGTGACCTTTGCGTTCCATCCAGCGAACACAGGATTCACGGATGTCGTCTTCGTCTTCGACAAGCAACAGTTTGATGGGCGTGTCGGTCATCTTTGAAACTACAGTCGGAGGAACTTGATGTGTACATTGATCGTCGTATGCAAGACGAATGCCGAAGGTGATTCTGGTGTTTTTACCCGTGTTTTCGCCGGAAAATCTCATCAAAAGTGTGCGTATTGGCTCCACCGTGTCGCGTGGTCACGTGCGTTCGGGAAGTGAACAATCGCGGGCGCTAATCTACCAAATCGGATTGCGACTTTCAGTCGTGGGCTGGCGAAGTTAGGGTGCGCGAGACAACAATCCGCAGCTGTGTGACGATACGGATCACCCTGGTGGAATGGTGGGGTGCCTTCGTCTGCTGTGTCACTCATTCTCGCCGCACGGACCGGACTGATTTTCATGGGCTCCGCTTTTTCCGATTCCTCCGAACGCCGCCTCGCATTACTGGAATCGCTATTGCGAAATGCGGTCGACGCAATCGTGACCATCGACACCGCGGGGATCATCTTATCCGCTAATCCGGCGACCGAGCGATTGTTTGGGTACCGACCTGACGAAGTCATCGGTTTCAACGTCGGTGTGCTTCTTCCTGAGTCTGAGCAGCGGGAACACGATTGGTTTCTCGATCGATTTTTGCGAACCGGTGAAGCTCACATTTTGGGGCTCAGCCGAGAAGTCCAGGGCCGCAGAAAAGATGGCACCATCTTTCCTGTCCATCTCGCCGTGAGCGAGTCCGTCGTCGATGGCGATCGATTCTTTACGGGGATCCTTCGCGACATCAGTGACGTCAAAGCGACCGAAAGCCGACTCGAAGAACTCAGTCACGATTTGGAACGACAGGTTCAATCTCGATCGGAAGAGTTGCGGCAAACACAGGTCGAACTTAGCCACGAAGAAAAGTTTGCGGCAATGGGACGGGTCTCCGGTGGGATCGCCCATGAGATTCGCAATCCTTTGAACGTACTCAAAAGTTCGGCGTACTTTCTGCTTAATGCGACTGAGGTTAGTGAGGCTAAGCGACAGGAGCACCTTCGCCGAATCGAGAGGCAGGTCGCGGTGATCGATACTATCGTGTCGGCCTTGTCCGCGACGTCACGAATGCGCGATGCCGAACGACAAGAGACCGACTTGATCTGGTTGATCAAGACTCTGATTACTAAGGAAGCGTTCCCCGCGACGATTCGTTTTCAGTTCGATCATGCTTCGGATCTGCCCCCCGTGATGGTCGATTCAGCACAGATGCAGATCGTTTTTCGGAATCTATTCCGCAACGCCATCGAAGCGATGTCGCACGAAGGCACCATCACAGTTCGTATCGCGGCAGAGGACCATGGTTTGACGTTAGTTATCGAGGACGAAGGAATGGGGATCGAGAACGAGTTGCTCGGCAGGATTATGGAGCCGTTTTATTCGACCAAATCGCGTGGCATGGGGCTGGGGCTTCCCCTGTGCCGATTGATCCTGGAAAAGAATGGTGGTGAGATCGAGATCGACAGTCAGGTCGGAAAGGGGACCACGGTGAAGATTCTGCTACCAACGACCGGTGGGTGAACTTGCCCAACAGCCGTTATCTTTCTTTAAATGTCGCCAGGCTTTGTTATCGAGCGATGTACAGGCTTTGTTATCGAGCGATGTATTCGTATTTGTATTCTCACACTTTCGCCTTCCTTGCACGGACGACCCCCTATGCGTCGATACTTGATCGACTATACCGCGATTCTCTTGGCTGGTTTCTTGTATGCACTCGCCCTGAAATACTTTGTTTTGCCATCCAAGGTGGTGCTGACGGGGACCGAGGGGATCGCAACGGCCCTGTCCTACTACTATGACAGCTACTGGCTATTTATCGGGCTATACCTGTTGTTTCAATTGGTGCTGTTGACGTTTGCGTTCTTTCGCGTCAGCCGGGTGTTTGCGTGGCGGTCATTCATCGTCGTCGCGACGGTGGTCGCCGGACTTGCATTTTTGCCTGAACTGCAATTTGCCCAGCCAGAACCACAAAACGAGCGGATCATTTTGGTACTTTTCGGTGGTCTGCTCGCGGGCGTCGCGAAAGCACTCGCGTTCACCCATCGTGGATCCACCGGGGACGAGGACATTTTGGGAGCCTACTTCGCCGCGAAGTATCTCAAACCGGTCGGCTCAATTGCGATCGTGGCGGCAATCGGTTCAACCGGTTTTGGGTTGCTGATGGACTATCTGAAAAACGGACAATTCGAGTCGGTTGTCAACACGTTGATGTACACGTGCATTTATATCTTCGCGTCTGCGGAAACCCTGAATAACTTATATCGGAAGTTCAAAATCACGATGTTTGCGATCGTTACTCGGTGTGAGAAAGAAGTTGGGAACGCGATTACCCAAGCATCCGAGCACCGAACTTACACGACACATCAAGGGACCGGTGGACGCAGTGGTGATTCGTTTGTCATCGTGCGTACGATCATCACCCATGAAGAATTGCCGCAAGTGATGGCGGCTGTCGAGTCCGCCGACCCCGATTGTTTTCACTACTACCATGACATCGAAGGAGTGTCCGGACGCTACTACATCTCGCCGATCGGGTAGTGGGCGTCGAATCACAAGTGTTTCGAATCACAAGTGTTTCTGAGCCTTGCGTCGGTCATTGGTTGCTCGAATCGACCGAGCAAATCGGTCGATCGATTGGAGGGGAACAAAAAACTAATCTTCAATCTGTAGCGGAGCGAAGGCCAAGCGAAAGCTGTGCTCTTCTTCGCCAAAGCGAACGCGTGCCATCCGTTTGGGGCCCCGTCCGCTGACAGCGATGATCGTACCGACTCCGTAGTCCATGTGTCGTACTTGGGTTCCTTCTTGAAACGCAGTGATCGGCGGTCGGTTGACGGTCATCAAATCTGCTGCCGTTTTCAACGCACCGATCTCTGGGACGGCTGCAGTACTTGAAGGCTCGGTCGGGGGCTCGTCCGGCGTCATCGTAATGTCTGAATCGTCCGGACCATCGAACGCCGCGACGGCTTCATTGGTTTGGTTGGTGTTCGCACCAAAGTCGAACGAAGTGTCCTCGTTCGCGTTGACTTGGATCTCGGGCATGTCCCAGTCCGACGGCGTGCTCTGGTCAACGCTGTCGAACCAGGGGCCTCGATTGACCGACGTGTCGACGCGCTTAATTTCATCGAGCGGAAGTTCATTGAGGAATGGACTGGGGATCACCGGACGTCGTTCGCCACGAATCATCCGCCGTTTGCAGCAACTGATTTGCAGCGTTTGTTCGGCACGGGTAATGCCAACGAAAAACAGTCGTCGCTCTTCTTCGAATTGTGAATCGTCGTCTTTGGAACGCTTGTGAGGCAACAGGTCGTCTTCGACACCGATGATGTAGACGCGAGGGAATTCCAAGCCTTTCGATGCATGCAGTGTCATCAGCGTGACGCGTTCGTCGCTATCGTCGAATGCATCCGTGTCGCTCACCAAGGCAACTTGTTCGAGGAACGTGTCAAGCGATCCGTCCTCGGGGTGCCGACGATCGAAGTCGGCACCCGCAGTAATCAGCTCGTCGATGTTGGCCGTGGGACTGGAGTCATCGCTGTCACTGGCCGTTTTTTCGAGGTACTGATCGTACTTGGTTTCTTGGACCAGGTACCGCATCAAGTCCTCTAAAGACGCGGTCGCTTTGGTTGCGATTTTGTCGTACAGATCGACGAATTTGCTGACCATGGTGCGGCTACGTTTGGCAAGCGCGTCGATCTCGTCGACTCGGCGTGCCGCTTCGAGCATCGGGATCGCGTTGCGGTCTGCGAATCCCTGAAGTCGTTCAATTGTTTTCGCGCCGATACCGCGTGTGGGCGTGTTGATCACGCGGGTCAGTGCTACATCATGACCGGGATTGTTTACCAAGTGGAGGTACGATAAGACGTCTTTGACTTCTTTGCGTTGATAGAACTCAACGCCGTTGACGATTTGGTAGGGGACTCCACGGCCACGCAGCGCATGCTCGACCGATCGCGTTAGCGAGTTCATGCGGCAGAAGATCGCGAAGTCGCTCGGGCGAGCCGTTTCGCACGCGATCAGGTTGACAATTTCGTCGGCAATCGAGTCGGCTTCGTCAAAACCATCCGAACAGATCCGAAGGGTGACCGGTGCGCCCTCGTCGTTGTCGGTAAAGAGGTCTTTTTGTTTTCGGCGGCGATTGTGCCGGATCAATTGATCGGCGGCGCGAAGGATATTTGGCGTGCTACGATAGTTTTGTTCCAGACGTACTGTTTTAACATCCGGGTAATCCTTTTCGAAATCCAGGATGTTATTCAGGTCCGCGCCTCGCCATCCATAGATCGATTGATCGGGGTCTCCGGTGACCGCTAAGTTCGGGTAATCGACCGACAAGCCGCGCACGATGGCGTATTGCGCAAGGTTCGTGTCCTGGTACTCATCGACCATGATGTATCGAAAGTGCGCGTCCAAGTCGGATCGCAACTCGGGATTTTGTCGCAACAGGTTCGCGACATGTAGCAGCAAGTCATCAAAGTCGACGGCGTTGGCGGTCAACAGCTGTTGTTGGTAGATCGGATAAACCTGCGATGCGACCTTTTCCTGAGGGCTGAGCATCTGAGCTTGCCAGACGTCCGGTGTGATCAGCTTGTTCTTCGCCTTACTGATCAGATTGGCGATCATGTCTGGTGAGGCATGCGAGGTCGACACGCCAGCCGCAGCAATCGCACGTTTCATTGCTTGCTTGGAATCGCTGGTGTCGTAGATCGAGTAGTTTTCTTGAAGCCCGACCATCGACGCGTAGCGACGCAGTAGCTGCGCGCAAAAACGGTGAAACGTACCCATCCAGACTTGTTTGCCGGGAACCAGCGCGTCGACTCGGGCACGCATCTCGTCGGCGGCCTTGTTGGTGAACGTCAACGCCGCAATTTGCCATTCGGGGATGCCGTGTTCGAGCAGGTGGGCGATCCGGTGTGTGACGACGCGCGTCTTGCCACTTCCAGGTCCGGCCAGCGTTAGCATCGGTCCATCGATATGTACGACCGCACTTTGCTGCTCGGGCGTCAAGTGCCGTAAAAGCGTCGAATTCGATGTGCTGGGCTCATCCATGGGCTTGAAAAACTAAACAAGAGAGGGGCGTAGTTGCGGGTCGGGCGAGCGCAGCAGTACCAGGCGCCGACCGGTGGCACCCAACATCATAACAATCTGCTCCCCGTTGGCTACGTTTGCTGCTGGTGGGTGGTCGACCGATGACACACCCTGTGCCAACCGGTTACACTTGACAGCGTTGAGTTGATCGTTGGGGTGACACACGGTAGCGACGGGCGGGAATTGATGGCGAAGAATGTATTGGGGACAGATTTAGGCGAGTGTGGGACCGATCCGATGACCGGTTTCTACCGGGATGGGTGCTGTAATACTGGAGCCTCCGATTCTGGATTGCACACCGTTTGTGCGGTGATGACGGCAGACTTTTTGGAATTCAGCAAGTCGCGCGGGAATGACCTCTCGACCCCCAACCCCACCTACCGTTTTCCGGGGCTCAAGCCCGGCGATCGTTGGTGCTTGTGTGCGGCACGTTGGAAAGAAGCATATGACGCCGGGATGGCTCCCCGGGTCGTGCTGGACGCGACGCACATTTCGACGCTTGAATTCGCGTCGCTCGAAGAGCTTCAAGAGCACGCCGCCGACGCGTGATCCTGCCGCCGCCGCATCATTGAGCCGGCGTTCACGTAGGCTTCTTTTAAGTTCTGAATAAGCCGAATGGCGTTAGCCACGGTTATGGAAACAAACCGAATGGCGTTAGCCACGGTTGTGCCGCAATCACGGACGCGAGCACCCGTCGGGTGATGGGAAACAGCTAGGTTCTCTATCGAAGCGACGCGCCAATTGCCTTGGCAGTTTCTGCGACAACCCAAGTCCTCGTTTCTGGATTTCGACGAAGCATCCGGAAACTAACCATTCGCACGGAGCAAATCGTTTGGCCTGCTGCTAAACAGAAGGCCAGGACTTCGCGACAGTTTTCGAAAACGCCTTGCCGCAGGTGCCGCGATCCCGCTATAGCGTCTTTAGAGCGATTGAAAATTTTTTCCAAATCGCCTTCGATTTCCGCTAAACCGGTTGGGACATGCGTACTTCTCTTTCGAATTTAATGACTCCAAGAGCAATTCGCCGCGGCATCGTCGCGATGGCGGTCGCGTGTGCTGGGATGTCGGCAATCGACGCCTCACCGGTCTCTGCACAGGCCTTGGGTTTGCCAGGAAATATGGCTGCCCCGCCTGCCGTGGCGGCGGCTCCGAATTCACTTCCGGCAAACAACGCCCTCCCTGCGAATCCGTCGCCCCCGGCAGCACGTAATGTCCAAGCACCGGAGACCCCGCCGAGTATGCAGCGGGCCGCGATGCAAAGCGGTTCACAAGGCTCGTCGTTGCCAAACGACGCCGGGCAAAGGAAGCGTGACTGGGATCTGCGACCTTACACCGGGTACTTGCGAAACCACGATCGCCCCGAACAAGCGGTGATTGATTGGATTTTGCGAGAAACAGGCACCGACGCGTGGTTCACTTCCCCGTTGGGTTTCTTGAACGCCAGTCGTGACAAGCTGTCCGTTTACCATACCGATGAAATGCACGAAGTGGTTGCCGGCATTGTGGACCGATTCGTCGCCGGCGAGAAAGACCCACAGCTGCTGTCGCTAAAGGTAATGACCGTTGGCAATCCAAATTGGCGAAGCCGGGCGCACCTGTTGATGCAGCACGTGGCGGTCGATTCCCCCGGCGTTCAAGCTTGGCTTTTAAGCAAAGAAAATGCCGCGTTGGTGATGAACATTCTGCGGCAACGAACGGATACCCGCTTGGTCCAGTCGCTCGACTTGGTCACCTATAACGGACAAACCCAAAAGCTGGCCAGTACGCGTGGGCGAAATTATGTTCGCAATGTGAAGCCCGCATCGACCGGATGGCCA
Source organism: Roseiconus lacunae (assembly GCF_008312935.1). Taxonomy (NCBI): domain Bacteria; kingdom Pseudomonadati; phylum Planctomycetota; class Planctomycetia; order Pirellulales; family Pirellulaceae; genus Roseiconus; species Roseiconus lacunae. Next base: position 73,815 of record NZ_VSZO01000009.1, on the reverse strand, counting down.
CCGTATGAACCCGAAACCGGCGAGATCCAAGAAGGCTATCGCTTGGAAATCAGTCCGCTGCTGACGGTCGATCGCACCGCACTTGATTGCGTGATCAAGGCGGAGATTGACCAAGTCGATAAACTCAAACCCGTCGAGTTGGACTTACCACTTCCCGATGGTACCGCTTACCGAACGAAGATCGATGTTCCGCAAGTGGTTAGTTGGCGTCTGCACGAGCGGTTCCGCTGGCCGTCAGACATGGTGCTACTGCTCTCGTGCGGCGTGATCGCCAGCCCCGAACGCCCGCAGGCTGCGGTGCCGCTGCTTAATCTTGAGATGATCACCGGGACAACCGCCGGCCGGGCCGATGCGTTGATGTTTATCGAATACCGCGGCCGAGCATCGGACAACTTGACGACGACGCCATTGGTACCACAGATTTCGCAGGGTGTGGTTGCCCCCAACCGAGGTCGCTATTGATCGCGAGCGACGCTGCCGAGCAAGATGAAGATTCAATGATCAGCTTGGTCGGTTCGGCCAGCATGCCCCCTCTTTGCTAATTCCCCTAAAGCGTAGAATGACCGTGCTGATTCTACGTTCCCCCTGTCGTTGCAATTGATTTATGGACAGCGTCGCTTATCGCCGGGTTGTGATTACCGGTACCGGTGTTATCTCGCCCCTCGGAAACGATCCACAAGGTCTGGTGACCCGGTTGCGGAGTTTGGAAAGCGGAATCGCTCCGCTAACCCAGGTCCCGCATGGCGTATTGCCGTTTGACAGTGCCGCCGAAGCATCGGAATTCACCGGTGATATCAGCGAATACGGACCGATGGATAAGAAGCTGCAGCGGACGATCCGCAAGGGCAGCAAAGTGATGTGCCGCGAGATCGAAATGGGCGTCGCGGCGGCTCAGCTCGCGATGCATGATTCGGCGATCAACGATGGCGAAGTCGATCGGGCTCGGTTCGGAGTCGTCTATGGCTCGGATTACATCATGTCGCTGCCCCAAGAGTTTGCAGCGGGCATCGCCAAGTGCCTCGATCAAGACGGCAATTTTGAGTTCGAAAAATGGGGCGAACTCGGCAAGCCGGAAGTCAATCCACTGTGGTTGCTAAAGTACCTGCCAAACATGCCGGCAAGCCACATTGCAATTTACAACGATTTACGTGGGCCGAATAACTCGATCACCGTTCGCGAAGCGTCTGCCGGGGCGGCGATCGCCGAAGCATATTCGACAATTTCGCGTGGTCATGCTGATGTGTTAACCGTCGGAGCAACGGGATCACGGATCCACCCATTGCGTTCGCTACACGCCGCGATGCAGGAAACATTAGCCGGCGAACAAGACGATCCAACGATGATGAGTCGCCCGTTTGCCGAAGGTCGTGACGGCAGTGTCTTGGGCGAAGGCGCCGGGGCGATGGTTTGCGAGTCTCTCGAACACGCTCAAGGCCGCGGGGCAACCATCCTCGGCGAAGTCGTCGGCTATGGCAGTAGTGCCGTTGGTCCGCTGGGTGGCAAAGCGTTTCTTCGCACGGCAATCGCCAATGTCCTGCGCGCCGCACTTGGTGAAGAAGATCCCAAGGCGATCGGGCACATTCATGCGCATGGTCTTGGCACCGTCGAGTGCGACGCACAAGAAGCCGCTGCAATCGCCGATGTCTTCGGCGATGCGGCAAAGCAGCCCCCAGTGACAACCGCCAAGGGGCACTTCGGAAACCTAGGTGCCGGCGGTGGGATGGTGGAAACGATCGCCAGCTTGATCAGCCTTGGCGGGGAATTGTTTCCGATTCGCAACGCCGATCCTTTGGCCAGCGATTGCCCGATTAATGCTTGTCTGAATGACTCAACACCCGCGGGTGACCAATTCATCAACGTCAACGTCACGCCACAGGGCCAAGCGAGCGCGATCCGCATCAAGCGCTACGCGTAGTGAGGGACGCCAGTAGCGGGAACTTGCCGAAGGTTGAACGAAAAAGCCAGAATCACAGCGGGAAACGTTGGGCTGTCCAATAGTCAGAGCTGACTTAATTCTTGATGCAGTGCTTTTCTTTCGTCCGTGCTCTTTTATCGGGAGTCCTCGGTTCCGTCAGAGAGCCTGATGATGACCAGGTGCAGCATCCGAGTGCGTGACTAAAAGCCGTCGTCAAACAGTTCTTCTCCCGTTAGCGTTTGCAAAATCGCGGGGCAGCCTTCTTCGAGCATATCGAGAACTTCGGTGAATCCTTCGTCCTCGCCGTAGTATGGATCGGGAACGTCGTTGGGCCACGTGTCGTCTAGGTAATCGCTGAACACGCGAATGTGGTCACTCGGTTGACCGGCCAGATTGACTAGTTCGTGATAATTCTCATTGTCCATCGCCAACACGAGGTCGAACTTGCCGGGTTTGAGATCGGCCTTGTCGACTTTGCGGGCAATGCTGGTCAATTCATAGCCGCGTGTTTCGGCGGCAGCACGCATTCGCGCGTCCGCCCGTTCCCCAACGTGGTATCCATGGGTGCCGGCGGAATCGACGGACACGTCGGCGCCGAATTCCTCGGCAAACCGTTTCATCACCGCTTCTGCTGCAGGGGAACGGCAAATATTTCCCATGCAGACAAATAGCACGCTTTTGGACATTGATCTTTTTCGGCCAGAGGAACGTTCGATCACAATAGCCTATTCGATTGATCGATGTTCGATCAATGGTCCTCCCCTTTGCGGTGGATCCGGTCAAGGAGTGTGTAGAGCCGCGAAGAGGAATTTCCGTTCGCAGGAACGTCGATCCCTTTTGGGGGCATCCGCTCCCACGATCTGCATGCTTAGAGCGGTGAACGCCAGCGGAGTGCCAGCCAGACGCGTCGAACTCAACCGGGCAGGATGTCCAAACGTGGTGCCGATGAGGCGATCAGGCCGGCGGTGACGGCACGTCGATTCAATTCATCCAGGGCATTGCGGCCAACTTCTCCCAGGTCGACCGTCCAGTCGTTGACGTACAGATCCACGTGTTTCATCAGTACGTCATCATCGAATTCCTGGGCGTACTTTCGCATCGTCGGAATGGCACGATCCGGATTTGTGCGGGCGTACAGCAACGAATCTCGAACCGTTGCTTGAACGTTTCGTAAAACGTCCGATGGAAGCGTCTTGTTCGCGACCAATCCGCCGAGCGGCAAGGGGGCCTTGGTTTCAGACTCCCAGCGGGCGCCTAGATCTTCGACGAGCGCGAGGCCCTGTTCCTGCCAGGTGAATCTGCCCTCGTGAATGCAGACTCCGAAGTCGGCCGTCGCGTTTTGTAGTTTCGGCATGATGTCGGAAAAAACAACCTGCTCGAGCTTTGATGCCGCCGGGTAGAACAGCTTCAGAAGCATCGTCGCCGTTGTCTGTTGTCCGGGGCAAAGCGTTAGCATCCCGGGCGTTTCCGGTGTAGGAGCCGCATCGGGCGATGTCGTCGGGCCGTGCTTGCCCGTATGAGCTGATAAAAGTAAAGGGCCAACACCGAACCCGAGTGCCGATCCGCTCGGCAGCACCGTCATTTGTTCGGCGAGCAGTAACGCCGCGTGGAAGCTGCACTTGGCAACGTCGAAATCCCCAGCAAACAAGCGATCGTTGAGTTGTTGAATGTCGAGCAATTCGATTTCGAATTCGAGTCCCCTGTGATCCACCTTTTGCTCCAAGATGGCATGAAAGGCAAACGTATCGTTGGGGCAAGTTGAAATTCCAAGTCGAATCGGTGTGTTCATGAGACGGTGGATCAAAGGTTGGAAAGGCGACTGAGTCGATCGGCGACTGAATGAAGCGCCGGACCGATTCGCCAGTGGGACTTATCGCGATCACCGGTCAGGTTGGAGAACCCACGAATCACGTGAACCGCAATTTCTCTGCGCTGGCAGGCAAAGGCGACCGCAAAGGATTCCATGTCTTCACCGACGGCGTTTGGAAAACGCAACCGGCGAGCGGCGGCTTCATGCAGCGTCGCCGACGCCGAGCAAACGGTCACTAATTGAGTGGTGCCTTGATGGTCATGGTTGAAGTCAGGACGGGGTATCGTGAGTGACGATGACGCCGGTGCGTCCGGTTGGAACCAAGCCCAGCCAAGTTCTTCGGCGGCCTGATAGGTCGCCGCTTCACCGACGCCTATCCCATCAATGGCAACCGAGTCAAACCAGGCTGCATCGCCAATTTTGTGATCCGTATCGGACCGATAGAGCCCTGCGATTCCGGCGACAATGACGCGATCGGGCTGGTGCAGGTCCAGCAATTCGGTGGCGCAAACCGAAGCGGCAATGACACCGAAACCCAGTGTTTCGATGATCCAGTCACTTCGTCGTGGCTTGAACGTCGCGGTTATGGCGTCTCGTTCCGGCTTAGTCGGGATCAGCAAAAGCGTTTTCACGCCGTACCCCGTTGCTCAAGCCAGCGTTGGACGGCTCGTCGATTGGAATCGAATGCCATCTCGTCAAGGTAATCTGCTCCTGGGACCGTCCAAACGAAATCATCCAATTCGCTCGGCTCCAGTGTCACTTTGGACGAATCGGCAACGCGACAAATGTAGAACAGGTCAATCACCTGCGAGACGACGCCTTTGTAGTTGTATTGGTTCGGGAACGTCATCAGCAGTTCCGTCGCCGTGATTTGTAGTTCGGTTTCCTCGTCGATTTCACGCGACAACGCTTCTTCGATTGTTTCCCCCGCGTCGACAAACCCGCCCGGTAATCCCCATAGTCCTTTTCCGGGGTCGCGAGCTCGGCGAACGAGCAGTAGTCGCTCGTGATCATCCACTACCAATCCTCCGACGGCAGCGACGGGGCCAAAGAACAGTGTAAATTCGCATTTGGGGCAGCGAAACGGGATCTTTCCGGGGTGGGGATGAGAGGCCCCACAGCGCGGGCAAAACAGAAACGTGTTTTCGATTGCGGTCGTCATGACGATCGGGTGTGGCGGGGCGGAACACACGGCGAGATGGTTTGTGACGCGGGTCACAACAAGGCCGCAAGTAATAGGGGAACGTTCATCGATGGTGATGTCGCCCGTCATGGCCGCGCCGAATGCTTCGTCCAAGGTCGAGTGCGATCTCAGACCCTGGCCATTGCAGCCGACGGGGATTGATCCGTTCGTGATGGAACGAAGCCGGCGAGACGTTCAAGTCGCGAAGTTCAGTGGAATGTCGCCACCAAAGATAGTGGGTAGCGAGCCATCGTCCTAGACCGTGTAACCGGCCGATCGGACGATTCCACAACTGGAGAAACCGCGCGAAAGGGTTGCGAGTTGCGAGACCGAATCGATGACTCCAAGGCCCATTCGCTCGACATCTTCGGAATCAAGTCGACTGTAAAGGAGCACGCGATGATTTTGGAGCAACGGGCGGATCAATCTTGCGTAGGCTCCGAAACGGTTCCAGGTCGGTAGCCCGTCTTGGTCAAGTCCCGCGGCTTCGTCCGATTCAGCTTGTGCCGATTCTTCATCAAACGAATCTTGATCAATCGCCAACAGCAAGCCGTCGGGCGCGGTAGACAGTTCGGTCCATAAAACGATCGTTGCGTCCGAGTCGGCGATCCGAGTGGCGGTCCGTAACGCACGCAGGACGTTGTCCCATGTTTGTTGTTGAGGATTGCCGTCAAGCGAAGCGATGACCAAGTCTGCTTGTGTCGGGGGGGCGACTTGTGCGACCTGTCGTTCGATCGATTCAATCGTGCCAGCGATCACGTCGTGAAATTGGCCTTCGTCGTTCACTCGGACGGCACAAACCAGTTGGACGCCCAACACCCACGGAATTTCTTTGTCGATGCGATTACCGGTTTGCATTTGTCGCGCCGGTTCACCGTCGATGCACTGCTTGATCGCCCGATGCCGCGTCGCCGAATCGGTCAACATAGGAAAGATGCCGGTAACATCCGATTCCGATTGGTCGCCTGAGCGGACGGCGATGATCGGCAGGACCAAGTCTGCTTCGACAAGGTGACGGTTCAAATAAATGGGGTCGGCCGCCGCATCGGCCGCAAGGTAACTGAGCTCGGCACGTGAGTCACATTGATGAATTACCACTTGGCAACCCGGCGCGGCGGCTTTGATCGAGTCGATGGTTTGCGAGTTTGCTTCGTCCCACAGCACAACGTCGATCTCGCCCGCTTCGGTATTCCGGATTGCAGAAAGGACGCCGGCGACCACCTTGTCGATCGAAGGGACATTGGGGTCCACCGCCAAGGCGACTCGGTCGCCAGGAACCACCGCATCCGACAACGCTGGAAAATCAAGTGGAGATGCCAGTGCGGCTTTCGTTCGGCCGGCAATTTCTGATTCCGTGGCGATCGCGGGAGCGTCGCCGAGCGGTCGTTTGGATTCCCAAATCTCGCTCGACGAAAGTTGGGCTTCTTGGACGGAAAAATGCAGCATTGAATCCTTGGCGGTCAGCGAGGAGAGATGAAACGTGACGGACGTGGCGATTGGAAATCCTACGGGCGCGGTTATGTCGACTCCGATCGCAAAACGCAACCGCCTCGCGTCCAATCCCAAACATTTGGTATCACTATTTCCGTTCATCCGCATCCCGATAGACAACTCCAATGCTCCAACGCAGCCTTTGGCGATCCCGCAGCGACGAAGGATCCGATCGATGCCTGACTGAATTTCCCGCTCCGGCGGTTCGCGCGATTGCTTCGGCTGGGGTTTCCAAAGGCCTCACTGCATCGTTTGCCAGGCGACTAACGGCAAGCGAACTCGTCGTGCTGGCATTGCTGCTGGGCGTGATCGGATGTGGCGGGAAAGACCGAGCTGATGAAGACGTTTTGGCGGCAAAAAATCGACCTCAGGTCACCCTGCCGGCGATACCGGCCGCCGATTTTTTGGAGCAGGTGATCAGCCGCTACCGTAGCGAGAATGCCTATCAAGATCGCGGCTATGTCCGGATGGTGGTCACGCGTGACGGAAAAGGCAGCGAGGAAACCGCGCCGATGAGCGTTCACCTTCAAGGTGCGAAGCTGGATTTGGCAGCCTACGACGCGCGGCTCTGGTCCGACGGCTCCCAAACATTCGGCTGGATTGCCGACCCGAACACATCATTGCACGATCAACAGGTTGTCGTCGGCGGATCGCTTCATGACGCAACGTCGAACGTACGGCGGCCAAGCCTGGATCGATTGCTTCGCGACCCCATTTTAACTGCGAAAATGAAAGCCGGGTTGGGTGGGCCTCCGCCCCAATTGGAGTGGTTGCTGGAAGCCGACCCGATGGCAAATCTGTTTCGTGGTAAGCAAGCCGAACGGATCGAATACGTCGGCATTCGTATGCTTCGAGACGTCCCCTGTGTCGTCGTTCTGGCGGAAGTCGACGGCGAGCAGTATCGATTTTGGATCGATCGGAGACGTTCAATCATGAAGTTAGTTGAATTGCCGACCTCGGTGGCAGAAACGAGTGTGACCGTCGGAGGCTATGAATTCGAATCGTTAGAGCTGGTACTCGAAGGGGCTACGTTCGCACCTGACGCAGCAAGTTTTCCCTCTTCGCCGAAGCAGGACTTTCCCCAGCGACCGACATACCTTCGAGCCTTGTTGCCGCTACCGCCTCGGCCACCACATCGGTTGTTGGGATCAAAGCTTGCTACGTTCCGAGTTCGAGATATCTCTGATCAGGTTGACGTGACTCAGCGAGGTGTCGATCGATCGTTCACGCTGTTCGTGATGACAGACCCGTCGTCCGCTAGCGATGTGACCGACGACATGCAGTTGATCAGTTTCGCCTCGTTACAATTGGCGAATCTTAACGATGCCTTAAGAGCGAAGGTGCGTCCGGTAGTTGTCGCCGGACAAGAACGCGCGAGACAACTGCGTCAAATTGGAATCGATCGATCAGAATGGTTCATCGTTTCGGCCCCGACGGTCCTAAGTGAATTTCAGCAATATCCTGCGGTGGTGCTAGTCAATGCTCGCGGTGAAGTGTTGTTCGTCGCCGAACAGCAGATGGCGGGTCAGCTGACGACGCTTCCCGGTGCGATTTCCGATGCACTGTCGGGGGGCGATCTACCGGCGGAAATGCGACGGCAGTGGGAAACAGACCGCAAGGCCTACGAAGCTAAGGTGAAAGAGTTGCGTGTCGTCCCCTAATTTCGAATGTCGACGAAGCCCGAGCGGTTTTGACAGCAAATCAGCTGATCTTGCGGTCAAATCGTCGACTTGGCGAAGATGCTCGATCTGCAATTTGTCTTCACCCACAGCACTGATTGACCATGGATGATCGCGACTTGGATCGGATGCCCAATCCATTTTCTCCGTTTGCCGATGAAGGCCGGCGTTCGCGTGCGACGTTCGTTTCGACCTTAAAATGGTTGGTGATCGCGGTCGTGATGTTTGGCGTCGTCAGTTACGGCCAGCGGCGGCTGCGAAAATTGCAGCTCGATGACTTGAAACAATTCCTCGATGACGGCGGCCAAGCTGCATCGACCGATCCATTACAAAAAATCGAAACGCTGGAAAGCGATTCTGACAAAGCGGAATTGCTGGTCAAGGCAATGTGTAGCGATGACACCGCACTATCGACCTTGGCATCCGAACGGCTGTTCGAATTGAACGTCGGCTGGACGACGGTACCGACGGACATACAAGTGCGGCAAAGAAGCGAACTTGCGCGACACTTGACCGAGGCGCTAAGTAGTCGCGAGAACATGCCGGTACACGTTCAGAAACACGCTCGGACGATTGCCCAGGCAGTCTTTGAGGACTTGATTGAGTCACCAGAGGGATTGAACGACGAACTTCTGAAGTCACGGAAATCGGCGATCGAAGCGATCGCGATGGTGCTTGACCATGACATGCGTCCGTCCGAAGTGGTGCGGACGGTCCGCGAATCGCATCCACAATCATCGATGATCAGTCAAACCGATTCGAGTTGGACCGATTGGCCGCCGACTTCGTCGACCACACCCACGATTTATCGAAAGCAAGTCGCGTCACTCGACCATGCCGCTTCATCGGACGTTGTACTCCGACAAGCGTCTGGGAATGATGTGGCTGCGTCGCGACACCACGCTAGTCAACCGCGACTGGTTCGACCGACCGTTGCGACATCGCCAAACGACAATGAGAACGACACGCAATCAAGTCAAAGAGAACAAGACGTTCGCGGCGATCAGATTCGCCAATGCTACGAAGAACTGGCAAATCCGAGTCGCCTGGTTCGCTTGGCTGCCGTCGTGAAGCTTTCAAAGATTGATGACCCCCGAGTCTGCGACTGTCTGCGTGCCCATCTACGCGATCGGGAAGAGCGTGATGTGAAGGTAGCCCATCTGATCCGCAACATTCTTGACGAAAGAGTTGGGAAGTAACCTCGCATGCTTGAAGTAGAGACTAAGTTCCGAATTGACGATCCCGAAGTGGTGAAGCAGCGATTGGTTCGGTTAGGCGCATCGGGCGGACCGACCGAATCCCATGCGGACACGTATTTGCGTCACCCGTGTCGGGATTTCGTACAGACCAAAGAAGCACTGCGAGTGCGACGAGTCAACGGGATAGCATCGGTGACTTACAAGGGGCCTAAGCTTGATGTCGCCGCGATCGGACTGAAAGCGAGAAAGGAAATCGAATGGTGCTTGGCCCCCGGTGATGCTGACGGAATGCAGATGCAAACGCTGTTCGAATCGCTAGGGTTTGAACCGGTTGCGACGGTTCGAAAACAACGTCAAACATTCCGCTTCGAAGAACCATCGCCGCGATCATCCTTCACGGTGACGGTCGATCGAGTGGATCAAGTTGGTACCTATGCGGAGATCGAGCTTTTGATCGATGACGGCGATTCGGATGGACTCGCCGAAGCGGGCGAACAAATTCAACGGCTCGCCGGCGAACTGGGATTTGTGCATGCCGAAATGCGAAGCTATCTCTCATTGCTACTGCAGGATTCTTAAAACAGGGGCCCTGGAACTCAGGCGAGATCGTTTCTCCGGCGGCAATAGGGTAACCGAAATGGGGTGCGGACAAACGCAGGCATGACCGGCTAGACTGTGACGGTCAGACAACTCGTTACCACCTAGGTTCCCCACCCATGAAATGTTTTTTGACCCTCAGCATCTTTGCGCTCCTTGTTGAACTTTCGTCGGCAACGGCGCTTGCCCAAGATAACGTTGCGACGCAACAATCCGATCAAATCGACGCGGCCAAACAAGTGAAGATGCCGCTGTGGGACGGTATGCCTCCTGGATCAAAATTCCAAGGTCAAGGCGACGTTCCGGAATTGACCTGCACGTTTGTCGAAGCGGATCAACCGACGGCGGCGATCGTGATTCTGCCCGGCGGAGGATACGGCGGTCATGCCATCGGGCACGAGGGTTACGAGATCGCTGAATGGTTTAAAGACCGCGGTGTAAGCTCCGCCATTTGCACGTACCGATTGCGTGGGAAAGGGAACAACGGAGAAGGCTACGGACACCCCATTCCGCTTCGCGATGCTCAACGAGCGATCCAGACGGTTCGCGCGAACGCTTCGAAGTGGAACATCGATCCCGAACGGATCGGCGTGATCGGTTTTTCCGCCGGTGGTCACTTGTGTGCGACCGTCTCGACACGTTACTTCGACGTCGACGCGGATTCGGATGATCCGATCGATCGCGTTTCTTCACGTCCCGATTTCAGTATCCTTTGCTATCCCGTGATTGCATTCGGAAAGCCACACACGCATCAGGGAAGCCAGCGCAACCTGCTCGGTGCCGATGCGGAAGAATCCCTCATCGCGGACACGTCAGGTGAAGCCCACGTGACTGAGCAAACACCGCCGACGTTTTTGTTTCACACTCAAGCGGACACCGTCGTTCCGCCTCGCAATGCACTCGACTACTACAACGCGTTGATCGATCATAACGTACCAGCGGAAATGCACGTGTTTCCCGAAGGGCGTCATGGCTTGGGGCTGGCGGTCGGAAAACCGGGGGCATCGGAGTGGCCAAGTCTCTGTGACCAATGGCTCCGTCGGTTGGGCGTCATTACCTCGACGGCTCGCTAACGCATCGTTCCAGTTCGATATTGAAATTAGCCGACTGGTGTTAGCCACGGTTATTGTGAGTGATCAGCCGATGCGATTGATGGTGAACCCAATCGGAACACCTAGCCGCGAGCTAACGCTCTGCGGCTGATCCAATCATCAGCCGACTGGTGTTAGCCACGGTTGCCCAGCAACAACCCACGCGAACATCTGTCGGCGAATCGATCACACTCGGAATGGTGCTGTACGTGGTGCTCGGCGTTATCGCGTTCTCAACCGGTTCTCCGGATCAGTTCTAAGCGGTACAGATCGTTCGATCGCTTCGCCATCGTACGCCCGAATCTGCTTTCACGCATTTCTATCAATCGTCGATGCGATCGGCGACGACAAAGGGTTATAGGTCTGCCCCAAGACCAACCTTTCATCGTTGTCCATCATGGGATCGGCTGAGGATCTCGCTAGAACATCACCGCACCGTTTCAATTCACGAGAACGGACGCTTCGCCAAGCACCACCCCATTGGGCAGAGGTGCTGTGGTTGGGCTGCCGGTTTGAATTGACCTTGATCAGTGAAGATCAATTCACCGCCACGATCGATTTAACCCGATCGCCACAAGATCGACTGATCGCTTTGCAGACTTCTGTAGGGGATTCTAAGAGTCGGTCGGCAATTCTCAAGACTGCTTCTGGGACGATCGTTCCAATACGATTTTCGGCAGACGACTGTACCGAATCGACTATCGCGGCAAAGCTGGTCGATTTGCCGGCCAAGAGTCATGCGATGCTCACCGCGTTGATCTCGGACTTGCCGTCGGTTCCTGTTCCGCAACCGGATCGAGTGAATCCTGACCACGGTGAGGAACAAATTGAAGACGCCAATTCCATGGGCAAGCCTGAGCCGACGGTGGAATCGGCAATCACGCAGCAAAGCATCGAAGAAGACGAACGTCGCGAAGCAAAAGCAGACGGGCAACGAGTCGATGTAACGCCGAATGCAGATGTGACGCCGAATGCAAGCGCCGACGACTCATCGGGCGAAACGAATCCGTCGGTTCAAGCCAACGAACAAGATCCAGAAACACAGCCACAGGTGCGCGACGAACCGGTTCCGGTGGCGGAGGACGAAACGGCGTCGTCAACCCAACCTCTACCGTTCGTTGTGCTCTCTGATAATGTTTCGATGTTGGCGGAGTCGACGTTGATAGTGACAGAGCCGGTGGTTGCGACCTCCTTCGATGTGATGTCTGCGTCTGCCGAAGTCTCCGTTTCGGTGATGGCACCCCAGGCACCGGTTCCATTGTCGCAAAGCCCCACGGAGGAACCCACGGAGGACGCCGGGCCGGCGTTTGCCCCCTCATCCACGTTAGAGAACGCCGAACACGCTCACGCGAACACCGAGACCCCCAGCGACGCAGACCCTGCCGAAGCCGCGGCCGTCGAAGATACAGAAGAAACCGCCAGAGCAATCGAAGAAACGAACGCCCCAGCGATAACGAACAGATCCCATGACCGGTCCGAGCCGGATGAGGTTCTCGCCGAAAGTGATGGCCGATCGGAGGACGACTTCGAGGCTTCGGTCATCGCGGCTGAAGATACGTCGACAACCGAAGCCGCGAACGAGACTGCTGAAGTATCACCTGCTGTGCCGGTCATCACCGCGCCGGATCATCGACGGCCGTTTCGACTTGCTCTTTTGGGCCGTTTGTTCGCCGCGTCCACCCTGATCGCGATCGGCTGGTCCGTCATGCATTTCGCGATGTCACGCCAATCACAGACCGCCGCTCAATCACCGCGTCTCCTTTTCCCACGTCTGGTGCCGGTGTTGACGGACCAGGATGGCCAGGTTCAAACGGTATCGGTCGCGGTCGGTCAGTCGATAAAGATCGGTGATCCATTGGTCGTCTTTTCACGGCCCGTGGATCGAAGAATCGTCAATGAACTTGATCAACAAATCTTGACCGTCCGGGAGTTCATTGCAACTCAGCGAGAACGATCCGAAGAGATTCGCCAGAACCAACTTCTCGCCAAACGGCGTCTAGAAAGCGAGGTCCAAGCATCGAGGGAAGCGGCCCGATTGGCCGCAGAACGTGTCGTGGCTCTGGAGCATCGGATTACCCGCATGGTTCCGCAGATCAAACAACGCCTTGTCGAACGTGAAGCCGCCGAGAGACTTTATCGAGATATTGAAATGGCTGACTCGGAACTTGCTACTCGCCGCGGGCAACTCGAGCGTGCCAAGCTTGCTTTGCATGACTTCGGAGATACTGTGGTGTCCACGGATCCCAATGTCGTCTCACTCGCATACTTGGAAAGCTCGATCAACGAAAGTCAGCTCTACCTGACAAGCTTGCTCGATAAACGTGACGCGATGTTGCGAGCCAAGTCAACGTGGAAATTTCAGGCGCCCATTGCGGGGAAGGTGCAGAGCATCGACGTGGCTGTCGATCAGGCTGTCGGCAAAGGTAGCCGAGTGCTGACGTTGCGATGTGATGAACCGGATGTCGCGAAACGGTAAACAGCGATTGTTGCGATCGTCGCAGTGTTCTTTAGGCTCGTCGCTTTGCCGGCGATGACAACGATGTCGGGACAATCCGAAATCTCAACCCTTTGATCGCGGCACCCCCGTTGTGAAAGGTCAGTCCTTGGTAGTCGACGCCATCGAGATCAAAATGAGTGTGTCCAAAGTAAACGTCCGTAATTCCCTCGTCCGGCCCGTGACCAATTTGTTGAGCGTATTGACGGATACGATTTAGCACCACAATTTCGCGGATCGACAAGATCGCCAACCGGTGCAGCCGCGCATGAATGGCGAGGTCATACGCATAATGGAGCATGGGGTGACGCCGTTTTTTCTTTTCCATACGCTCGCGACGGGCATCCAGGCGGGCGTGATCGAGTGAACCATCGGCAACGTCACCGTGCAGGAACAGACAGTGATCGAGCCGTGCGAAATAACGGTGCCATTGGAATCCAGAGTGGTTTTCGGTGAGTCGCCTTAAACGCTCGACAAACAATGGATGTGAATCATGGTTGCCGAGAACGTAGTGGAATTCACAGTGCTCGTTCTGTTCGATCAATGTTTGAAGCCACTCCTCGGCACGGTTCAACGTGCGATCGGGGCAAGGGTCCGAACTCCATTTAAAGTCAAAGATATCTCCACCGAGCACGATCGTGTGCCCCTCGTTGGCTCTGCGTTGCAACTCGGCGAGCATCAGATCACCGGTCGATCTTCTAGAAAACAAATGGAGATCGGAAACGAAGTAGCTGCCGTCGTGCGGTGTGGCGTTCATGGTTTCAGTTGAAAGTCAATCGGGACTGGTGCTTCAGCTTACCTAAGGTGAATACTGGTGCAGGTGTCGCAGACGAAGGAATTTTTCGGCAGTGCGGCTCACGCTGAGCGACCCTAGATCAATCAATTTTCTTCCCGTGTTGAAAAAGATAAGTTTCGGCCATGGTTTTTCCAATTCACGACGACAATTCGGATCGCACGATCTTTCCTTGGCTGAATATTGCCTTCATTGCAGTCAACATCGCCGTTTTCGTACTCCTGCAAGGGATGGGCCAAAATAATGACTTTACCTTCGCCTATTCGGTCGTTCCCGCAGAAATTGTCAGTGGTCAGGACTATCAAACCGATGACGAACTGATTGAATTTTCGACACCCCAGGGGCGTTCGCAGGCCGTCAAACCCGGATTAAAACCAACCCCGGTCCCCGTCTATCTGACATTGATCACCGCCATGTTCATGCATGGATCGATTGCACACTTGCTCGGCAATATGTGGTTCCTTTGGATTTTTGGTGACAACTTGGAAAACGCGATGGGACGAGTCCGGTACTTCGTGTTCTATTTATTGACAGGTATCATCGCCTCACTCGTCCATGTGGCGCTGAATTCGCAGGGGGCTTCGTCGTTGACTGCCAGTTTGGGCGCGTCGGGAGCCATTTCCGCGGTCATGGGAGCGTACGTGTTATTGCATCCCAATCGTCGAGTCACGGTGATTTTGCTGAGAATCATCACCGACGTCCCGGCCTATGTTGCCGTCGGTGTTTGGTTTGCCTTCCAGCTCGTAAGCGGGCTTGGAATTTTCGGCGGTCGCGATGGAGGCGTTGCCTATGGTGCCCACATCGGTGGCTTCATTGCAGGCGTTATCTTGGCGAAACCGTTTGTCGCTGGCAGGCCAAACAGCCTCGACCGATCTTGGCAAAGATCGAAGCGTCAAAGTGATTCCAGTGATCGAATCATTTGATGTTTTCTTGAGAAGTGAACGGTGCAGCGGTGGATTTTCGCCGGCGATCGTCTGTCTGATCCACCGCCGAGGGTTGACTCCCGGTTAGGTGTTCCGATTGGGTTCACCATCGATCGCATCGGCAAGCACTCGCAACAGCCGTGGCTAACGCCATTCGGCTGATCGTTTGATCCGCCTCGGGTGGGTTCCGCTACTTGTGTGGATTTTCGGCTGGAAGAATTAAACACGGGTCAGCTTCGTGATTCGCCCGGTCGCAACCCACTCCGCGACAAACAGGTCGCCATTGTTATCGAAGCATGCGTCATGCGGATGAACAAATTTTCCAGGTTGCCATTTGTCTGGGGTCGACCGAATCGTTCGTTTCTTGTCCGCCGAAACTCGGTCACGATCGTCGCCGAGAGTGACGACCGTCTTGTAGTCTTGATCGAGCAGCGAAACGCGGGCGACCAACTCTGGCACCAACATTAAGTCGCCGTGGGTATCAATGTTGGCCGGCAATCCAAAGCCATCGATTGTGCGCAAGTAGTTCTGTTCCATGTCAAAGAGCTGCAGGGTGTGATGCGCGCGGTCGGCGACAACGATCGTGGGAGCGGCTTCGTTCCTCTTGTCGATCCATATGCCATGGGGAAGATTGAATGTCCCGTCGCCCTTTCCGGCACCACCGAAGAAGCCTTTCCATTGCCCGTCGGCATCATAGCGATGAACCACATACGCACCGTAACCATCTGCGACCAGAAAGTCTCCGTCGTCGAGAAACGCAAAGTTCGTCGGCATGAATCGATCCCGTCCCCAGACGCCTTCGGGGTTCGACGCTTCGCCTTCGGCATACTTGCCCGACTCCATCGGGGCAAAACGTTGCCAAACCACTTCCCCGTCCAACGTTAATTTGCAAATCGTCTTTAGATGCTGGTAGCCGGAGACATAGAGGTAGGGCGTCCCCGATTCGACGCGGATGTCCAGGCCGTGTCCGCCACCTTGGAATTGCTGACCGAAAGCTTTGATAAAGCGTCCGTCTTCATCGAACACAAAGATCGAAGGATGATCCTTCAAGTCCGACTTGCCCTCGTGGATTACGAACAGACGGTTGTCGGGGGCGACGGTCACGTTGTGTGTCGTCTGCCAGCGAAATTGGTCGGGGAGCTGTGGCCAACCGTGTTGAAATTGGAACTGATAGTCACCTGAGCCGATCACATCTTGCGCTTGCGTGCGTTTGGAAGTGATAATTGCGGGGGCCGTGATCGCTGCTGTTGTAGCCAAAAAGCGTCGACGATTGATGGAGGGGGACATGTCGAGGTAGCGGGGGTAAGAGGAGAGAGTTGAAGTTGCACGATGGATCGAATTTCAGCTCAGAGCGTTTCTGAAAACCGCGATCCAAATGCGGCGTCTGTGGGGCAGAGTCGCCCAACTCGATACGATCCGATGCGGACGGTTCCGCCGTCGGTTTGCTTGTTGGCGTTCGTTGGTTTTCGAAAACGTATTGCCTAGTTTATCAAATGTCCAACATCCAGAGGGGCAGATCACGACCAAAGCACATCCTGGCGGTCGTGATCCTGTCTCTCCCATAAAAACATCGCGTGAGTCCGAAAAATGCCGAACGAATGCGCGGTGATTCACTTAGAAATTGGTATTCTGAATGCTGATGCGAACGATTTGTTTGTTTGCTCGCACTGACTCCAACCGCCACTTTCGTAACTAGCAGGGCATTGTGATGAGCCAGAAAAAACTAATGACTTTGATCGTCGCAGCGGTCATCGCAGCGTCGTCGACTTCTGCATCGGCGCAGCAAGCCGAGCCGGGCGAAGCGGTGGAATCATCGTTGCTATTAGACGTCGGCGAATTCGTCGTACCCGAAGGCGATCTTGATGAGGTCATCGAGTACGTCGAGGAACTCAGCGAACTGCAAGCTGAACTCGATCGCCAGTACAACGCAGCTCAGTCAAAAATCAACGGTGCACTCCGCGACGCGTCTGAGAAAGTCCTGGCCAGCGATGAGGAAATTTCGGACCGGCACTTCATGCTTGCGGCCAAAATGGTACTGCCAGAACGGATTCGTGGCGTTCGCGACGCGAGCAAAGAAGAGCAAAAAAAATTGCTGGAGCTAACCAAACGTCAACTACGTTTGATTCTTGAAGAAGGCGAGGCACGCCCGAATATAGCGAACGCAATGGGCTTGGCGACTTATTTGGAACGGGGCGGTGACCCGGAGGTCGCATTGGAAGCAAACCAGGCGTTTGCCGACATGATTCGTGAGTCCGGAAACACACAGCTTCGCCCCTACCAAAGTCGATTTGAATCAACCGCGAAACGCCTCGCGCTATTGGGAAAGGAAATTGAAATCGAAGGCGCGTTAGTCGATGGAGAGGAATTCGACTGGTCACAATACCGCGGGAAAGTCGTCCTCGTTGATTTCTGGGCAACCTGGTGTGGTCCTTGTATCGCCGAGGCGCCGAACGTTCGAAAAAATTATGACCTCTATCACGAAAAAGGTTTCGATGTCGTTGGGATCAGCCTAGATTCCGATCGCGAACGACTTGAAGCGTATGTGGAAAAGGAATCGGTTCCATGGGTGAACCTGTTCAAGGAAGGCGCCGGCTGGAAACACCCAATGGCAGTCAAGTATGGGATCAACGCGATCCCGTCAGTCTGGTTGGTGGACAAAGAAGGAAAGGTCGTTTCCCTGAGCGCCCGCGGCGATGAACTCGGACGTCAGCTGGAGCAACTTCTCGGACCGGTTGAAGAAGATGAAGCCGGCGCCGATGAGCAAGAGGGCGACGAGGAGGCCTAATTGTTTGCTGCAAGGCGGCCTGCGTTGTCGTGACACAACCGTGGCTAACGCCATTCGGCTGATGGTTCTGATCAGCCGCCGAGCGTTAGCTCGCGGTTACGTGTCTTGGCTCAGGTCATAGTCAATCGATTGAGCAAGCACATGCAATGATCGCGAATCGGCTGATTGGTCACATTATCGCTCGTCTTTTCGCGATCATCTCAAACGACGTCGAATGTTGACTACGACGGGACTTCGCGTCGGCGTCGTCTTCGCCCACGTTTCGCAAATTTTGATTGCACTTCTTGAACCGCGGTGACAAACCGTTCGGCTTCGTCGGCGGTGTTATAGAGATAGAAACTTGCTCGCGTGGTTGCGGTTTTCCCCAGTGATTCGTGCAGTGGCATCGCGCAATGGTGTCCTGCCCGCACTGCAATGCCTCGTGTATCGAGCCACTGTGCGACATCGTGTGCGTGAACACCGTCGATCGAAAAACTGACGATGCCAGATTTTTTGTCAGGTGTTGGCCCGATCACTTCGACGCCATCGATTTGCCGTAGGGCACCATCGGCAGCTTCACAGAGTTTGTGTTCGTGTTCGGCGATCCGGTCCAGTCCGATGTCAGAAAGGTAGTCGAGCGCGACCCCGAGCCCGATCGCCTCGACGATCGGCGGCGTGCCGGCCTCGAATTTTTCGGGCAGATGCGTCGATGTGAATCCTTCGGTTGTGACCCGATCAATCATGCCACCACCGCCGAGGAACGGAGGCATGGCATTGAGCAGTGATTCGCGTCCGTAAAGTACACCGATCCCAGATGGGCCACACGCCTTGTGCCCGCTGAAGACAACGAAATCGGCATTCCACCGAGTCACGTCAATGGCTTGATGCGGGGCCGATTGGGCAGCGTCGACCAAAACCGTCGCGTCAAATTCTTTCGCGATCTTTGTCCATCGCTCGACGGGAAAGTTCGTGCCCAAAACGTTGCTGCTCGAAACGAACGAGAACAGTTTGGGGCTCAGCGTTTGAAATTTATCACGAAGGACGTCGTCGCTAATCGTGAAGTCGTCTTCGAGTGGAACGAATTCGATCCGGCAGCCGACGCGTTCGGCAAGCTGATGCCAAGGAACGATGTTGGCGTGATGCTCGGCAATCGTCAGCAAGATCACGTCGTCTTGACCGATAAATTCTGAACCCCAAGAGTGGGCGACCAGGTTGATTGCGGCGGTCGTTCCCGCAGTGAAGATGATCTCGCGAGTCGATGACGCCGAGAGAAAACGTCGTGTTGATTCTCGGGCTGCTTCGTACGCTGCCGTCGATTCTTCGCTCAGCGTATGAATTCCCCGATGAACGTTAGCGTAGTAGTTGCGATAACACTGCGACATCGCGTCGATGACTTGCGATGGTCGTTGGGAGCTAGCGGCGTTATCAAGGAACGCCAGCGGCTCCCCGGAGGCGGCCGCGCGAGCGAGAACGGGGAAATCCTTTCGAATTTCAATCGGGTCAAATGACATTCGGTTAACTCTCCTCACCCAAACTCGGCCCACCAAAACTGGGACCATCGGAATCATCTTCGTCGTCATCCTCGATCGGCGAGTGCAGCGCCGACTGCAGGACTCGCCATGAAAGCAAGCAGCATTTTTGACGGTTAGGAGTGAGCTTCGGACCGAACAATTCCAACATTTCGTTGGCCGAAAAGTCGCGAATTTCCTCCGGCGTTTTGCCTTCGATTTTTTCGATTAGCATCGACGCCGAAGCCTGGCTGATGACACAGCCTTCGCCGTCGAACCACGCTTCGGCGACGCGACCTTCGTCATCGAGTCGAAGTGTGACTTGGATGACGTCCCCGCACAGCGGATTCTTCCCCTCGTCCTCGTGTGTGGCATTTTCTAAGACGCCACGGTGATAAGGGTCTTCGTAGTGATCTAGGACGTGTTCTTCGTAAATATCCTGCTCGTTAGCCATCTCGAAACCAAGAAAGGTTTGACGCTACCCCGGATCGTGCGTGGATTCAGGGCGGTAGGGGAGGTGCGGTCACCAGAACGATCGCCGGTCGACCCGGCCCGTGCTTCTATTTAAGTCTACGCACGTTGTCAAAAATCGACGAGTCCCCCAGTGTTGTATAAACTGTCGATTCCTCAACGGACTGCTCCTATCCGGCTCGTCCCGACTGTCCCTTCCCCCCCTGGTGTGCTGAATTCATATGTCGCGTAAATCCCTTCGAGGTTGGTTCTCCTGTTCCGGTTGGTTTGTAGCTGCAATTGCTGTGTTATGGTGTTCGGCTTCGGTCGAAGCCGCCGAATTGCCAGCGACGCCGAAGCGAGACGGCGTCAAACCGCGAAATGTTGTCTTCATATTGACCGACGACCATCGATATGACGCGATGGGGTTCATGGGGCATCCTTTTTTGGAGACACCTCACCTAGATTCATTGGCGTCGTCGGGGGTTCACCTGAAGAATGCGTTCGTGACCACCAGTTTGTGTTCGCCCAGCCGAGCGTCAATCCTGACGGGGCTCTACACCCACAAGCATCGAGTGATCGACAACAACCGACTGGTCCCCGACGGAACCTTGTTTTTTCCGCAGTATTTGCAGCGTGCAGGGTACGACACTGCGTTTATCGGTAAATGGCACATGGGTGGGGCCCACGATGACCCTCGCCCCGGATTCGATCACTGGATCAGTTTTCGCGGCCAGGGAAACTATCTACCACCGGGACCGAAGTACACGTTGAATGTCAACGGTAAACGTGTCAAACAAAAAGGCTACATCACCGATGAACTGACCGACTACGCGATCGACTGGTTGGGACAGCGTTCCGACGACAAGCCATTCTTCTTGTATCTCTCACACAAAGCGGTCCACGCAAACTTCACCCCGGCCGAGCGTCACCAGGGGCGCTACGCCGACGCCGACTTGAGCTTCCTGCCGCGTGGGAAAGAAATCAAAGCCGAAAACGACGCGCCACGATGGGTCCGGGATCAACGGAACAGTTGGCACGGAATCGATTTTTCCTATCACAGTGATAAAGGGCTCGACTACCTGTATCGACGCTATTGCGAATCGGTACTCGCGGTCGATGACAGCGTCGGACGTGTGGTCGATCAGTTGAAGAAAATGGGAATCCACGACGAGACACTGATTGTCTACATGGGCGACAACGGTTTCATGTGGGGCGAACACGGGCTGATCGACAAACGTGTTTCTTACGAAGAGTCGATTCGGGTCCCAATGATGATGCAATGTCCGGAGCTTTATGAAGGCGGCAAAGTTGTCGAACAAGTGATCGGAAACATCGACATCGGACCAACGATCTTGCACGCCGCAGGCCTGCAAACCCCGAGTTACATGGACGGCGAAAGTTTCTTGGAACTTCCTAACCACCCCGAGATGAATTGGCGTGACTACTTTTTGTATGTCTACTACTGGGAAAAGAACTTTCCTCAGTCGCCAACACAGTTCGCCCTTCGCGGTGATCGCTTCAAGTACATCACCTACTATGGACTTTGGGACGTTGACGAGCTTTACGATTTAACGACTGACCCTGGCGAAACAAAAAACCTTATCAACGATCCAGACTATGTTTCGGTCGCCAAAGAGATGGAAGACAAACTCTACGCGATGTTGGGCGAGGCCGGCGGGATGGATATTCCGATGAATCAACCTAGTGGGCGTAGTCAAAATAAACGGTGGGACGATCGCGGCGGGAATGACGCCGCTGACTTTCCGAAGTCAATCGTGGTCGATGAACCGCTCAACCGCGAAGCGAAATAGCGATAGGTTCGGTAGGCGAAGATTCACGCAATGGCGATCGGTTGTCGTTAAACAGGGGTTTCACCGGCGCCCGACGAGGCGTCGGTTTTGTGCCTGTTGAACTGGGCGGCGGATTTGTGGGAAACTACCAAATGTTCAACGGATACTTTTGAAAGTGACGCTCCGCTGGGAGGGACGTTTCCGGTGGAATTGAAATCGTTCGATTCGAAAGGCTGGCGACGTTGGTTCGCCGGGCGTAACGAAGTCTTGATGTTCAGCCTTGCGCTGATTTACTTGATTTGCGTTGCCATTTTGGTGGTCATTTGGGTCGACATGCCCAGTTTGAAAAAACGTGCGGTCGAGGTCCTGGGTGAATCCAATTTGGACGAACCGTCTTTGTTTCGTTACGCGATCACTTTAGAAGTGTTTGTCCTTTGGACGATGGGCATCGTCTGGTGCGTCGTGATCGCCGAGTCGATCGTGCACTGGATGACGCGACCTTGGAACAATGAAATGCGGAAGCAACATTTGCAAGGATTGTTGTTCTGCATCTGTCCGGCATTACGAATGGGGGCTCGAAGCCCAGAAATGCATGGGCGAATCTGGTTGCCCGGGTTAGGGTGGCGCCAAGGTGGCCGTCGTTTGCAGCGGCAGCTCGAACGGCAGTTTAGCGTCCCGATGATGATCGTCGCGCTGCTGATCATGCCGATCTTGGTGATCGAGTTTTTCTTGAAAGATCAGGTCGCCGCGTATGGATGGTTACGGCTGGTGTTGCATTTTGGGACCGGCGTGATCTGGTTTGCGTTTGCCGCCGAGTTCATTCTGATGGTTTCGATCGCCGAGAAAAAAATCCAATACTGCAAAGATCATTGGATTGACCTGGCGATCATCTTGATCCCGTTGATTTCATTTCTGCGTTCACTCAGTCTCGCGCGAACGATCCGGCTGACCGAAGTCGTTCGCTTTCAACAACTCTCCAATGCGTTGCGGGCGTATCGATTGCGTGGGACCGCGATTAAAGCATTTCGTGTTTTGGTGCTCTTTGACATCTTCGATCGGATTTTGCGACCAAGCTGTGAACGCCGGATCGAAAAGATGGAGCTTGAGCTTCAGGAACTCGAAAAGCAATCCCGGCTTTTGCGTCAACGAATTGCCAAGTTGAAAATAGAGGCAGCGGAGGATCAGCCGGACGCCGAATCAGCCGTCGAGACTTCGGCGCAGTGAACGCTCAGCCGGCAATGGGGTCTTGCGAGACGAACGATCCGTCTAAACCCACTGTTTGGGTCCGCCCGATCAGCCGCTGAGCGCTAGCTCGCGGTTACGTGTCTTAGTTTCGTCCACAACCAATCCCCGAAACAAACATCTGCAACAACCGTGGCTAACGCCATTCGGCTGATTGATTCCGATCAGCCGCTGAGCGCTAGCTCGCGGTTATCTCGGTGAGCCGGCCCCGATCAATTCAAGATCCGGAACTTGACGTCGAGGGCGTGCTGATCGATCTCTGGAGTCGTTTCACGACGATGTAAAAAAGAATCGCAGAGGTAATCCCGCACGCGTCTGCGAAGAGGTCCCAAACATCCGGGTGGCGTCCACGAGCGAATTGTTGGCTCCATTCATCCAAGCACCCGTAAAGGAATAAAACGGCGGCGATGCTCCCGAAGCGAGAAGCGTTTGGATATGTCCGCTTTGGATTGGTGTGTGAGACATAGCACAGCAACAGAGCCAGCACGAAGTAGCCGCCAAAGTGCTTTGACTTATCATTCATTTGCGGCGCGATCACACGGGTCGATGGTAAATGCGTCCCGGTAAAGAGTACAATCCAGTATGACACCAGCAGGACGACGCCAAGCCGCATTCCGAGTATCTTGATTCCGGTGACAGGACGCATCGTGACTGTCTATCTTGTCTGTGAATGAAACATTGAATTTTGCTTCCCCCCAATCGCCCGATCAGGGTGTGCCCTAGCCCATTTGCCGAGGATTCTGCGTTGACCGACAGCCAAACAAAAC
Source organism: Roseiconus lacunae (assembly GCF_008312935.1). NCBI lineage: Bacteria > Pseudomonadati > Planctomycetota > Planctomycetia > Pirellulales > Pirellulaceae > Roseiconus > Roseiconus lacunae. The sequence continues at coordinate 50,116 of NZ_VSZO01000009.1, read as the reverse complement.
TCTCTAATGCGTTGACTGCCACCGCGATGGTTGCAACCTTGTTTATCAGTGCGTTCGTCGTCGAGGGCAAGCCCGCACGCGGACAGGAAGTGAGTGCTAACTCTTCCGCGGCGTCTGAAGAGTCAAAGCCTAGTTCAAAAGAAACTGCAACAGCGAAAGACAACCAACGCTGGATTTCATTGAACGATCATTGGGAGCCATGCGAATTCGGTGGTGATGGCGAAATTACCATGAAGGATGGCTTGATCAAGATGGAGTTTGGTCAACCGTTAACCGGAGTGCGCTGGTCCGGGCCGTTCGAGGGCGAAGAGAAAAAAGCATCGGCTGAGACGAAAAAAAAACAGCCGCCAGTGCTTCCCCGCGACAATTATGAGGTGCGTTGGGAATGTCGGCGTGATCGGGGAGTCGACTTTGTTTGCGCGTATACGTTCCCGGTTGGAAAAGAGGTCGCCAGTTTGGTCATGGGGGGCTGGGGGGGCGGTGTCACGGGCATCAGTAGCATCGATGGGCATGACGCAAGTGACAATGAAACAACCATGTTCAAAGCGTATGACGACGAGCGTTGGTACAAGGCACGTGTGCGTGTCGAAAAGGCTCAGATCACTGTTTGGATCGACGAAGTAAAAATGTTTGACGTGCCACGCAAAGATCGAAAGTTTGACATCCGTTTCGAAATGGATCCCTGCACGCCAATGGGAATTGCCAATTTCGAATGCGATTCCCAGTTTCGGAATCTTGCGATCCGACGTTTGAACCCCGCTGAACTGGCCAAAGAAGAGTCTGACCAATAGTGATGGATTGTCAGGAGCTAGGGCACGTAACCGCGAGCTAAAGCTCGGCGGTGATCGAGCACGCCGAACTACTACACGGTTTTTCTTGGCCACCTTTGATGCATAGTCCGAACCAGCACGACATTGACGAGCATTTCATGGGACGCGCGCTCGAGCTTGCGATGCAAGCCGCCGTCGCGGACGAGGTCCCTGTCGGCGCAATCATCATACGCGATCATCAAATCATTGCCGCTGCCGGTAACGAACGCGTGGCGCTCAAGGATCCCACGGCCCACGCCGAAATGATCGCGATCACTCAAGCCGCAGCCGCAGTCGGTGATTGGCGGCTGGAACGCTGTACGTTGTACGTCACCTTAGAGCCGTGCCCGATGTGTGCGGGGGCGATTCTGCAAAGTCGCATCCCACGTGTCGTTTTCGGTGCCAGTGATCCCAAGGGAGGTGCGGTTGAAAGCCTATTCAAACTCTTGAGTGACGTCCGGCTAAACCATCAGGCCGAAATCGAGGCGGGGATTCTAGGCGCACGCTGCGGGCAAATCCTCACCGACTTCTTTGCCAGCAAACGAGCGATGGGGAAAAAATAGGCATCGAAACCGCCGGAGGCTCGTCGAACTGGTCTTGCGATAGCGATGTTAAGCTGTGCCGATTCCCAAGATTCTCGCACTTTTGGCGCATCTGGCGATAAACAGGCTAAGCACTGGTGAGTGTCATGTCCGATAAGACCGTCACGACCGGATCTTTGTGCGAGGAACGCACAAAAATCTATTTTGCACCTTGGCGCGTGCCGCGGGGGGGAGCCTTGTCGCTTTCCAAACGGCCGCTACGGACGACTTCAATTAGACGGTGGAACAGCGATGTCGGTACGGAAGCTGACGGCTAGAGTTATTGGATCTCTCGTGTTGCTTTGCGGCATGGCTTCGGCTCAGGCTCAACAACACCTCCCTGTTGCCGATCCATTTCAGTTCGAACCAGATTTTCGTTGGTTCGAGCCGATTTATGACGCGGACTTGGCAGACATTAAGCCCAAAAAGCGAGCCAACACTGGTTGGTTCGCGACTTACGATCGGCTTTACCTTTACGGTAGCCGACCAGACAACAATGACCTGAATTTCGGTGATGATGACAGTCGCTTAGATGGTGGCGCCGGTCACCGTTATGAAGTCGGGTTCATGTTGCCCGATTCGGACAGCGGTTGGTTGTTCAGCTGGGTCGACAATGACGTCGGTGAGTTTCATCGCATACGTCACGAACGTGGCAACCGGATCAACGAGGACGAACTCGACGGTGAAGCAACCAACGCGGCGCCCCCGTTTGGACTCGAAGCGATCCCCGGCATCAGCAACAACATCGGCTTCAATTACCGGTTCGTCGATGAACTTGACAGCTTGAACGTGATTTCATTCGACAGCTACGAATTGAGTAAAACCTGGCGAATGGAGCCCTATCACTATGGTGGAATTCTAGAGCCCCTGGTTGGCATCCGTTGGTTCCGGCTGAAGGATACCTATGCGGCGTCGAGATTCGAAAGTTCGAACGATCCCGACAACGTTATCTCTTCAAACTTGTTGAACAAGTATGGCGCTCTCGCCGAGGAACTGACAATCAATCAGGCCTTCACTGAGAATGAGGCGATCACCGCGCAATTCGGTTTCCGCTACATGAAATTCATCGATCGCTTTGTCGCCACCGGTGACTTCCGAGTGTTCTCGGGTGGAAACTGGCAGAGCAGCTACAAGAATACTTGGACCGAAGCGGTCGTGTACGACAACACGACTGCACCGATCTCTCAGGGTGACGAGGTGGCTCGGATCATTCGTGAGGAGACCTCACCGGTCAATTCTCGCAACGAAGAATTCTTTCTCGGATTCGATGTGCGAGCGGACCTTGCGTATCAATTGACCCGTGACTTCACCATCCGAGCTGGATTCCAGTTGATCGATATCGAACGCGGACTGTGGCGAGGCGGCGATGCCGTTGGCGGAACGGTTCCAGGTGGCGACAACGAACAAGACTACTTGATGGTCGGTTACACGTTCGGGTTGACGCTCAACAGGTAAACAACACATCCGGTCGAGTACATCCATGGTGTAAGAAAAAAGCCACGGCGGAATCATTCCGTCGTGGCTTTTTCTGTGATGCGTTGGCAGGTGAGGCTGACTAAAACGTCTACTTCTTCTCAGCCATCTCTCGCAATTCTTCCAGTTCCACCGTCAGGCGATGACGAAGTGGGCTTTCCGGACGCAATTCTTCGTCCAATAGATCCTCCGCCTTGTCGAATACGTCTTCCCCGCGATTGGGGTCGTTAATCAGGCTGCGGAACATCTCTTCAACGGTAGCTTCGGTTAGCAAAACGGACTCCTCGTTGGGCTACTGCGACTTGAAAACGCGCGGGGGTGTTCGTCCCATTCAAACACAAATCGTCGCCAATCACGCGTTGCATGCCACATCTCGATTCTAAGTTCCAACGATCGAGTCGCAAGGTCTGGCATTGGTTTTCACCGCAGAAATCAACGGTACCATTGCGACAATCTGCCCTCGGAGATGCCGAGACAATGGGCCGTCTGAATCCCCCAGTTGCGGACCGTTTGTCGGATCACTCCACAACGCTGCCAGCGGCGCGGGTCGACATGCACTGTCGCGTCGACCAAAGTTGGCCAGCGGTGACGGCGAAGACATTGTGCCAAAACGACGTCTTCCATCAGAGGAAGTGGCTGAACACCGCCGACGATGTCGTATAACGATCGCTGGACAAATATCGCCTGGTCACCGAAGGGTATTCCACGCAATCGAATTCGCATCGCGTTGCCAACTTCCAGCATGCGGTAAGCCATTCCGTCCGCCTCGATTCGCTGCCGAAACCCGCCCCAAAAACCGTCGCGATCCGGTTGGATGTCGTAAAGACGGCACGCAGTAGTCAGGCACTCGCGATCGAGCCAATTGTCGGCATGCAAGAACAACAGCATGCGGCCTCGCGCCCGTTCGGCGCCACGGCGAAGCTGCATGCCACGGCCACGCTCCGATGTGATTACCTTCGCACCGGAACGTTTTGCGATCGCGACGGTCGAATCACCGCTTCCGCCATCAACCACGATGACTTCGCCGGCATTGCAGCGAAACGCGGACTCGATCGACCGCGATACATTTTCCGCTTCATTCAGGGTCGCGATGACAACGCTAAAGTCCTGTGGCGCCATCGTAAAGGTTGCCTACAGTGTCTGGACTTCGCGGTAACGCATGAACGCGAATGGTCCAAGGACTAAAAGTGGTAGCCAAGCCGCGATCGCGGGAGAAAACAAGATCCCTGCGCCACCGAGGGCGCTCCCGATTGTTTTCAGTGAAAAGAAAAACACGACCAATCCCATCGCCGCGGCGATCGTCACGAATAGCTTTCTGTCACGTCGGTTGACGACCAGAGGCAGCCCTAGAAGGACCAAGGCAAAGTCCAATGGCACACGAATGAGTCGCTCGTGTAGCAGCACCGAAATTGAGATCGAATTGTGCACCGCGGGATTTCGCAGTCGCTTGGCCAAGTGCATCGTGCTGCACAGCCGAGTCGAAGACTGATCGGTTTGCAAAATTTCTGCATTCACCGGAGTGACCACAAAGCACTCATCCGAACCGATCCAATCGTGTTGCTTCGAGGTCATCAAGACCGCCCGTTCACCCACCCCTGCCGAATCGAGCGTCTCGATGTGCTTGGGGATTTGGACTTGCTGCATCAAATAGCCTTCATCGTGCAACGCGTTTGCCGGAAGCCACTGTGCCGTTTTTGCGATCAACGCATCACCGAAGCCTTCGTAATCGCCGTCGATACTAAATCGCGGATTGATCATCACGCGACTCCGCGGTTTGATCGATTCGCCTTGGAGCAGTATTCCGCTGATGTTGTCGTAGCTGGGCAAAACGGGCTGCGGATTGTCACCGGTGATGTCACGGTTTTTCATCGATAAAACATCACGCATCGAAGGCAACAACAGCTCGCGACTGGCAAATTGGACCAGGATGATCAACCCGGACGCGACGACCATCGCGCGGAACAGTCGGCCATGTGAAACGCCGGCAGCAAGCGTTGACGTTAGTTCGCCGGTGCGGCGTAGCCAGCCGACGACGAAGAGCACAGACATCAACGCAATGATGGCGCCGGTCCAGTCGAATAATAGCAGCAAATAAGGCCCGTAGAACTCGGCCATGACGTAGGCCAGCGAGAGGGCCCGTTTCTCGGCCAGTTCGGCCAAGTCCGTCATGTTCGTGAACGCGTGAAAGACGATGAAGATGCCCGAAAGCGACAAGAACGACACGATAAACGTGCGTAAGTACAAGTTCAGGATATATCGATCTATTTGCGTCACGGTCGAGCAAACGCGTTTGGCGGAACATTGGCAGCGTCAAACCGGCGAAGCATCCCAGCCGGACGGTCCCATCGCAAGAGCGATCCGCAATCAACCGCGGGCGAAAACCTGTGAGATCGATCGCCAGCAAGCTCGCTAGCCTGGCGAATAAGCAAGAACGCCCACCGGGACTCGCGCAGCATTGCGTCTGACTGTCGCCAATGGGCTTGACGGCGGTCAGTGCTGACTGAGAAGTTTGTCGAACTTGTGCCGGTCTATCGCTGTTCGCGGTAGGTCGACCAACTGAGATAAATCAGCACTCCGCCTAGAATGGCGAACGTCAGGTCCATCATCAGGCTTGCACCGCCCAAAATCTGGAGAGCTTCGACACCGGCGATAATGGCGACCGAATCCACCAGGAACAGGCAGACCACCAAGATCGACGCAACAAGGCTGAAGAGACATAGGGCCTTGGGCATCAATCAAACCTCAGAAGTAGTTGAAAATCTGGAAGCGGAACCAAGTTAATCGTCCAATCGCGGCCATGGAAGGTCAGCAGTATAGTTACCTGACCGCTATTTTCCCAAGCCTACGCTAAATCGCTAGTTTACCGATTTGGACATCCGGCGGGGACGACAACAATTTTTCTGCAAATACCGATTGAAAGGGCACTCACGTGGCGTCTTCCGTGACTACATCCTCGCAACCAACCGTCGAAGAAGATCCTTGGGGTTGGTGGCGGCGGCAAATGCCGGTCAGTGAAAAGTGGGCGTATCTGGACCATGCAGCCGTGGGGCCGTTGTCGGCGCCGGCCGCCCATGCGATCCGACGTTATGCCGATGAAGCCGAAAAACAGGGAGACACCATGTGGCCCACATGGGCCGGTCGACTTGATGAACTTCGGCGTGTGGCGGCAGAGTTATTGGGGACCAGTCGCGACGAAATCTGTTTGATCCCCAACACCTCGACCGGGATCAACTTGGTCGCCGAAGGTTTCCCTTGGCAACCCGGCGACAGCGTAGTGGTACCCGAAGGTGAATTTCCCAGCAATCTATTCCCATGGGAAAATCAGGTGGCGCGGGGCGTCGAGATCCGAAAGGTCCCGCGCCGAGAACAGGCCGTGGTGGTGGACGATCTTCTGGAAGCGGCCGATGAAAGCACCAAAATGATTGCGCTCTCCTGGGTTGGCTATTCGAGTGGGTATCGCGTTGAGATCGAAGACCTGGTCGAGCGGGCGCACCGAAGAGGAATTCTCGTTTACCTCGACGCGATCCAAGGATTGGGGGTGTTCGATCTTGATTTAAGCCAGATCGACATCGACTTTTTGGCTGCCGACGGGCACAAGTGGATGTTGGGACCGGAAGGGATGGGGATTGCGATGATTCGTCGCCGGCATTTGGAACGCTTGCGATGTGGCAATGTGGGCTGGAACAGCGTTCAAAACGCGTTCAACTATGCTAATCCGGCGCTCACACTAAAAAACACCGCCGAGCGATTTGAGCCGGGATCGGCCAATATGGTAGGCGCCGCCGCGCTGGCTGCGAGTTTGAATTTGTTCTCGACGATCCGTAGTCATCACGGATCCGACTCAATTGGTACGCGTGTTGTCGAACTTACATCGATCTTGGGAGATCAGCTGAACGCCAATGGGATCCAAACGCGACAAGCGCCGGAGAAACGGCATCGCTCTGGGATCGTGACCTTTGAAGTTCCCGGACAAGATCCCGCGACGGTCCGACGACGCCTGCTAGATGTCGGTTGTGTCGTGAGTTGTCGTGACGGAGGCGTCCGCGTGAGTGTCCATGCTTACAACGACGGCGAAGATCTAGAACGGTTGATTGAGGGCGTTTGCAGATAGGGTTCCATCGAAAGTAAGTTTCTGAGACCGGATCGGTCGCGGAGTTCTCGTTTACGGTTACGCGTCTTAATTCCATTCGCAATGATCGCGGCTTTCGCTAGACGCTATTCATCGGATATTGATTTCAGACTATCCACTGGCAATCCTCGTGGGGTGCCTCATGTTGTGGTTGGCCAGTCCCGGTGCATTGCCCCCCATTCAATCTGGCACAGATGCGTTATTCTGGTGCATACCCGCTCGCGTGACGCTCTACTTTTCTTGGAAACCCAATGTCTGCTCCTGGTCCTAAAGTCGCCGTCTACACCGGTTCGTTTGATCCGATCACGCTCGGGCACTTGCACATCATTGACCGAGCGAGCCGTCTGTTTGAAACGCTGATCATTGGGATCGGGATCAATGCGGAAAAGCGTTCACTTTTTACGCCAGACCAACGCCGTGACCTGATTGAAACGGTGACCAAAGACTTGCCCAACATTCAGGTCAAATTTTTTGACGGATTAGCGGTCGACTTTGTTCGTTCGCAGCAATCGCGGGTGATGGTTCGTGGCATTCGGCCTTTGACCGACATCGCCGGGGAGTTCACGATGATGATGGCAAACCGGCAACTCGATAGTGAAATCGAGACGGTATTTTTGATGGCTGATGAACGTTTCGCGCACGTCAGTAGCTCGTTGTTAAAACAGATCGCTGGGGTAAGCGAAGACGACGAGATGCTCGCGAAATTTGTACCGCGAGCAATCATACGTCCGCTCCGGGAACGCATGCGAGCGGAGGCCCGGTAGGGTTTTGTCAGTAATCAACATGAACAATCAGCCGATTGGCGTTCGCCATGGTTGTTGCGAGTGTTTGCTGATGCGACTGGAAGCGAACGCGAACGAGACACGTAACCGCGAGCTAACGCTCGGCGGCTGATCTAGCCATCATCCGAATGGCGTTCGCCATGGTTGTTGCGAATACTTGCTCATTCAAGTCAACAGACCGCTGAGCCAGCAGGGAAGCTAGCCTAGTATTTCGCTGCGCAACCGGGAGAGCAATTCGATCGCGCCGCCGATCTCGGCTTTTTGGCGTTCGGGATCTTCGGGGATTTCACGTTCGATGGTGAGCGGCCCGCTGTAGCCGATTTCGTGAAGAGTTTTCAGGTACGCTTCGATATTGACGTCGCCTTGGCCGAGCGGAACTTCACATCCCCAAGTCTTGCCCGGCTGGTCGCTCCATGTTCCGTCCTTGCAGTGAACGCTGCGCACATGGGGTGCGAGCAGTCGCAATGCTTCGATCGGTTCGCCGGTCCCGTAGAGGATCATATTGGCGGGGTCGAAATTGATTTTCAAATTCGAGCAGCCGACCGCGGCGATGAATTCGATCAAACCTTCGGCCGTTTCCTGTCCGGTTTCGAGGTGCAGAAATTGACCGTTTTCGTTGCAGTAATCACAAAGCTTCGCGGTGATCGCGACGACGGCATCGTACTGTGGATCGGATGAATCTTCGGGGATGAATCCCAGGTGAAGCGCGATCGTATCGCAGCCAAGTGCTTTGGAAAAATCGGAGATTTCGCACATTTCGCGAAAGCGAGATTCGCGTGAGGCCTGCGGAACGAGTCCGATCGTTTGCACGACGGTCGGAATATCGGCATAACTTTCGCCCTCGAATCCTCCAAACACCGCGGTGCATTGGACTCCCATTTGGTCGAGTTGTTGCTTTAGCTTTTCGGCATCGGCGGCACTCCGTTGGCCTTGGTGTGGGGCGTGCAATTGAATCGTCGGCAACCCGAGTTCAGAGATTACATCCCACTTAACTCCGAGGCCGGCGTCGACGGAAGCAAAAACGCCAATCGCCCAATCATCCATTTCAAAGGTCCTGTAAAAACAAACGTGTGGATTCGAGTTCTCTGTCAATCATGATCGATCGTAAGGTGATTGATCAATCACACCACAAACGAACGGAGGAAATTATGGCTTTGTCGAAGGGCACGGAGGCAGTCAGCGTGGGAGCCTTCGTAAGCGCGGTCTTCGACTTCGACACACACCGGGCCGTCGTATTCCGTGTCGACCAATGCGCCAAAGAACCGTCCCCAGTCGATATCGCCTAACCCGGGCAGTTTCGGTGAGTGCCAGCGATTCGGATTCGCAAAGACGCCGACTTCGTTAAGACGCAAGCGATCGATTCGTAAATCTTTGGCGTGAACATGAAACAGCTTGTCCGCAAAATCGGCCAAGGGTTTGACGTAGTCCATCTGCTGAAGCACCAAATGCGAGGGATCGAAATTCAGTCCAAAGCAATCGCTGGGGATATCGTCAAACATGCGTCGCCAAATGTCTGGCGAGATTGCCAGATTCTTTCCCCCCGGCCATTCATCGGCGGTGAAAAACATCGGGCAGTTTTCGATGCCGACACGAACACCGTGCTCTTCGGCGACGTCAATGATCGGTTTCCAGGTTTCTAAGAATCGAGGCCAGTTGTCGTCAACGCTTTTGGTCCAGTCGCGGCCGACGAACGTGTTCATCGTCGCGAGCCCCAATCGCGCGGTCGCTTTGATCACCGCTTTAATGTGCTGGCAGCCTTGATCGGCTTCGGCCTCGTCGGGGGAGAGGACATTCGGGTAATAGCCCAAGGCACTGATCGTGACGCCTGTGTCGGACTGCAGTTTCTGCAAACGATCGATTTCTGCGTTGTCGAGTGCGAGGACATCGATGTGGGTGATCCCGGCGTACCGACGTTCGGCTTTTCCCGGCGGCCAGCACATCACTTCCATGCAGTCGTAACCGATTTCGCCGGCGATCGAGAACGCGTCTTCCAAGCTCGCGTCTGGCACGATGGCGGTCACAAATCCAAGTTGCATCTCTACGGTTACTCCTCGAACGATAGGTCGGACACGGTTTCGCCGTCGCCGCTCCAGGTCGGCGAACGGTATTTGGTGTTCCCCGGTCGAACGGTGTTTTTATCGGTGATCAATCGCAGGTGTTCGCTTGCGAAAAGCTTCGGAATCACGCGATCGGCGCGTTTCAAACGATAGAGGATACAGCCTTTCCGGGCCACGTAGTACATCCCCCACACGGTCGCTACGAAGTGTTCGCGATCGAATCCCATGCCGACTGTTTCGACTTGGTCGCCAATCTCTATCTCAGCAGCGGGGAGCTTCAGCCACATCGCCGGACGAAGACGAAAGTGCAAGTTACCGTACTGAAAGTGATAGTACGTACCGTCAAAATTAGTCCGCTTAAGGACACGTGGGCTGGGGATGACCTTCGTTGCCACAGCGACATCATCGGGATGAATGAACGCTTGCCCGTTCTCAGGCCAACGTAGGAAACACCCGTAATCGGGAAGCGTGGGGTACTGCATGTCGCCGCAAGGGTGGAGTCGGATGCGAAACCTTTGGCTTGTGGTCAGCCCTTCGGAAGGTTTGATTCTGACTGACCAACGCATTGAACCTGAGGCACAAATGGGTAACGACCAGTGTAACCGATGCGTCAGGATGCCTGTGTTTACGATGGTCGATCGAACCAGAAGAACCCCATCATACGCGTGTCCGATGGGTACAAAGCGGGGGCAATCGACGTTTAAAAACGGTCCCAAGAGGTAAACTAGGACTACGTCTTCTCCCAATAATCTCGCCCAAGACTTTTCTTCGATGTCTGATTCATCTCGCCAGCCCGCCGTGGGGATTGACCTTGGCACCACGTTCTCAGCAGTTGCGTTTCTCGATGCTTCCGGAAAGCCGGAAACGATCCGCAATTCAGAAGGAGACCTGACAACGCCGAGCGCGGTGTTCTTCGATCACAATCGACCGATCGTGGGAATCGAAGCGGTCGAAGCTGGACTTTTGGAACCGGATCGCTTGGCGTTGTATGCGAAGCGTGATGTCGGGGAAGCTTCGTACGAAAAACAAATTCGTGGAAAGCATCTGCCCGCCGAAGTCATCGAGGCGTTGATCCTGCGGAAATTAAAAGCCGACGCTGAACTAAAGCTTGGCGAGATCGAAAAAGCGGTGATCACCGTCCCCGCATTCTTTAACGAGCCGTGTCGGAAGGCGACTCAGGATGCCGGTCGATTGGCCGGCCTGGATGTCCTGGACATCATCAACGAACCCACCGCGGCGGCGATCACTTATGGCGTGCAGCAAGGATTCTTGTCGCCTGACGGTGCCAGTCGAAATCCCGAAACCGTCTTGGTCTATGACCTCGGTGGTGGAACCTTCGACGTGACAGTGATGAAGATCGAAAACGGTAACTTCAATACAATCGCGACCGCCGGTGATGTCTATTTGGGCGGTATCGATTGGGACAAACGCGTGGTCGATTTTATTGCCGAGGCGTTTCTGAAGGAACATGGTGTCGACCCGAGGGAAGATCCGCAGGCCGAGCAAGAGTTGCTGCGGAAAGCCAACCAAACGAAACATGCGTTGACACAACGCGAGTCTGTCACCGTTGCGTTTGCCCACGACGGAAAGCGTTTGCGGACGGAGTTATCACAAGAAGAGTTTTCCCAACGATGTGATGACTTGGTGGAGCGAACGTTGATGACGGTCCAGTTGGTGCTCGATGATGCCGGTGTCGCATGGCCGGATCTGACGCGGTTGATCCTCGTCGGTGGGTCGACTCGCATGCCAATGATCCGCCGCGAACTCGAACGCCTGAGTGGGATGGAACTCGATCGATCGCTTTCACCGGATGAAGCGGTTTGTCATGGCGCCGCACTCTATGCCGGCATGCTGATGGCGGGAACAGACGACCAGAGTGGTATTTCAGTTAGCAACGTCAACTCGCATGACCTGGGAATCTTAGCGGTCGATCCGAAAACCGGTCAGCCTCGTCGAAAGATCATGATTCCACGGAACAGCCATCTGCCGGCACGGAAAATGGTCCGCTTTCGAACTCATTCGGATAACCAAGCAAACGTCAAAATCGAAATCGTCGAAGGCGGCGATGATCGCGGTACCAACGCCACTCGAATCGGGCGCTGTGTCGTCGACGATCTGCCACGTGGAACACCCAAGGGAACGAACGTAGATGTTCGCTTTGATTACGCTCGTGACGGGCGATTGACCGTCCAGGCATCACTTCCTGAGATAGATCGCAAGATCACAATGACGCTCGACCGCGCCGCCGGATTGACGGATGATCAAATGGCGTTTTGGTCTGAACGTTTGCACGAAGGGGTGAGTGATGCGATGTTGGCCGCTCTCGGAGAAAGACTCGATGCCATCGACGTCCCATCTGGCCAAGATACCGAGTCGACCGAGTCGACAAAGGCCGAACAACGACAAACGACAGAGTCTTGGGCAGAGCCGGCGACGGGGGAAGCTTCCGAACAGGCCGCTGATTCATCGGGCGAGATGAGTGATTCGGGAGATAGCTTTCCTGACTTTTCTGAACTGCAGGAACTTACCCCTGATCGATCGACGGCGCATTCGACACCGTCGATTCCTGACAGTTTGCTCGCCCCGGCAGCATTGATGAAGTCGGAAGCGAAAGCTGCGACAGAGAATGCGGGGTTGGAGGATCAGTCAAGTCAACCGAGCGGTACTGATCGAACTGCGACCGCTGCTTCTGTGGAGATGGAACCGATCGTCGCCACACGAAAGACTCATCGAGCGAGCGATCTAAAAATTGACACCGGCTTGCCTGCAGATGAGAACGCGGCGAAAGTCGGGGCCGCGGATTTACAACTGCGGGTCGAAAACGAATCGAGCAAAGTTCAGGTGGTTCGCGAAAAGCCTCAGATCGATGTGGGGACCGAAACACCTTCGACGAAAGCTGATGCGAATGACTTGGCCATGTTGGCCGCACTTTCTGCCGGCGATGAAAAGGAAACGTCATCGAAACTGGATGTCCCGTTGATCGTCACCAACAAAGACGAAAAAGCTTCAGTACCTGCGGATAAACCGAAGAAGTCTGGGTTCTTCGGTCGCAAAAAACGCTAGATCCTGATCAGAAACCCGAGTGAATTTTGCCCTGACAATTCTTTTACATTGTTTTGAAGCGATTCCGACCATGAAAAAGGCATCTCATGGTTTATTGGAATGAGGAGTGACTTCCATTCCTCGGCTGCGGCGGGTGACCAGTGTTGGTGACGATTGATCCGCGGTCCAGTAATCGGCCAATCGATGGAGTTGAACAATGGGTGCCCTGTTTCAGTCAACCGGTGCTGCGCCCTCGAGGCATGCAGTCTCTTGGACAAAGTTTGTGCCGGGTTTCGTTTCGCTTGCGATAGTGCTTCTGGTCGGAGTGTTTGCGGCGACCGCGGTGTTTCCTGTCCATACCGTCAATGCGGGTTCCGGGGAGACCTCGTCGCAAGTGCAACTCGATGTTGGTGTCGCGAACCCGACGATGCTTTCAGGGAAAAAGAACCAAATCAATCACTTGCGGATATCACTGACAGGGTTTGATCTTCCCAAGTCGCAGCGGCGACCGTCGGTGAATACTGCCATCGTCATCGACCAAAGTGGCTCGATGAACGGAGCTAAGATCGAGCAGGCACGTCGTGCCGCGATCGCCGCCGTCCAACGTCTTCGTGATGATGATATTGTGTCGGTCGTCCTGTATGCCGATTCCGCTTCCGTGTTGGTACCGGCGACCAAAGCGTCCGACCGCGAAGCGATCATCGAAAAAATCCAATCCATTCGCGCCCAAGGGAGCACGGCTCTCTTCGCCGGTGTCAGCAAAGGGGCGGCCGAAGTGCGAAAGTTTCTGGACGAAGACTACGTCAACCGTGTGATTTTATTAAGCGACGGAAAAGCCAATGTCGGTCCGAAAAGTCCGCGCGAATTAGAGCGACTAGGAACGTCGCTCGTCAAAGAGGGGATCAGCGTCAGTACGCTAGGCCTAGGGCTGGGGTACAACGAAGACCTGATGAGCCGTTTGGCTTCGGCAGGGAGTGGGAACCACATGTTTGTCGAGCAGGCAGATGATTTGGTCGCTGTCTTTCAGCAAGAATTTAACGACCTGCTAAGCGTCGTCGCCAGTGATTTCGAAATCCACACGACCATCGGTGAAGGAGTGCGCCCGATCCGTGTCTTGAATCATGAAGCTGACATCAGCGGACAGGACATCTATATTCCACTGACCCAGCTTTACGCCCGTCAACAACGTTACTTCATCGTCGAAGTCGAAGTACCAACCGGAAAAGATGGTAGCGAAATGCCATTGGCGACCGTTGAGGTGAGTTATCGAAATATGGTGAGCGAAACAAAGGACTCATTGTCCAGCAGCGTTCAAGTTCGCTTTTCCAGCGATGCCAAAATGGTCGAAAAGTATCGTGATACCGAAACGCTCGCACAGTGCGCGATTCAGTTGGCAAACGACGCGAACGTCCGTGCGACATTGTTGCGTGACCAAGGAAAAATCGAAGAAGCCAAGGAATTGTTGCTGAGGAATTGTGCCGAACTGGAACAACTCGATGATCAATACGGAGCTTCACTGGCCGAACCGCTTGCCAAAGAAATTAAACGCAACGCTAATTTGAATCGAGCTCAGTCACAGACTATCGAAAGTCCCGCGAACTGGAATCGATCGCGTAAGATGATGATTTTCGAGCAGAGTCGAAATGCGGCTCAGCAAGACTATCGCGTCGAAGCACCGTCTGCGGACAAACCGTAGCCGACTACCTCGTTTTACGCCGCCGATCACTTTATGCCACGTCAGCTTTTCGTCGCCCTGCTACTTCTAGTCATCACACCACTGGTGATGCTCGGTTGGTTAAGTGCGAACGCGGCGAGGCAAGGTGAACAGGCGGCGAAAGATGCACTCGCGAAGCTGTTGTCAACGCAGCTTTTTGCCGCCAACGACGAAGTGATTGGCGTGTTCGAAGCGTATGCCGATGATTTCGACGATCGGCTTAACGAGTCAAGCGATGTAATCGAAACGCTGCAGGAGATGCGGCGTAATCATCCGATTGTTCGTCAAGGAATCGTCATCGGTCGTGAGGGACAATTGGTATTCCCGACCAACATCGACCTGAACGGTCGTGATGGGGCAGAGATCGCTGCATCGCTTTCGGGCATCATCGACAGTCGACCTCCATTGCAACACGCCAATAGGACTTCTGGTCGAACGGTAATGGCGGTCAAAGGAGTGGCGCCCCCTGAGATCGGTCAACAAGGGTTTTCGAAAGGCGAGGAGCCTAGAGCCTTTGGAGGCGACAGTCAGTTCAGCGAGGTCAATCCGCCGAGTGGTTGGCAGCGATGGTACATGGGCGATGGCGCGCAGGTGTTGTACTGGGTCGCGCTCCCCGGCGGACGCTTTGCCGGGATTTTGCTCGATCGCAGTCGTTGGCTGGCAGACTTGATTGCAGTTTTGCCAGACGACGTTGCCGCGCTGTCTGGTCAAACGCAACGACGAACCGATCTGACGACCAGTGAACCATTAAATGGTGCGACCATCGGTAGCATTCAATTGGTCGATGAGGCCAAGCAGGTCGTCTATCGATGGGGCGATCGCGCGGCGTTTGAGCAACCCGCACTTGCGGTTCATGTACTGAGCGAACCGTTGGCAAGCTGGCAACTGCAGGTCCACGTCGGCGAATCGCTGACGCCGGTTTCGAGTTTGCTGCCGCTGTATTTTTCCCTGGGGGGGATCGGATTGTTGGTCTGTTCGGTGGGCGTGTATGTATTGTCATCGGTCCGGCGACAGATTGCCGACGCGCGTAGCCGAGTGAATTTTGCCGGCCAAGTGTCGCATGAATTGCGAACCCCGCTGACGAACATTCGGCTCTATACGGAATTGGCGGAACTCGACTTAGAAAGACTCGACAAAAGTCCCCAACAGCAGACGCTTATTGAACGGCTCCAAGTGATCGATTATGAAAGTCGACGTCTTCAGCGATTGGTCTCAGGCGTTTTGGAAATGATTCGCCCCAGTGGCAAACGTAGTGGCGTTCGTTACCAAGAGTGTCGGGTTTGCGAATTGGTCGACCAGATTGCGCAGCAGTTTGCGCCCAGTTTCGCGGGCGCCGGTATCGAGTTGGAAGTCCAGTGTTTGATCGAGCAAACTGTTCAAATTGATCCGGACGTGTTTGAGCTGATCTTGGTAAATTTGCTAAGCAACGTCGAAAAGTATGTGCCCCGACAAACCGGGGCTGACAACGATAGCGACCACGCGGGACGTTGTGAGATTCATTGTCGACTTGAATCATCTTGTGGTGACAAGCCCGGCCAGACTTTCGTTGCCGTGACGGTCATCGATAACGGGCCCGGCATTGCGAGGCGGTATGCCAAGCGAATTTTCCGCCCATTCGCGCGAATCGATGATTCGATCAGTGCTCCCAGCGGCACAGGCATCGGTTTAACGATCGCGCAACGGGCCGCCGAACGACATGGCGGCGAACTGGTATTGTTGAATTCTTCCTCCAAGGACGTGCGGCGTCTCGGTGGGGCGGGATTCCGTTTGTTGTTAGCCACGGGACCCGTTTAGTCGAGGGGATTGGGGGATGACACATCGTATCTTGATTGCCGAAGACGATCGGCACACACGAAAAGCTTTGGCCGAAGTGCTTGCCGCCGAAGGTTACGAGGTGATCGAAGCCGCGGACGGACTGAACGCAAAGGCGATGTTTGATCGCGACATGCCAGACATGGCATGCTTGGACGTGATGATGCCGGGCATGAGCGGTTATGACGTGTGTAAATATTTTCGTCAAAAGTCACCGACGATGCCGATTCTGTTTATCACTGCAAAGGCTGAGGAGATCGACAAAGTCGTCGGACTAGAACTGGGGGGAGATGACTACATCGTCAAACCGTTCGGTACCAAAGAAGTGGTTGCCCGGATTCGCGCGGTTGCCAGACGAAGTTTTGTTTCGGCGGATACAAATTGCCAAACGGAGTTTACGGACGAACCATTTCGCATGGGCGATCTTGAGGTCTTGCCGAAAGAACTGCGTGCCCGGCGGCAAGACGACACGGTGACACTGACACGACGTGAGGTGCTGATTCTGCAAACGCTTGCCGCAAAACCGGGGGAGGTGATTACCCGACGCGAACTGTTTCAGCTGGCGTGGGAGGATGACCATCTTCCCAACAGCCGGACGATTGATCAAACGATCAGCCAATTACGCAAGCGAATCGAGCGTGACCCGAAACACCCAAAAATCATTCACACGGTCTACGGAGTGGGCTACCGATTCGAGTAGAATAATCGGTTACGCAATTGGTTTCTGGGCGTCGATGTCGCATGATCGTCGAACTTTGCCAGCCCGTTTACCGATTCAGATCCTACGAATTGACATCTGTCCCCACCCCTCTTCAATCGATAGTTCACCATGACCAATCGACGACAATTCCTCGCCTACGGTGCAGCCGCTGCGGCGGCGACCGGACTTTCCAGCAAGTTTTCATTCGCCGCGGATGCCCTCAAGGTTACCCCGCCCTTTAAAATCTCGCTCGCCGAGTGGTCGTTGCACCGAACCTTGCGGGACGAAAGCAAGGGGCTGACCAACTTGGACTTCCCGCGGGTCTCTAAAGAAGAATTCGGCATCGACGCGATTGAGTACGTCAATCAGTTTTTCAAAGACAAAGCGCACGACGAAAAGTATCTGACCGAACTGAAGCAACGTTGCGAAGACCAGGGCGTCAAGAGTTTGCTAATCATGTGTGATGGTGAAGGGGCTCTCGGTGATCCCGACACGGACAAACGCGAACAAGCCGTCAAGAACCATCACAAGTGGGTCGACGCCGCTAAGTTCTTGGGCTGCCATTCGATCCGCGTCAACGCTCAAAGCCGTGGAAGCTACGAAGAACAAATGAAGCTTGCGTCGGACGGACTTCGCAAGCTGAGCGAATATGCCAAGCCACACGGTTTGAATGTCATCGTGGAAAATCATGGCGGATTGAGCAGCAACGGCGCCTGGTTGGCCGGGACGATTGCCAAAACGGAGATGGACAACTGTGGAACGCTTCCCGACTTCGGTAACTTCTACATCCGTCGCGGAAAAGACCCGGAAGAGTATGATCGCTACAAAGGCGTCGAAGAATTGATGCCGTTCGCGAAAGCGGTGAGCGCCAAAGCCCATGACTTTGACGAAAAGGGCAACGAAGTTCATACGGACTTTTTCAAGATGATGGGCATCGTCCTGGCCCACGGTTACCACGGTTACGTCGGGATCGAATACGAAGGCGGTAAAGTGTCGGAGTATGAAGGGATCAAGAAGACAAAAGAACTTCTCGATCGCGTTGCCGAGCGTATCGCTCAAGGCTAACCCGTCGGTCCGATAAAAATTCAGGTGTGATTCAGCAGCCGATGGGAGTTCGTCTCGGTCAACGCAAAGCGACCATGGCTAACCCCATTCGGCTGGTTTTTGAATCGCCAACGGACATGGTGAGCACGTCCTGATTTGGTTTGTTTTAGAGTGAGCGTGCTGCGAGATCTAAGTCCGCGGAATTCCGAAATTGCCGGTGGGGGGATTCGGTGCTTCCAAATTCGGCATCAGATCCCATGCACTGTGAAGTTCAGCCTAATGGCCTCAACCGATCACTTCCAGCGATACCCCATCGCAAGTTTCAAGCGACGTCGCCGAGTTCGAGCTGTCTGCCATAGCGGCTCATGAGCTGTTTCTTTAGGCCCTCAAGATCGGGGTTGTCGAGCTCCGGATCTTCGTCCACCAGTTCTTGAGCGATCATACGGGCGACTTGTAAAACATCAAGATCTTCGATCACGTTGGCGATCCGCATCGGCGGCATCCCGCTTTGTTTGGCGCTAAAAACGTCGCCGGGTCCACGCATTTTGAAGTCAGCTTCGGCAAGCTCGAAACCATCATCGGTTGATTCAAAGACGGTCAAGCGTTCGTATTCTTCTGGGGATTGGTTTCCATCGGTAAAAACGCAGACGTGTCCGGTATGGCTACCTCGTGAGACCCGTCCGCGAAGCTGGTGCAGTTGTGCCAAACCGAAGCGTTCGGCACCCATGATGGTCATCACGGTTGCATTGGGAACATCGATTCCAACTTCGATGACCGTCGTCGTGACGAGGACGTCGATTTCACCCTCCGCGAACTGTTGCATGAGGGATTGTTTTTCGTCAGGAGAAAGTCGTCCGTGCAGCAGGCCGACAGTGAATTCACTGAACTGGTCGGCCCGGAGCTGTTGATAGATCGATTCGACAGAAGAAATATCTTCGGACGAAGCATCTTCGGCCGAAGAAGGTTCCTTCGAAGCGGTGACACGCGGCGCGACGACGAATGCTTGTCTGCCTTCCTTTAGTTGAGTTCGCACGAAATCCCACCAACGTTTGCGCCATTCGTCACGCCCCAGGTAGGTTTTCACCGCACCGCGTCCGGGCGGTTTTTCTTTGATTGTCGTCAGGTCCGTATCGCCGAAGATCGTCATCGCGACTGAACGCGGGATCGGCGTCGCACTCATCACTAAGTAGTGCGGATCGACGCCACCGCCACGAAGCCGGACTCGCTGACCGACCCCAAACTTATGCTGTTCATCGATCACACAGAGTCCTAAGCGTTTGAATTCCAAACCGTGCAGTAGAGCTTGGGTTCCGACGAGCAAATCGAGATTACCGGAAGCGGTGTCGGCGAGAGTTTGTCGTTTTTCACCCGCCGAAAGGCTGCCGCAAAGCAGGCCAATCCGCACGCGACTGGCGTCCAAGATTTGTCGTAGTGTTTGATAATGTTGCCGGGCGAGCACTTCCGTTGGCGCCATCAGCACCGCTTGATTGCCGTGGCCGACGGCGAGCATCATTGCATAGATTGCGACGACAGTTTTGCCGCTACCGACATCGCCCTGGAGAAGACGGTTCATGGGGAATTGCCGCGACATGTCGATGCTGATTTGACGGATCGCTGCGACCTGATCGTCGGTTAGCTTAAACGGGAATCGATTGGTGATGCGTGCGTCGAGCATCGGATCGACTGGCATTGCGGAGGAGCGGAGATCGGTCGTCAGCCGTCGGCGACGAATTGCCAGCGCCAACTGCATGACCAGCAATTCCTGAAACGCCAGTCGGGTTCGCGCACCGCGGAGCTGGTCACGATCGTCCGGCGAATGGATTTGACGCATCGCGGTTGTGATGTCCGGTAGCGGTTGACGTAAATTGATTCCCGAATTTCGCAGAGCATCGGTCGCACGATCTCGCAGCGATTCTGGCAAGACCTCGTTCAACTGCGAGGCCAGTTCATCGACAATGCCGCCGACGATCCGCCGCATTTCAAGCTGTTTGACTCCTTCGGTAAGCGGATACACGGGAAGGATTTGGGGCGTCGTCATCGTTTGGTCGTCATCCAGGTAGGTGACCTTCGGATGGACAAATTCGAAGCGGAGCCCGTTGAGTTTTGCTTCGCCACTGATCATGACGCGTCGATCAATCGTTAGTTGTTCGGCACGAAACGGTTGATTGAAAAACAGTAAACGAACCGCCCCTGTTTCGTTTTCGACGATTGCCCCGAAGACACTCTTTCCCGGGCTTCGCGAAATCAGCTCGGCATCGGTAATGGTGCCGACCAACGAAACCGGCTCGCCTTCGCGGATCCGGTCAATTCGTTCCGGCGGAGCGGGGAATTCATAGTCACGAGGGAAGCAAAACAACAAGTCCCCGGCAGTGCGCAAGCCAATCCTTGCAAGCCGATCGGCACGTGATGGTCCGACGCCGACCAAGAACTGTGTCGGTGTCGCTCGCGTCAGTGTGGAAGAGGAGTGCTGTGTCATCGATCGTCACGAATCGCCAATGGGGCGATGGCGGATAAAGACAATCGCAATAGTATTGACGCGATGACCGTGGGCGACAAGTTCGCCTAATTGTTCGCCTGTCCCTTGATGGTGCGTTGGGCGATTACCCAGGCTCCTTCGAGATGGGTTTTATACTCATCCGTGGTTAGTAAACCAGTTGGTAGCGCGTCCTCTAGAACGACATCGTCGGATCGTATCTCAATTAACCAACCGCTTTCGTACGTATCCGCATTGATCAGCGCAGGATCGCTAAGCACGGCTTGGTTGATCGCGATCAATGATCCGGCGATCGGCGAGTATAGATCGCTTTCGGCTTTTTTGCTTTCGATCGCCCCGATCATTTGGCGATGGGCGATCGGGGCATTGAGATCGACTTCCCAATCGAGGAAGTACACATCTTGTAACAAACGAACGGCATAGGCCGACAAGCCGAAACGCCACACCGAACCGTCCCGTCGCTGGGCCCACATATGGTTCTTTGCGTAGGATCGATCCAGCGGAAACGTGGCATCGAATTCCCCCATCGCGAAGGTGAAGGAATCGGGGCTACGTGTATCGGACATTCTGATGTTCTGGTTCAAAGAAGGAGGGCAACATCGCATCGACGCGAAGTAGCCCATAGCGAGTCAATTCGATGCGATCCTCATTGATCGTCGCCCAGCCATCTTCGACGTACTTGTCCCATTCGGATTGCCACTGACCGACGATATCGACACCGTACTTTTGTTGGAAGTAGCTCCGATCGAGGTAGCCTTTTTTGAGTAGCAAGATCATCGAACGAATCAATCGTTGGTGATCCGTCGGGACGAATCCACGACCGAGAGGCATGGTCCCCGATTCGATGGTCGAAAGGTACTGTTCCAGATCCGCGACGTTCTGGTAGTGAACGCCATTGGCATGCCCGAAACTCGCAATCCCGGTGGCCAACAGGTCTGCACCTAGCCAAAGGTTATCGCGATATGAGAAGTTGACTTTGCTGGGATCTTTGACGACCGTGTAAGCACTGCTGACACTGTAGCCGGCGTCGATGAATTCGCTGAAAGCGTAATCGACCCAAGCGCGTTTGGTGGCCCAATCGGCGACGGGGCTTTCACTTGACTTGTCCAGCATGTCTTTGCTGTAGACGGTGTTGAAGGGCAACTCCATCTGGTAGATCGTAACGCTTTCCGGCGACATCTCGATCGCTTGGCGGATGTTGTCTTTCCAGTTGTCCCAAGTTTCGCCAACCATTCCAGCGATCAAATCGATGTTGACGTTCGGGAATTCCGCTTCGGCGATCCATTCCCAAGCGCGGAAGACTTGCTTGGATAGGTGAGCTCGGCCGTTCTCTTCGAGTACTTTGTCAGAGAAATTTTCAACGCCTAGACTCAACCGAGTCACGCCCATTTCTTCACGGAGGGTCTTAACCTTTGTTTCGCTCAAGGTGCCCGGTTCACACTCGAACGTCACCTCTTCGGCGCCATCCCAGGTAATGTGTTCGCGCAGGCGATTTGCCAGCTTGGTTAGCTGTTTAGGTGACAGGAAACTGGGAGTTCCGCCGCCAAAATAAACGAATCGAAACGGACGGTCGCCCATGATTTCACATTGGCTGACCATTGAAATTTCATTGCACAGCGCGTCGACATAACGTTGAACCTCGGGGGCTTTCACATCGGTAAAGACCTTGAAGTAGCAAAATTTGCATCGCTTCCGGCAAAATGGGATATGCAGGTACAGCCCCAGCGGAGTTGACTCGAGCGGCGGGTTGTGAAGCGCGGATTGAACCTCATCAAGTGAGCCCTTCTTCCATTGACTGTAGGGAGGGTAGTTCGAGATGAAATAGCTTCCGACTTCCGTTTTTGAATCGCTGGCTGCGGACGACATAGGCACGTGTGGGTGGGTCGTGAAAAATGGTTCTCACGTCGCATCGGGTGCAACGAGTTCTATTGTAGCCGCTCGTCATCCGTCACCGCGATTGCGATGCCTTACGGATCGTTTTTATTGTTGAATCTAAATCGTCTGGCACGGGGGCTTCGAAGGTCATCCACGCACCGGATTGGGGGTGGCGAAGCTTTAGGCGGCGCGCATGAAGTGCCTGGCGGGTCAAGACAACTGGGCTTCCCTCGACACTGCCTTTGCCTTCCAGCCAAGCTTCGTCGGCGACCGCATGCCCGGCGTAAAGGCGATCGCAGAGGATCGGGCAACCGAGATGTGCAAGATGCACACGGATTTGATGTGTCCGCCCCGTCTTAGGGAACGCTCGGACGATCGAAAAGCGACTGATACGATCTTCGACCTCAAAAAAAGTGCTCGCAGGTTTAGAAGTCGAGTGGTTTTCGCGGATCGCCATTTTATCCCGTTGGTAGGGGTGGCGTCCGATCGGGGCATCGATGACATCGCGATCACGGTCGATCCGGCCGACGGTGATTGCCAGGTATTCCTTTTCGACCAAACGATCGTGCCATTGTTCGGCCAGGGCCATGTGGACGGCATTGGTTTTGGCCACCACGATCACGCCGCTTGTGTCGCGATCCAGGCGGTGAACAATTCCCGGGCGCGTCGGTCCGCCAACATCGGAAAGCGATTGAAATCGATAGGCGAGCGCGCTCGTTAAAGTGCCTTTCCAGTTCCCGCGGGCCGGATGAACGACCATTCCGGGTGGCTTGTTAACAACGACGAAGCCATCGTCTTCGTAGAGCAAGTCGAGAGGAATGTTCTCCGGGATCACTTCATCGGAGAACTCTTCGGGTAGCTGGAAGCGAACCTGTTGTCCCACCCGAACACGAAAACTCGGCCGTATGACACGGCCATCAACTTCCGCCTGATCGTTTTGAACCGCCTGCCGTATCTGACTACGACTGTAGCCATCGCAGGCGGCGGTTAAAAACAGGTCGATCCGCTGTCCCGCGGCTGATTCAGGAATGGTGAATTCGCGTGTGACCGGAGGTTCATGTAGCTCCGCTTCATCGGAACTGGATTGCGATTCGCTCTCGTCGCTGGACATTAATAGTGCAGCCGACTATTCCGACTCGGCCGGGGGTGCCGCTTCGCTAGAGGCGTCGTCTTCGGGCGTCGTTTCACTCGGTTCGGTCGAAGACGTTTCGGCTGGTGTCGATTCGGCGTCGCCTTTTTCTTCGGCAGTGGGCTCTTCGGGTAATTCAATGCCACCGGTCATTTCGGCGTCTGAAGCTTCCCCTCGTAATGCGTCGAACTCGCTGCTTAGCTCACTGTCGAGGTCGAGATCGGGAAGTTCCAAGTCGGGTAGATCAGGCAACGTAGTCGATCCGGGCAGTTCCGGTGGTAGCGAAGGATCGGCAGGCGCGAAATCCTGTTCATTGAACCAAGTCAGGAAGGTACCTGCGGTCGAGCTTTTAAGCGTTGCGATTCGCTGCTCTGCGACTTCGACCATTTCTTCGGACTCGTTTGCCGAAACGACCGCTTCGTACGCTTTCATCGCGTCGTCGACTTCACCAAGTGCCTCGTGGGCGAGTGCCAACCCATAGTTGGCTCGCGAGATCAAAATTTCGTCGTCCGACGAAACACGGGCGTTGATGAACTCGTCTTTTGCCTGGGCCAGAAGCGTTTCGGCTTCCGCTTTGTCGCGATACAGAGAACTAATACCTTGAGCCAAATTTTGATTGGCTTGGAACAGCTGTGACCATGCCGCCGCGGTCGTGTCGGGGTAACGTGACGCGACTTCGGGGTTATTCATTAGCAACTGGAATGTCGCGTCACTGCGTGTCGCCGTCTGGCTGCTGCTGTAGAAACCATACGCCAGCATAGCAACGACGACGGCAACCACCGCGGCAGCGATCAGCTTCGAATAGGGCTCGATCTTCTTGTAAAAAATTGCGAGCTGGTCGGCGACAATGTTGGTTTCCAGCTCTTCCTGGCGGGTATTCATAAGTTCTTCGTGCGTATTTGGCTGCGATGGTTGCGCATTCAGTCGAGCCAAGGAGTATACGAGTCTGAATTTTGAGTCGTCAATAGAACTCAAAAATCACTCACGTTTTGTGCTTGGACCCCGTCTGTGGTACTGTATCGATCGCGATTGAGCGGCGATAGTGCGGGGTATGTTGGCCTGCGGAGGTATGAAGGCGGAAGCCGCCGAGGTTTTCGGCAACTCGCCGGTGCCAATCAATCTCCCGGCGACTTCCGCCACCGAAAATTCAATCGTAGACTGCTCCCTCCCAAAGGAAGGCTGGCGCGTTCGAAATGTCATTGTCTGCGGAAGATTCGACGGAAGAACATGATGATTTGGATCGGGAATCTAGCCGACCCGATCGCAATTTGTCCGATCTTGATCACTTGCGCGAACTTCAACTCGAGCTAGAGCAGACCCGAAGCGAAGCGGCGGCGGCCCGATTGGATGCCCGAGCGGCGGTCTTGGAAATCAGGATTCAACGTCTTGAGCGACAGGTCGCATTGACCCAAAAGAAAGTTGAGTCGCGAATTCGCAACGAAACGGTTCAATCCAGTCGTGTTGCGGCCGGTGGTGTTGCAACTGGTCAATCAGCCTCGTCCCGATCACAGGAAGCGGAATCGCAACTTTCGGCATCCAATTCGAGGAAGCGAGCCGAGCTGCGAGTCCCCGCCCTGCCGCGAAACCGTTCGATCCGCAGCGCTGTGGCCTTCCGAGCCAACGACGACTCGATCGGGCAACGTGCTCCTGCGACAGGTGGACCATCGGCCGAGGCGAAAACTCAGTCGCCCGGTCGCATCTCAAACTGGGATGATGTCGCGGTACTTCTTGGGATGCGGTCCAGTGCTCGTCAGACCCACGGCGGATCGGTCACGCCGAAGACAAAACCGCAATCTCGCGAGCGTCGGGGAACCGAAGCGGGTGACCATCGACGAGCGAAATCGACTCGCGTCAGTTCGGTGAAATCCAGCGGCAAAGCGTCCGGCGTTCCGTTACCAGGCAGCAAGGCAACCGAAGCGTCGAACGCTTTGGCATCAGCAGTCGTGCTCACGCGCCGGTCGGTGAGCGGGCGTCAACATGGTCGACGTCGTCGTGGAGGCGTTTGGGGCGTCAGCCTATTCGTCCATGCGATGCTGATCCTTGGATTGGCGGCGGTCACGTTCTCGACTTCAACCCCTGGCGATCAGATGGCGATCGCCGGGGCGATGGTCGAATCTGAAGTCGCGGAAGTTCAGTCGGTCAAATTGGAGACTGAGACGGCACAGGTTTCCGAGGAGGAGCCTGAGGCTAGCCCGGTAGATTCACCGCTAACGGATCTCGGCGAAATTCAAGTTCGCGACCTGAGCCCGACAGTGGCACCAAGTGCGTCAGAGTTCGTGCCTGTGATGTCTGAAGCCGCGGTCGTTGACGCGATGGCGATGGCCATGTCTCGCAATCCCAGTGAGCAGATGGAGTTTTGCGGCATCGAAGGCGGCGGGAACCACTTCATCTATTTGGTCGACAGCAGCAAGAGTATGGGGGATGGTTTTGAATCGGCCCGTGACGCATTGCTACGATCGATCAGTTTGCTAAAGCCGACGCAGCGCTTCTATGTCGTGTTCTTTGATGAAGAACCAGAGTACATGCGTCTGGCCGATCCGGGCGTCGACGAACCTCGTAGCGTCTATGCGACCGATGAGAACAAACGCGCGCTTCGCCGTTGGGCAATGTCGATTCAGATGGATCTCGGCCGGGCGCCGTATGAAGTGTTGCCGTTTGCGATCGAGCAAAGGCCCGATGTGATTTTCTTGCTTTCCGACGGTGAGTTCCCGCAGCGGATCGAAGAGATGTTGTCGGAAATCAATCGCCTGGACAACCTGTTCGGCGATGAGGGGCCGATCAGTTTGGTGCACACGATCGGCTACCACAGCCGAGTCGGCGAATCACGGATGAAGCGTATCGCCGCCAAGAATGGCGGCCGTTATCGGTACGTTCCCAAGCCGTGACGCGTCCCAGTTTTGAATGCTGATCGACTAATCACGTTCGATCCAAGGGTTTTCGTTGTCGCTGATCTTTACCTGCTCGGTAATGAACTTGACGATTGCCGGAATCACCGAAGACTGGCCGCTAATCAGGGCCGGCCCGCCGAGCGGTTCGCTGACTTCCATGACTTCAAGGCCTTCGGCTTCACGCGAGCCACTGAGTCGACGTTTATTCGCTTCGAGTAGTTTCTGGATTCGTTTGGCGTCGTCTTCTTCGTTGGACCCTTGTCCGTAGATCACCATCGTCGGCAGTTGTCCGATATTTCGATCGCTCAGTGCTTGGTCAATCGGAACGCCTTGGGCGAGACGCTTGGGTGAAACCATCACGAGAGCTTTGACGTCTTGGCCCTGTTTGCGGCTACCGACGCTGGGATAGCGCCAGTCGACCATTGCCCAGTTGGTGCCGATCACGCAACCTTCACGAATGCCAATGATGACGAGCGCGTTCAGATTGAGGTTTTCTTCGTTGTTCTCATCTTTGAAAAACTGTTTGGCAGTTTCGAGATCAAATCGAGCGATCTCGTTTACCGATTTACGACGCATCGTTTCGATCTTGAATTCCTTCTTCGTTCCGGTGCGTGGATCGGTGTATTCGCGTGACCCACCGTGTCCGCGATAATCAAACGCGAGAACGGCGCAGCCGGCTCGCTGCAGCATCATGCACAGTGATCCGTAGGGGGCTTTTTGCCCGCGCCATTCGTGGATGATCAGCACCGGAATGGCTTCTTTGCCTTTGTTCGATCCGAAATAGACGCCACTTAATTCGACACCATCTTTGGTCGCCAAGTCGACTTTACGTGGTTTCGGGATCGGGTTGTTTTTCTTTTTCTCTTGTGCCTGCGCGTGTGTCGAGGCGGTTAGTGACACGGCGACAGAAAAACAGGCGGCCATCGACCAAAGGGCCAGGGGGCGGAAGGATGTTGTAAGCATGTGGTCGGCTCCTCGAATTTCGCGGTGCGGGAAAGACGCGATTCCATGCGCGTCTCGGCTATCACTCTCTATTATGCACAAAAACGGTGGCGATTGAGCGTTCGCGATCGCGAAAGCGGCGGAGAGTTCGGCGGTTAGCCTTCGAGAACGTCCAGGAACGCACGCATCCATGCCGGATGTGCCGGCCATGCAGGCGCTGTCACTAGGTGCCCGTGCGTGTGCGCCGAATCCATCGAAGCGGCAGGCTGGATGTATTGTCCACCCCCGGCAGCGACTTCGTATTGGACAGCCGGATAACAGCTGCATTGCTTGCCGACTAAGACCCCCGCGGCTGCCAGGATTTGCGGCCCATGGCAAATCGCGGCGATCGGTTTTTGTTCGGCGTCGAACTGTTTGACGATCTCGATCACGCGATCGTTTAATCGTAAGTACTCTGGGGCACGCCCGCCTGGCAAAACCAACGCGTCGTATTCAGAAACGCTGACCGATTCGAAGTCCGCTGTAATCGCAAATCGGTGTCCAGGTTTTTCGCTGTAGGTCTGGTGGCCTTCGAAGTCATGGATCGCCGTGGCGACCCATTCGCCGGGCTTTTTATCAGGGCAAACCGTGTCGACTTGATGGCCCATCGTTTGCAGTATTTGCATGGGAACCATCGCTTCGTAGTCTTCCACGAAGTCACCCACAATCATCAAAATCTTTTTTGCCATGACTAAGATCTGTTTGTTGCTAAAAAAATGAACGTCTTCACCCACTTCGGCACTGACGTTGATCTAGAGTGTCGCAGTTGAATGTAGCCTTGGAGTCAATGTTGTGCGATACACAGCCCGTTTGATCACCCTGTTCGTCATCTTCGTAAGTTTGTCTTTGGTTCTGCCAGTCGCCGCTTCGGCAAAGTCGCCAACGGGGTGGAGTGCCGTCGTGGTCCCGCTAGGGGACTATCGCAGCGAAATCAAATCGATGCCGATCGAGAAACGCCCTGGACGCTTGCTGCACGTCTACGGGAACACGGTGCGGCTGAACCACTACTCGGATTTGAACCAGCGAACGAGGCCGTTACGCCAAGTCGTATTTGGCACGAACAGCCTGTGGTCAGAACTCGGGCGATAGCTACGACGGTACCGAGGTTTTCTCGTGATGTTTAGGTGCTGACAGTCCGCTAAAGTTTTCGTGCTTTGGCGCGGCTGGCTTCGCGATAGCGTCCGGGGGTCTGCTTGACTTCGCGTTTGAAGACGACGCTGAAGTACTCCGCGTGTTTAAAACCGGTTAGTCGCGAAATCTTGACGAGGCTGAGTTCGGTATCACGCAGCAATTGACACGCCCGCTTGATTTGGACACGGCGAATTTCGGCTTGCGGCGACCGTCCGAGGTATTGGCGGAACCGTCTTTCGAGACTGCTGCGGGCGATCGGTACCTCTCTTAGAATGTCCGAAACGGTCAGCCCTTCGCAGGCATGGAAGCGAATCAGCTGGATCGCCGCGGCGACGTCTTCGTCGTCAATCGCCATTACGTCGGTCGACAGACGCTCGGCAATTCCCAGCGGATCAATGCGGAGGTGAAGGTCCGGCGGCTGTTCCCTTCGCATCAATTGGTCGAGCAGTTGGGCGGCCTGAAATCCGATTCGTTCGGCCGCCGGAATAATGCTCGAAAGTGGCGGGTCACAGAAATCGCAAAGCACGTGATCGTTGTCGACCCCCAGTACGGCGACTTCGTCTGGGACTGAGACCTTGGCTGTTTGGCAGGCTTCGAGGATGTGTTGGCCGCGGAAGTCATTGCAGGCGAAAATCCCGATCGGTCGCGGCAAGCTACGTACCCACTCCACGATTTGATCTTGCTGTTCCTGCCAGCCATGAGTCTTCGCCCGCGACCATTCCGATAGATGTAAGTGGATCTCTTCGCCGCTTGCAAGTCCGCGCTCGTCGAGTCTGGCGCGGAAGCCGTCGAGACGGAGTTGGGACCAAAGATGGTCGTCAAACCCTGCGAAGGCAAAGTGTTCGAGTCCTTTGTCGGCGAGGTGGTTTGCCGCCAAGCGACCGATGGCGTCGTGATCATTCATCACCGATGGCAACGAGGTCTCATTTCGAATGTCGCCCAGGTTGATCGTTGGAACGCCCCGGTCATGCACGAATTGCAGCATTTCCGGAGGCAGTACACGCGTAATGATTCCGTCACCGTCCCAAGAGTTCAGCCATGCCGGTGGTCCCGCCATCAAGTCCCTCAGGTCAAGCTGTACCGACCAGGGTTGCTTTTCAATTCGATACCGACTGATCCCTTCGAGCACGCCGCGTCCGAAAGCCATGGTCGTTTCGACCAACAACAAAACCTTCGGGCGGTGAACATGAGCCGGAGTTCCCGGCGTCTGCACACTGCGATCGGAAAGACTTGGGCGCGAGGGATCGGGGTGCGAGTTAGTCATGAACGTGGGGCAAGCGGGACGGGATCAAGCGGGACGGTGCTGGACGAGCGGCTCCCAAACGACCGGGATGCGGCGACTGCGGCTAGCGGTGGCTTCGCCATCCAACGGCGAACTCGGATGCGAACCCGATCGGAGCGGTTTTGGCAAATGGCCGGTGCGAATCGGGATCCGTCCCACTCCGGCGGAGGAATATATCTTAGCAGTCCTCCCTATTCAACAAGAAACAGGGGGTTCGGGTTCCGGTATTTGCCGCCAGTACGCCAATGTGAAGTGCGAAAAATATCTCAGGCAGTCGGTCGGTCCGGTGCGGGAAATCAGGACGAGCAATGTTTACAAGCGGGAACATTCGTCAGGAACTTGACGGCGTGTCAAAAATGACGTAGCGTCAATCCTGACGGCGGGTCAAAAAAACTCCAGCGATTGCGTTCGATTCGACGCGTCATCGTGCGCGGCGTTGAATGTTTTCGAGGTTGCTGGGGTGGCGCCGTTTCTCTGGCCGGTTTGAGATCGGTCCTACGGAAATGAACCCTACGACGACCAGCGACCGCCAAATCACACCGACGCTTCCCATTTCAACGCGGCACAAAGGTTATGAGCACCACTGCTAATCGCGAAGCCAAACGCTCCGCCGGCGAGGTCGTTTCGAACGATCTCGGGCAGGCGCGTTCTGCCAAGCAGGGGCAATCTGCCAAGCAAAGCCGGTCGGGGAAGCAAACCCTGACACCCAAACAGGCCGAGATTCGAAATCGCGAGGCAAAGATTATCGAACTGGCTCGGCCGATGGTGGCACGCGGCGGATTGGCTGGTTTGAGCATGGAGGCGATCGCCCGCGAGATGTCCTATGCCAAAGGAACGATCTACAACCACTTCTCGTGTAAAGAAGAGATCCTGCTCGCACTTGCGATTGGTGCGAACAACAAACGCTTGGAGTTGTTTGTCAACGCGGTCGAAGCAATGGAGACACCGCGGGATAAGATTTCTGCGATCGGGGTAGCTTGCCAAGAGTTTCGAATTCGATTCGAGGATTTGTTTTTCATCGATTCGCTCGTGCGTCATTCTACGGTTTGGGAAAAAGCTTCCGAGCAGCGGCGCGAAGCGATGGCGATGTGTGAACAGTACTGCATGTCAGTCGTTGCCGGCGTCGGTCAGGAAGCGGTGCAGTGCGGAGATCTTGTGGTGGCCGATGCAACGCCGGTCGAAGACATCATGTTCGGCCTGTGGTCATTGACTTACGGTGGCATGATTATCGACGGTTCCAGCCCCGGTCTCGATAGCGTGGGGGTTCAAGACGCTTTCGTGGCGATTCGGCGAAACTGCCACGCGTTGATGGATGGGTACCGGTGGCGACCGCTTTACGAGCCCGTCCGCGATCGCAAGTTAATCGATCAGGTACGCGATCGATTGAATCGATGCGTCGGTCCGGAGTTGGTGGTGAATCTCGATGTCAGTGAACTGGACCCAGCGAAAGGCGCGTTCTCAATGACACTGGATGAACTGCGGCGGCGGATGTCTGAAGTCGTGACGTCCGATACCGGAGAATCCCAATGAGTCGGTCCATGCGAATCCTTGTCGTCGGTTTCTGCGTGGCGGTACTTGTCGGCTGGGGCGTCAGCAGAGGATGGTTTGAACGGGAGGGCGATAAGAGCGCCGAGACATCGGCGAATGAAAAACGCGCGGATGGCATGGGGGCACTTTCGGCAAAGGCCTTGCCAGTTAGCGTGGTGATCGCGGGGACCCTGCGTCCTCCCGAAATGACCACCAGCTATGCCGGTTTGCTTGCCCCTTCGAAGCAAAGTGTTTTGGGGTTCAAACGTGACGGTCGCGTCCAAGACGTGTTTGTCGAAGAAGGCGTCGTCGTGCGGCAAGGTCAAACACTTGCCGGCTTGGACGAGGCCGAACTCGATGCGACTGAAGCCCGGATTAAAAGTGAACTAGCATCGTCACAGGCCAAGCTAGACGAACTGATCGCCGGCCCGCGTCCCCAGGTGATCGCTGCCGCCGAAGCGAGGGTGAGTGAATCAGAATCTCGGGTGAAACTGGCGGAGATTCAATCGCGGCGGCAAGAAAAACTTGTCGATCGGTTGGCAACCAGTCAGTCAGACTTCGATGCGGCGCGGTTCGGTTTGCAAGCCGAACAAAACCGTTTGGCCGCCGCACAGGCAGAGTTGGGTGAACTTCGTGAAGGCACGCGTCGGGAGCAAATCGCTGCACAGCAGGCGCAGTGCGATGCAATTCGCGCTCAATTGCAAGAGATCCAAACGCAACGCGACGACTCGAAGATCGTTGCCCCTTATGACGGTG
Organism: Roseiconus lacunae; assembly: GCF_008312935.1. Classification (NCBI taxonomy): domain Bacteria; kingdom Pseudomonadati; phylum Planctomycetota; class Planctomycetia; order Pirellulales; family Pirellulaceae; genus Roseiconus; species Roseiconus lacunae. Next base: position 17,910 of record NZ_VSZO01000009.1, on the reverse strand, counting down.
TCGTTGCGCGACGGATGATCGATGAAGGGGCGGTGATCTCGTCGGGAACGCCCGTGCTGGAGCTACTCAGCCATGATTTTGAAGCTCAGGTCGGGCTGCCACCATCGGTCGCCGCTTTCTTACGTCCCGATGATCCGGTCAAGTTGCGACTGGCCGGCGAGACCAGAGCGGCTGTTATTAAACGCGTTGAACCGAATGTACGCCGCGACACTCGGACCCGCGTCGTCTATGCATCGTTGTTGTTGCCGCCATCGAAACGAGTAGAGGGCGAAGCCCAAGAGATCGCATGGGAGCAACTGAAGTCACACGGTTGGGTCGCCGGCGAAGTCGTCGAGTTAATTCCGCCGGAACGAGAGGTGTCGCGGAAATCGGGAGGAAATCAGCTCGCGGGGAAGCGAGACGCGATCGAACGATCGAGCCAGATGGGATTTCTGGGCGACTCCAGTAGCGACGGTTTATGGTTGCCCACTTCGGCTTTGGTCCGAGGCACGCGTGGGCTTTGGATGGCGATTGTGATTCCGGCAGATCAGTTGGTCGGTCGAAGCGAACTGGAGATGCGGGCATCGAAGGTATCTACGCTTGCCGAGCGGGGACATGATGAGGCCACAGCCGAGGACCATTCGGGACGTCAAAACACAATTGCTGGTTCGAACGAAAACGGCGATCCCGGGATTGTGTGCGAGCGGCGTGCGGTGGAAGTATTGAAAACCGACGGCGCCTACGTTTTGGTGCAAGGCATGATTCGCCCGGGCGATGGCGTCGTCTCCGAGGGGCTTCATCGGATCGTCCCGGGTTTAAAAGTGTTGCCCGTCGTTCAAGAAACCGAGCTGAACGGTCTTTCGGATTTGAACGCCGAGTTCAGTGGACGCGATGAAGGTGCATCGCACAGGTATCGTTCGGTCGAGGAGATCTAACGATGAGTCGATCGGGGCGTCCGGGGCGTATCACAACTTTGTTTTATCGACATCCGCGTGCATTGATGCTCGTGATCGGTTTGGTCGTTGTTGCCGGACTGACTTCCTACGCGATATTGCCGCGGATGGAAGATCCCGTCATCGGGCAGCGGGCGGCATTGATTTCCACACGTATGCCGGGAGCGGATGCCAAACGCGTGGAGGTACTGCTAACCGAGCCGATCGAAGACAGGCTACAGGAGGTGGAAGAGATCAAAAAGATCACCAGCGAAAGTCGCCCTGGAATCAGCACGATTCAGATCGAACTTCGTGAGGAGGTGATCGAGACGGACGAAGTGTGGAGCGAGGTGCGATCGAAGGTCAACGATGTGTTACCTGCACTACCTGTCGAATCTCAGCGTCCGGTGTTCGATGAGCTAAAGGTTCGAGCGTATGCGATGATCATTGAAGTGTGTTGGGAACGCACCGAGCCGCCGCCTTGGAGTGTGCTTCGGCGGTATGCCAAACACCTCGAAGATGGGTTGCAAGCAGTGAAGGGGACTGAGATCGTCGACCGCTTTGCCGATCCGGGTGAGCAAATCACGATTGAGCTTGATCCGGATTTGGTCGCTGATCTGGGCCTGGACGCCCGCGACGTTGCGGTTGCGTTGGGGCAGTTTGACGCGAAAAATGCCGCCGGGGTCCTGCGAACCGGCGATCAAAACGTCGTGTTGGAAATGGCGAATCAGTTTGAGCAGAGCGATCGGATTGGCGAGACGATGGTCCGAGTCGGGGCGGACGGCGAGCTCATTCGATTGTCTGATTTGGCGACAATCACCAGGGGCGTACCGAGTCCGCTGTCACGGATGGCGAAGGTCGATGGCAAGCCCGCCGTCAGCTTGGGAGTGATGGTGCGACCGCTAGAGCGACTGGATATTTGGCGTCCGAAAGCCGAGCAGGTCATTGCCGCCTTTCAACAGGAGTTGCCCGCCGGAATTGGCGTGTCGATCTCGTTGGATCAAAGCCGGTACGTGTCGGCGCGACTTGGGTCACTGACGACAAATTTGGTGATCGGTGTCATCGCGGTGATGGCCGTCGTGTTTTTCTTAATGGGATGGCGCAGTGCGATCGTCGTCGCCGCCGCTTTGCCGCTTTCGATGTTGACGGTGTTGTTCGGATTACGAGTCCTCGAAATACCGATTCACCAAATGTCGGTAACGGGGTTGATTATTGCCCTGGGATTGTTAATCGACAATGCGATCGTCGCGGTCGACGAGGTCACCGCGGCGATCAAGTCCGGCAAGTCACGCATTCGTGCGGTCGGCGAGATGGTACGGCATTTAGCATTGCCTTTGACCGGTTCGACGGTGACGACGATGCTGGCGTTCGCCCCGTTGGCGATGATGCCTGGGAACGCCGGCGAGTTCGTCGGGTCGATCGCCGTCAGTGTTATTTTGGCGATCACGGCATCGCTGTTTTTCGCGTTGACCATTATCCCCGTATTCGCGGCTCGTTTCGCAGCCTTCTCGGTCGGGGAATCGACGCAGCCGGTCGGAACGCTACGGCGGTGGGTTCGCTATGGTTTCACTAGTCGCCGGATGGCGCATCGCTATCGCCAAGTGCTTGATTGGCTGCTCACCAAACCGACGCGTGCTTTATTGGTCAGTTTGGTGTTGCCGGTGATTGGGTTTTACGTCGCGACTCGGTTGCCGGAGCAATTCTTTCCTCCAGCCGACCGCGATCAGTTTCATATCCAACTCGAATTACCTGTCGACGCATCGCTCGCAGCGACCGAACGTGCAGCCGATCGCTTAAGCGAATTGTTGAGGCAAGCCGGTGCATTGCATGTCAGTTGGTACTTCGGCGAAAGCGCCCCAACATTTTATTACAACGTCATTGGGAATCGCCGTGGGGTACCTAATTTTGCCAACGCGATCGTTCGGATGGAATCGATCGAAGGGATGCGCGAAGTATTGCAGACCCTGCAGGCTCGCGCAGATCGCTTGCTTCCCGAGGCTCGTGTGCTGGTGCGTCAGCTTGAGCAAGGTCCACCCTTCGATGCTCCGATCGAAATTCGATTGTTCGGTCCAGATTTGGAGCGTTTGGCTGAATTGGGGGATGAGGTCCGCCTTGCACTCGCCCGCGCACCTGACGTGATTCATACGAAGGCTCAGTTGAACGAAACCTTGGCGACGGTCTCATTCGACGTACGGCAGACGGAAGCTCGTTTGGCGGGGCTTGGGCCGGAAGGGATTTCTCGGCAGTTGTTCGGTTTGCTCGAAGGGGTCGAAGCGGGATCGGTCCTTGAAGACACCGAGCGGATTCCTGTGGTGGTTCGTGTACGTGAACAAGATCGAAGTCGGCTTCAAGCGATTCATTCGCTTCAACTTGGCACCACCGGCGGGGAACGCATTCCGATCGAAAGCGTCGTCGACGTTTCGCTTGCAAACGAGGTCGCGGTGATTCCACGCATGAACCGGAGGCGGATGAACTTGATCTCCGGATTTTTAAGGGCCGGGACGCTTCCGTCGGTTTCGTTGGAGCGTTTTCAGGACAACTTGAAACAAGTGGGGTTTGAGCTGCCTGCGGGGTATTCAATCGAATATGGTGGAGAAGCATCTCAGCGTAATGACGCGGTCGGGCAACTGATGGCGAACACGGGAGTGTTGATCGTTTTGATGGTTGCTTCGCTAGTGCTTTCGTTCGGATCGTTTCGGTATGCGGCGACGATCTTGGCGGTAGCCGTCTTCAGTTGCGGCTTGGGGATGATTGGTTTGTGGGGCGGGGGTTATCCGTTTGGCTTCATGGCGATCATCGGCATCATGGGGCTGGTCGGCGTCGCGATCAATGATTCGATCGTGGTCTTGGCGGCCCTGCAACAGGCATCGCAAGAGGGCTGGTTGACGGTCGGAAAGACGGTCGACGTCGTGATGCATTGTACCCGTCACGTCGTCGCGACGACGTTGACCACGATCGCCGGATTCATGCCGCTGATTGTCGATGGGGGAGAATTCTGGCCTCCGCTCGCAATCGCAATCGCCGGCGGGGTCAGCGGCGCGACGTTACTGGCATTGTGTTTTGTTCCCGCAGTGTTTCAGTTGGTCGAGGCCCAGAAGCAGCGACAGGGCATGACGAAACGACTGGTTGCCGACGATTCGCGACCGCTGGGTTCCGCGCTCGCATCCTGAGTCTGCTCTCTGGAGGGGGGCAGTGCGGTCCGGATCAAGCCGTCCGCGGTGACCGAAAAGCTTTCCCCACCCGACTTTGTGTCCATTTATAGCGCCGCGTCTATGCGAATGAGTCGGCTTTGAAGTAGACCTCTGGCGGCTGGGCCTGTATTTTTGCGTTCAAATAGCCCACCGTTCAGTTCGTTCTGTGTCATCAATCGCATTCGATCGTGAACACGGTCGTTTGTCTGCCTCCGGGAGCATCTCAGGCTACCTTCGATGCGTTCTGTGGTTTGCGTCGGCGGATGCTTCCGAGTTAACGGGGCGATCGGGACAAACGGGGCGGTGTTGCTGCCGTCGGATCTGGCATCGCAATTGCTGTGCGTGGATCGGGCACAAAGTCGGACAAACAATGGCACTACGCCTTATTTATCATCCATCCTTCGCGTTGAATCAGCATGCAAACCTCCCAGCGTAAGCGCGGCCAGGCGGAACCGCCGTTGCTGGAACGCCGATCAATCCTCGGCCTATCGTGGTCGCTGGTGATTTTGTTTTTGTTCTTCTTCATGATGCCGTTCGCGTTCCGATCGGCACGATTGAGTCTGAAATCGAAGGAAAACGACGTCAAGGATTGGCTACCATCTGACTTCGTCGAAACGTCCGAGTTGTCGTGGTTCGCCAAGCATTTCATTGGCGAGAGCTTTGTCATTGCGACGTGGCCTGGATGTACCGAAGATGACCAGCGACTGCGCTTGTTGGCGTCAAAGCTAGAACGCGAGAGCAGTCAAAGCGATCCGGCCGAGCATATCAAGGATCCAAAGCTTGCCGAAGATTATCGGCGTGCGAAGGAACTTGGCGTTCGCTTGGGGTTACTGCCCGCGTCTCGCGAGTTGAACAACTGGGGTGGCAAGAACGAAAAGTGGCTCGTCACTGCCGATGGAAAACATTATTACATCACCCCCGATGGCCGGCTGTTTCGCTGGGACGAAGCATCTAACGGACCCGCAGCACTTGGACGCGAAATCAAGCGTACGCTGAATCAATTCGAGCTTAGCGGGACATTCATCGCCGCATTCGGGGCCGAGACGAAAGACGATCACGCGAATCCGTTCCACAATGATCCGACGTTGGTTTGCGCGCCGATGTTCCGGACCGTCCAGACAGGCGTGTCGCTGGTCAAAGAACTGTCAAAGGAAGGTGGTTTGCTATGGCCGGTTGATCTGACCGATCCATCGCGTCGCCCAATTGTCGCTCGGCGACGGGCGATGGAGCGATTAACCGGTTCGCTCTTTGCGCCCGCCGTTCCGGAAGGATTTACTTGGACGGCCGAGGAATTTCGTCGTGTCATCGCAGATGACCAACAGGACGCGATCCCGGAAAATTTTGCGACGGTTGTCGAAACCACATTGAAAGATTTCGCGGACCAACGATTCGGCGGCGATCTTGATCAACTCGCCAAGGCGGAAACTAATGTCCAGACGGACGCTTGGTATGCCGTTTTTGACGCCGCCGAACTACCCCCGCCGCCTCGGCAAACGTGTTTGTTGATCACGCTGACCGATGCGGCCCAGGACAACCTCGCCTATGCGTTAGGACGCGGAGTGTTGGGTGGCCCACGTGGTCGGTTGTTGCAATTGGCTGAAGACTCCGGCGTCAAAGCTGCGTCGCCGCCTTCGGTCGCGCCTCCTCCGTTCAATCAGCCCGAGGTCGAATCGGTCGCCGGGTTGCCACCGCTGCGGCTCGGTGGCCCGCCGGTCGACAACATCGCGATCGACGAAGAGGGCACCATTACGTTGGTCCGATTGGTCGGCTACAGCATCTTTGTGGGTGTCTTGTTGTCGTACCTTTGTTTCACCAGCTTCAAAATCACACTGATGGTGTTCATCGTCGGTGGGGCCGCCGCGATGCTGAGTATGGCGTTCGTCGGTTGGACTGGGGGGCGTGTCGATGCGGTCCTGATGAGTATGCCGTCGCTGGTGTATGTACTTGGGCTCTCCGGCGCGATTCACGTGGTCAACTATTATCGTGATGAGGTTCGCAGCGGGGGCCGACGCGGGGCCGCCGGCAGAGCGATCCGCCACGCCGCGTTCCCGTGTACGTTGGCCGCACTGACGACGGCGATCGGTTTGGGGTCGCTTTACACAAGTAATCTCGCGCCGATCAGTAACTTTGGTTTCTACGCAGCGATCGGTGTGATCGCGACGTTGGCGATTTTGTTCACGTACCTTCCGGCCGCCTTGCAGACCTTTGTGACGGAATCAAAGGCACCTAGGTCACAGCCCAAGCAAACCGAGTCCGGCGAATCGTGGTTGTCCGATCAATGGGCCGCGGTCGGTGCTTGGATTTGCCGACGGCATTGGTGGGTCACCGCCGCTTGCTTGTTGGTCTTGGGCGGCGCTTCGCTTGGCTTGTCAAAGATTAAAACATCGGTGCAGTTGTTAAAGCTGTTCGACGAGGACGCTCGGATCATTCGAGATTACGCTTGGTTGGAAAAGAACTTTGGCAAGCTTGTTCCGATGGAACTCGTGCTTCGAGTCCCACCGTCGCATCAATCGCAACTCGCATCGGTCGATGGAAAGGCAACCGAAGTCGCGGAGGCTCCCGGTGAAGCCACTTCGGTTCCGCTTGATATTTTGGAACGCGTCGAAGCGGTCGCGCGAATCAATCATGTCGTTCATCAGACCTTGGGCGAACCCGGAATGGGAATCGTCGGTTCGGCGACGGCGGTAAACACGTTTCTCAAGCCGCTGCCGGATGTCACGAATAGTTGGAGCCCGGTGCGGTCACAGTTTGTCAAAGAACTGACCGCCGGGCGCGATGAGTTGTTGGCCAACGATTACGTTCGCCTTGAGCAGTACGGCCCGATGGAAGGCAGCGAACTGTGGCGGATTAGTTTACGCGTCAGTGCCCTTTCCGATGTCGACTATGGTCAATTCATCGAAACGTTGCGCACATCGGTCGAACCGGTTTTGAGGGCTTACGATACCCGTGATGCGATTCTCGCGGCGATCGAATCCGGACAGGTTAGCAACAAGAAAAAGCCGATTGTTGTCATGATGGGAGCAGCCAAACCGGCTCCCCTGAACCAGACGACCATGATCGAGCAAGAACCGAATGATGAGACTGGTGAATCGCGAACAAAAATCCTAACGCACCAGATCTACCTTTCGGTACTCGAAGAGCTATTGCGAGGCGAGCGGATCCCAGAGCCAAAGTGGTTCGACCCGAATTCGAGTGAAAAACCGATCGAAATCGGCGGAGAGCTATGGGATAAGGTCGTCGGTATCTCGGACGTGATGGTCTGGGTCGGCGAAGCAGACGCGCCCACGGCAGAGCTTTCCAATGCAGATGCGCTGGTCGATGGAAGCGAAATTTTTCACAAGACAATCACGCACGGGTTAGTTGACGATCGGATTCCGGCCAGCGAAGGTGCCGGGGCGATGGAAGTGATTTACACCGGCGTCGTCCCAGTCGTCTACAAGGCCCAACGAACTCTATTGGGCAGCTTAGTCGAGTCGATCGCGATGGCGTTCGTGTTAATTGCGATCGTGATGGTCGTTCTGCTCAATCCGGCGAGTGACCCCGTGCGGTTCCTCCGGCCTCGCAATGCGTTCAGCGGATTCATGTCCGGTGCGATCTCCATGATTCCGAATATGTTCCCGGTTCTCTTGATTTTCGGATGCATGGGGCACCTTGGCAGCTTGGTTGACATCGGAACCATGATGACGGCGTCGGTTGCGATGGGGGTCGCTGTTGATGACACGATCCACTTCCTGAGCTGGTTCCGAGCTTTTCTTGATAAGGGCTACGATCGTTTGAAAGCAGTCGAGATGACGTACCGGCGGGTGGGACCGGCAATGACGCAGACCACCATCGTCGGCGGTTTAGGTTTGTTCGTCTTCGCTTTGTCTACCTTCACGCCGACACAGCGATTTGGCACGCTGATGTTGATCTTGCTGTTCGCCGCATTGATTGGTGACTTGATCTTGTTGCCGGCGTTGTTAGCCGGGCCGCTAGGAAAGTTCTTCAAGCCTCGGGTGGGTGCCAGCGACAGCACGCCTCAGCCGGGAGAAGAGCCCTTCGGTCAATTGCCTGCCGATATCGATTCGCCGTCGAGCCCCGGAGATGCACCCGATGGTGTGAACTCACGTGATGCGGTCGCGATCTATCAGGAAGGCAGCGACGACCCGCCGACATCGCCGGGGGGAGACCAGGAAGTAGATGGCGACCAACCGATTGACAAAGAGTCGTTGCCGCATCTCAAGATTCACGCGCCAACGATGCGAACCGACAAACCGCACCGAATGAAAGGTCGCTAAGCAGTTGAATACGAATCATTCGGCTTAAGTCATTGTACTTGCCCATCGGGAAAGTCGGGCTTTCAGGCCCGGAAATGGCACTCTTCCCGGTCGTTTGTACGTCCGCCGCTCCCGCATATGAAACGAAGTGCTTGTTTTTCGACGAGCTGAACAATGTTTGGAAGTTTTTCCGGGCGTTGTCTGCCTCGTCGATCGCGTGTCCTTCATCTCAACGCTGCTGCGGTTTATAAACTGGCGTACGCAAAAACGAAGGGAGCGTCGCAGCGGCGCTAACGCAGCGGAAACGACGAGGGGAGATGTCACCGTGAGTTTGGTTCATCGTGTTGAGCACCCACTGATCGAACACCACCTGTGTGCCATTCGCGACAAGACGACGCGTCCGGGGGAATTTCGTAGCGCGGTCCAGCGTTTGTCGATGATCTTGGGGGTTTATGCGACGCAAGATTTACCAACGAAACCCCGTTTGGTCGCGACTCCAATCTGTGATGCGACCGGGAAAGAGATTTCGGTCCATGTCGGAATCGTTCCGATTTTGCGTGCCGGCTTGGGGATGGTCGATCCCATCTTAGAACTATTGCCGGAAGCGGCCGTCTGGCATCTGGGGTTGTATCGAAACGAAGAGACGGCCGAACCGGTTGGTTACTACGACAAGTTGCCGCTTGAAAACGCACCGAACGTCGCTTTGGTCGTTGATCCAATGTTGGCGACCGGAGGCAGTATCGACTTGGTGATTCGTCGATTGCAGCAGTGGGGTGTCAACGAGATTCGAGTGATGTCCTTGATCGCGTCGCAGCCGGGAATCGATCGAGTGGAGCGGGACTTTCCGGACGTGAAAGTTTACGTGGCGGCGATCGACCCAGAGCTGAACGACCAGTCCTACATCGTGCCGGGACTTGGGGATGCCGGTGATCGCATCTTTGATACACCCCAGCATGGCTAGTGATTCGTCAACATCTGAGATTAGGATTAGCCGCTTGGCGTTCGCCACGGTTTCGTTGCAATAACCGGGGCGAACGCCCGTCGGCTGATCAGCCGTACTCAAACACTTGATCTAGACGGAGCCCTACTGGTGATGGAACGAATTCTCTGTCTCGTCGGGATCGTAGCGTTCATCGGTTTAGCTTGGCTGGTCAGTAGCGATCGCAAACGATTCCCGGTCCGAGTGGTTGTTGGCGGCTTGTTGCTGCAGCTAGTGCTCGCGTTTTTGGTTTTGAGGACCAGCTATGGTAGGGAATTTTTCGCTTGGATCGGTGACGCGTTCACACTGGTGATGGAAAGCGTTAACGCGGGCAGCGGTTTCTTATTTTCATCACATCTGAGTGAACCGTTTAGCGAATCGATTGTCGCGACGTTTGCCTTTGGTGTGCTTCCGACGGTGATATTCTTTTCGTCATTGATGAGCATTCTGTACCACATTGGCGTGATGCAGTGGATCGTTTGGGCGCTCGCTTGGGTGATGCAGTTCACGTTGAAAACAAGCGGTCCGGAAACTTTGGCGGCTGCGGCGAACGTCTTTGTCGGGCACACCGAAGCTCCGCTCGTCGTGCGGCCTTACCTCGCCAAGATGACTCGCAGTGAACTCAATGCGATGATGACGGGAGGTTTCGCAACCGTCACCGGCGGATTACTAGGTGCGTACGCGGGGATGGGGATCGACGTCGCTCATTTGTTGACAGCGTCCGTCATCAGTGCCCCCGCGGCGCTGTTGATCGCGAAAGTCATGCAGCCCGAGCAGCCCGATGCGGTCGTTTCAACCGAACTAGCGTTTCAACCGAAGACAAGCCAGATCCCAGAAGGCGAAACAAATGAAAACGATCTCGCCCCTAATGAGGGACCGGAATTACGTCACGTCAACGTGGTCGCCGCCGCGGTTGCCGGTGCAAGCGATGGACTGAAATTGGCGATGAATGTTGGGGCGATGCTGATCGCATTTTTGGCGATTCTAAATTTGGTCGATGTGTTGCTCGGCCAACTTTGCTTGACCGTCGGCTGGATCGATGGTGCTGGCGATCCCATTTTGTCGCTGGGGATTTTGCTTGGCTATGGCTGTTGGCCGATCGCGTGGCTGTTGGGGATCCCGGCGGCGGAGTGTCTCGAGGCGGGACGTTTGATCGGCCTAAAGACAGTTGCGAATGAGTTCATCGCGTATCAAGCGCTCGGCGAAGCGGCAACGTCGTCCGAAAGCATGCTCTCGGAGCGGTCCATTGTGATTTTGACCTACGCGCTCGCCGGGTTTAGCAATTTCGGTGCGATCGGAATTCAAGTGGGGGGGATTGGTGGCTTAGAACCCGGTCGCCGCAAAGATCTCGCCGAACTGGGGCTGCGAGCGATGTTCGGTGGCTTGTTAGCCTGTTGCATGACCGGCGCGGTGGCGGGATTGCTGCTTTAACGTCGCGGCGAAACATTGCTTATCCAAATTGGCCCGATTCTCATTGGAATCCAGCCCTCGATGTGTGACAATAAAGGCGTCAGAATTCACACTGATCCCCGCCTTAACGCCGCGTCGAAGCTCGGACGGAGCCAATCCGCCGTGGCGACTGCTCTCCGAGATGAATACCGAAATGATTGATCGGTTCCGTTTAAGAACAACGTTGATCGCAACTGCCGCTCTGCTTGGAATCGGCTTCACGGCAAATTCCGTACTCAAAGCCGCTGATTCGACAGTCGACTTTCAAAAGCAGATTCAGCCTATTTTGGCAAAGAAGTGCTTTTCATGCCACGGCCCCGACGAAGCAGAGAGCAGTTTGAGCTTCGCGAGCCAAGACGAGGCATTCGCCGAGACCGATTCAGGCGAACACGCGATTGTGCCGGGTGATATCGAAGCCAGCGTGATGATCGCACGAATGCGAACCGAAGACGAATGGGAGCGAATGCCGCCGGAAGGCGATCCGGTCAGCGACGAAGAAATCGCGTTGATCGAAACCTGGATCAAAGAAGGTGCGAAGTGGGAGAAGCACTGGGCGTTTGAGCCGGTGGCTCACCCTGAAGTGCCGACCGTCGATAACGCTCGTTGGCAAGCCAACCCGATCGATGCGTTTATCTACGACGCGGTCGCTTCCAAAGGTTTAACACCAAATGAACCGGCGACGAAACGAGACCTCGTCAAACGCGTCTACTACGATCTCACCGGACTTCCACCAAGCAAGGGCGAAGTCGATGCGTTTGTCGCCGATCAGTCGCCTGACGCATTTAAGAATTTGACCGAAGAATTGCTTGCCTCGCCGCATTATGGCGAACGCTGGGGGCGGCATTGGTTGGACTTGGTGCGATTCGCCGAAACTAACTCGTTCGAACGTGATGGGCCGAAAGCGAACGCTTGGAAATACAGAGACTATGTCATCCGATCGTTCAACGAAGACAAGCCGTACGATCAGTTTATTCGCGAGCAGCTTGCCGGTGATGAATTGGATGAGGTCACGAAAGAGTCGATGACCGCTACGGGGTACTATCGGCTCGGGATTTGGGATGACGAACCTGCCGATGAACTGCAAGCACGCTTTGACGCCTTGGACGACATCATCCTGACGACCGGGCAGGTGTTTCTCGGACTAACGATGAACTGTGCTCGTTGCCACGACCACAAGATCGATCCAATTCCGCAGACGGATTACTACGGAATGTTATCGTTTTTCGAAGACCTAACCCCGTACGCACGACGCGGTGATCTATCGATCTACAGCCAAGTGGACGTCAGTTCGCAATCGCTGAAAGATCGCTATGCAGAGAATGATCAAAAACGCCGCGAAATCGAAAAGGCAATGCACGATCTGGAGCAGTCTGGCATTGTCAAAATGTCGGCCCCCGATCAACGGGCCACCGAGGGGGCACGCCGTGATCGCAACCGGGTCCTTAAAGCGAAACTTCGTCAACACCTCAGTGACGCCGACTGGGCGAAGTACGAGTCGCTTAAACGAGACCTTGAAGCTAATCGAGAAGAGTTGAAAAACCTCCCCAAGCGTGAACGCGTGATGGGGTTGGCAAAGTATCGCAAAGTGGACAAGCCCACGTACGTCCTGTTCCGCGGCAACGCCCACTCGCCGAGTGACGAAGTCGGTCCGGTTTTTCCTACGCTTTTCGATATTGATCCGCCGGCGATCCCGGACGTCGAACCGAGTGAAGATCGTTCCTCGGGACGTCGACGTGTGCTAGCCGATTGGATCGCTAGCCCCGACAACATGATGACCGCTCGGGTGATGGTCAATCGAATTTGGCAATACCATTTCGGACGCGGGATCGTCCGCAGCACCAACAACTTTGGAATGCTTGGTACACCTCCGACCCATCCAAAATTGCTTGATTATTTGGCCAACAAATTTGTCGAAGAAGGGTGGAGCGTCAAACAGATGCACCGTTTGATCCTGTCCAGTCAGGCTTATCAGATGTCGTCCGAGGGTGACAAGAAGGCCCTAGGGATCGACCCTGATAACGAGTTGTTTTGGCGATTCGATCCCCGGCGTCTGAGTGCCGAAGAAATTCGAGACTCAATCTTGGCAGCGACCGGGTCACTCAATCGAAAGACCTATGGGCCAAGTATTTACCCTGAACTTTCGCCCGAAGTCCTTGCCGGTCAATCAAAGCCCGGCGATGGTTGGGGCAAGTCCAGCATCACCGATCAGAATCGCCGCAGCGTCTATATCTATGTGAAACGCTCACTGCTTACACCGATGTTGTCAGCTTTTGATTTTCCAGACCCCGACCTGACCTGCGAAGCTCGGTTTATGACGTTGCAACCTGCCCAGGCGTTGTCGTTGCTCAACGGTGATTTTGCCGGCCAACAAGCGAAGCAACTCGCCGAATCGGTCCGGGCGAACGACCTCAGCCATGAAGATCTCGTGCGAGCCGTGATCCCACGCGTTTTGCTGCGATCGGCAACGGACGCAGAAATCGGTGACGGCGTTCGTTTGATGCAAAGTTTGGCCGAAAAACATGGGTTGAGCGACGATGAATCCAAACGCTTGTATTGCTTGAGCGTTTTGAATTGGAACGAATTTCTGTTCGTGGACTGACCTTTCGTGGACCGAGACAAGGAGTACTAGAGATGAAACAACGAAACTTTTGTGGTCGAACACGACGGGAATTCCTTTGGCAATCCGGCGCTGGTTTCGGTGCCGCCGCGCTGACGTCGATGCTGACTCAAGATGGTTTTTTATCAGCCGCCGGTAGTTCCGGCGCCGGGAGTTTGAACCCGCTGGCGGCCAAACCGCCTCACTTTGCCCCAAAGGCGAAGAGCGTCATCTTCCTGTTTATGTATGGCGGGCCAAGCCATATCGATACCTTCGATTACAAGCCGAAGATGAAAGGCATGGACGGCAAGACCGTCGATGTGAAAACGTTTGGGCGTGGCGGTCGAAAAGACGGCGGGCGAATTGTTGAACCACGTTGGGACTTCGCCCAGCATGGCCAGTGCGGAAAATGGGTTAGCACGCTGTTTCCGAACGTCGCCAAACATGTCGATGACATTGCGTTCCTGCACTCGATGACCGCCGATTCGCCGATCCACGGGTCCGCGATGCTGATGATGAACAGTGGGAAAATTCTTTCGGGCAGTCCCGCGATGGGGTCATGGGTGAACTACGGTTTGGGATCGGTCAACGAGAACTTGCCCGGCTATGTCGTCATGCTTGATCCCAAGGCCGGGCCGATCAGTGGTGCGAAGAACTGGAGTAGCGGCTACATGCCGGCTACGTATGCCGGAACCGTCTTCCGTAGCAAAGGCGCGCCGATCTTGAATTTGGACCGACCCGATGGCATGAGCGAAGCCGTGCAACGCGAGATGATCGATTCGATCCAAGCGGCTAACGAACGACACTTGGTAGGACGCCAAGACAACGATGATTTGGCATCACGAATCTCCAGCTATGAACTTGCTTACAAGATGCAATCCGCGGCGCCTGAAGCGGTGGATCTTGCTGACGAAGACGAGCGGACGCTCGAAATGTATGGCGTCAATCATGACGAGACAAATGACTTTGGCACCCGCTGTCTGATCGCAAGACGGTTGGTCGATCGTGGAGTCCGGTTTGTTCAGCTTTATAGCGGCGGAGCTCACAACGACGATAACTGGGATGCCCACGGCGATTTGGAGCTCAACCACAATCGACACGCCGGACGCACGGACTTGCCAATCGCCGGATTGCTCGCCGATTTAAAGCAACGTGGCATGTTGGATGAAACATTGGTCGTTTGGGGTGGCGAATTCGGGCGGCAGCCGACGGCAGAATACGCCAAAGGCTCCGGTCGCGATCACAATTCCTTTGGGTTCACGATGTGGATGGCCGGAGGGGGAATTAAGGGCGGAGTCTCGTATGGCACGACCGATGAACTGGGCGCCGCCGCGGTCGAGAATCCGCTTCATGTCAAAAACATGCACGCGACCACGCTGCAACTGCTCGGACTCGACCCCAACCATCTGTCGTACTTTTACGGCGGATTGGATCAAAAATTGGTCGGCGTTGAACACGTCGAACCGATTCACGAAATCATCGCATAACTTGCATAACATTCTGCCGAGCACCTTAATGAAACTCGCATCGAAATTGATGGCTGCGGTGACGATCTTCACCGTCTCGTGTTTGTTCGCCGATGCGGCTCGCGCAGAATCCAAGCCAAACTTCTTGATCGTCTTGGCGGACGATTGCACGCACAACGACTTGCCGGTGTATGGCGGCCGAAATGCGAAGACGCCGAATCTGGATCGTTTGGCGTCGCAAGGATTGGTTTTCGATCGAGCTTTTCTTGCCGAGGCGATTTGCCAACCCTGTCGCGCCGAACTTTATTCGGGGTTGTATCCGATGAGCAACGGCTGCGCTTGGAATCACTCAGCCAGCCGATCGGATATTCGCTCGATGCCACAACACCTCGGTGCGGAAGGGTATCGCGTTGGCTTGGCAGGCAAAGTTCATGTGCAACCGCGGCAAGCGTTTCCTTTTGAATCCGTCGATGGGTTTGACAAAAACTGCGTTCGTGATCCGACGCAACCGCACCGGCTTCAGTCGGCTCTAGAATTTATGACCCGCGATGCCGAACCGTTCTGTTTGGTGATCGCCTTGGTCGAGCCTCACGTGCCTTGGGTGATGGGCGATGCGAGTCAATACCCGCCGAAGTCGATCGAGTTGCCGCCCAACATTGCCGACACCCCTGAAACCCGCCGTGCTTTCGGACGCTACCTAGCTGAAATCACTTATATGGATTCACAAGTCGGCGAGATCTTGGAAGCACTGGATTCGGCGGGTCACTCCGACGACACGTTGGTACTGTTTTCGTCCGAACAAGGGTCTCAGTTCCCTGGAAACAAATGGACGAATTACAACACCGGCGTTCACACCGCACTGATCGCCCGATTTCCGAACGTTGTGCCAGCCGGCCGGCGAACCGACGCACTGGTGCAGTATGCCGATGTTTTGCCAACGATGATGGAGATGGCAGAACTCCCCTATGAACGCGATGCGTTTGATGGGCAAAGTTTCGCGGGGGTGTTAAAAGGACAGCTCAACGAACACCGCGACTATGTCTATGGGGTTCACAACAATGTCCCCGAGGGACCCTCCTATCCGGTGCGTTCGATCAGTGACGGCAAGTATCACTACATTCGTAACTTGACCAACGAGAACCTCTATATCGAAAAACATCTGATGGGGATCAAAGGTGATGGCAAGCTGAATAACAAGTACTGGCAAACGTGGGTGTACAACTCGTTTGACAACCCGAATGCATACCGATTGATCCAACGTTACATGCGTCGACCGGCAGAAGAGCTGTACGACCTCGAAGCTGACCCCTACGAAATGAACAACTTGGCCGGACAAGCGGGGCTTGCCGAGGTGCGGTCGTCGCTTTCAGCGGAACTCGAACGCTGGATGAAAGGCCAAGGCGACCCCGGTGCCGAACAAGACACGGTCGAATCGTTGCAAGCGGCACGGCAGGACCGACATCGATTCGGTCCAGCAAACGATTGATGAAAGGGATAGAATGGCGAGTGCTTGAATTCCTCACCTCGCCGTTCACTGCCCACCATGCCACACCTTGATTGCCACGCACGATCTTTTCGATCGACTTCTGCATTTTTGATGATTGTCGTCGCCTCGATCACGGCGCACGCCACGACCGCTCGCGCGGATGATTTCTGGCCTGAGTTTCGTGGCCCCCAAGGCAATGGGATCGCAGATGCGGAAAACTTGCCCGAACGGATTGATACGTCGGTGGTCCGGTGGAGTACGCCGATTCACGGCAAAGGCTGGTCGTCGCCCGTTGTCTGGGGCAATCAGATCTGGCTGACCACCGCGACCGAGGACGGAACCTCGATGTCCGTGATTTGCGTTGATCGCGACAGCGGAAAAATCGTGCACGACGTCAAGTTGCTCGAGAACGAATCACCTGCGTTCTGCCATCCAATGAACAGTTACGCGTCGCCTACTCCGGTGATCGAGAAGGGGCGTGTCTATGTCCACTTTGGTGCCTATTTGACCGCTTGTTTGGACACCGAAACGGCAGAAGTCCGATGGGCCCGCAAGGATCTTCAGTGCGATCATCATCGTGGTCCCGCGTCCTCTCCAATCCTATACGACGGAAAGCTGATCGTGGCTTACGATGGCTTTGACGTGCAGTATGTCGTCGCGTTCGACAAGGACACCGGAAAGACCGTTTGGATACAAGATCGCGCGATCGAGTATGGCACCGATAACGGCGATTTGAAAAAGGCATATGGCACCGGCCAGATCATCGACGTCGACGGGCAGGTTCAATTGGTTTATCCCAGTGCGATTGCTACCGTCGCCTACGATCCACAGACTGGGGACTCGCTTTGGACGGTTTATCACGCGGGGATGAACGCTTCGGCAAGACCGGTTTACGGTGATGGCTTGGTTTTCATCACCAATGGAATGGGATCGATGGTGGCTGTTCATCCGAAAGGGACCGGAAATATCACCGATACCCAAATTGAATGGGCTTCGCGGAAATCAATCGCAAAGAAATCCTCGCCGCTCCTGATTGACGGGCTGTTGTATATGACCAGTGATGACGGCATCCTTTCGGCGCGTGAAGCGTACACCGGAAAGATCTTGTGGCAAAAACGAGCCGGCGGGGCGTTCGCGGCGTCACCGGTATTCGCCGATGGGCGCATCTATGCGTTCAATACCGACGGCGAGATTTTTGTCTTCAAACCGGGACGCGAGTACGACTTAGTTTCGCAGTCCGAACTCGGCGATGGTTACATGGCATCGCCTGCAGTCGTTGACGATCAGATGATCTTACGCAGCAAGTCAACGCTGTATTGTGTCGGCAACAAGGAGTAAGTTTGCATCGCAAACGAAAGGCCCGGCGCGAGTGTTCCGGCAATCTCAGGAATTGGAATAGCCGAATGGCATTTGCCATGGATTCCGTTCAATCACCGAGGCAAACGCCCGTCGGCTCAAAAGTTATTGAACCCAAAGATAGGGGCTAAGCAGTTGAACACGAAAGATTCGGCTTAAGTCATTTCACTCTCCCACTGGGCATTGGTATCTACACAAGTTTTAGCTTTTCGTAGACTGC